>CAZEKI010000036.1:0-7918 GCA_964512895.1 uncultured archaeon
TCTCTGTCCTGAACTCGTAGCCCGCGGCGTGGGCGTGGCAGGTATCAATGCAGACACCGATTTTCTCGTTATCGGTCTCGGTCGCCTCCATCATCTGCCGGAGCTCGCCGAACGTCTTGCCCAGAGTGGTGCCCTTGCCCGCGGTGTTCTCCAAGAGCAGGGTAACGCCGTCCGGGATATCAAGAGAGTCGATGCCTTCTGCGATACGTTCGATACCGTTTTCCCTTCCAGAGCCGGTATGGGCGCCCGGGTGGAAGACGACGTACTCTACGCCGAGAGCTTCCGCAGCGTCCAGCTCGGCCTGGAGACAGTCAAGCGATTTCTGGAAAAGCCCGTCTTTTGGCGTTGCAAGGTTGACAAGGTAGGTGGAGTGAATCGAATAAGGTTTCTGGTCCGCGGCCTCCCGTTTCTCCCGGAAGCTTTCGCCTTCCTCCTCGCTGTACTCGGCGACTGTCCATGTCCGGGGCGAACCCGCAAATATCTGGCCGCAGTTGCCTCCGACCTCTTCTTCTCTCTTAATAGCTTTTTCTGCCCCGCCTGCGGTCGAAACGTGTGCACCTACTCTGAAACTCATGTGGAAAGAAAGCGCGACGAATATTAAGAATATTCCGCTGCTGTCATGCCTCGGGTATACCGACGGCCTGGAAGGCTGTGATGTCCAGGATGGTCAGGATGTAGAGTATCACCAGGGTAGAAAGCCACGCGGTCAACCCTATGAGTACTGCGTCAACCCAGCCACCTTCATACCTGGCGTTGATAACCGCTATCCAGGCCAGGAGCGCCAGCACAGGCCCGATGATAGGTATGATTCCGAAAATCGCCCATACGAGAGCACCTATTAGAGCGGTCACGATAGCATGGCGGTACCCGTCCGCGCCGGTGACGGCTCTCGCTCCTATGTAGATACCTATACCGCCTATCACCAGGCCGACAAGGAACACTGCTATCTGGTCTGCAAGTGCCATACCCTACAGATAACGGGTTTAAAATAACACCCTTATTACAGACAACTTCACCTGTAGCCAGTCCTGTATATCCATGTCTATCCTGGTTGGAGAAGAGTTAAACAACTGAGACGCAATAAAAGATACGTGAAACTTGTCTCCCTCGCCCCGTCAAACACCGAGATACTTTACGCGCTCGGAGCCGGAGATTCTGTAGTCGCGACCACTTCTCTCTGCGACTACCCTCCTGAGGCCCGTGAAAAGCCAAGCGTCGGCGGATGGAGCTCCGGCCTCAGAATCGAGAAAGTTGTCTCTCTCAAGCCTGACTTTGCGTTTGCCTCCGACGATTTACAGAACGAGGTAGTGGCTGAGCTGGAAAACAGAGGCATTGATGTGGTCCAGGTAAAGCCTCACACACTGGAAGAAGTCTTCGACTCTATAGAGGAGATCGGCCGGGCCGTAGAGAAGGAGGACGAAGCTGAAAAGCTCGTGAACCGGATGCAGGAGGGGCTTGAGGAGCTTTCAGTTCCAGGCACGAGAATCTACTGCGAGGAGTGGCTTGAGCCGCCGATGGTGTCCGGCAACTGGATTCCAAGTATCGTCGAGAGAATTGGCGGCAAGTACTTTATTGAGGAAGGTGAGAGAAGCAGGAAGTTTGAACTGGAGGAGCTCAAGAATTTCGACCCGGAGTACATCTTTCTCAACGTCTGCGGTGCGGGAGAAAATGTCGAAACAGGAGAAGTGACAGAGCGAGAGAACTGGAAGGACATTACCGCAGTAAAGACGGGAAACGTCCATGTCATCGATGATGCGTTGCTCAACCGGCCAGGACCGAGACTGGTTAAAGGCGCCGAGAAAATTGTGGATAATGCAGGTTAGTCAACTATCTCTGGCAGCTCCCTGAGCGACTCTATCCTGTAATCTGCCGACGCTGGAACATCATAGTAACCCCGGTCTATGAACACCGAGTCGATACCTGCCTTCTCCGCCGCTAACACGTCCTCGACCTGGTCACCGACCATGACCGCATCTTCTACTTCAAGCTCCTCCATCGCATACTCGACAAGAAACGCTTCCGGCTTCATCCGTTCACGGTACGACTCTATCTCGGCTAACGCAGGAGCGGTCCAGAAGTCGAAGTCCTCGTCGAGCCCGAGGTGCCTGATGATGAGGTCAAGTGCGTTGTCGTAGGCGTTGCTGACCACAGCCATCGGCAGGTCGATAGACCCGAGAACTTCCTCGGCACCGGGAAAAAGCGTTATCCTGCCTTCTTTCACCAGCTCGACCTTTCTCTCTGCAACTGCTTCCTCAAGCAGGCGGAGCTGACGCCAGTTAATACCTCTCTCCTGTAGAACAGGAGCTATGTCGTCAGCGTGGTGCGGCTCGAAGATACCTTTTTCAAAACCGTCCAAGTCAACATCCCAGCCGCGTCTCTCGGCCTCCTCTCGCCGGGCTCTGTTGGCCCATTTGTAACCGTCGAAACCCGAGTCGAGCAGGACTCCGTCGAAATCAAATATTACTGCCTCGTAGCCCATCAGGTGTCGTGGTCCTCGTACGGTTCGCCGTACTTGTCGGTCAGGAGGTTTACCGCGGCCTTGGCACCATCGCCTATAGCCACCGAGGTCTGGTACTCCCAGGAGTTGGTAAGCCCGGCGGCGTAGACGCCTTCCGCGGCCCTGTTCGAGTCGTCTGTCACGACGTGTTCGTCCATCATGTAGGGACCCTCAACACCGTCCTCGAACTTAAGGTCGAGCCCGTCCATGTAGTCGTGTACGCCGGCAGACGCGAGAACGATGTACTCCGACTCGTACTCGCCGTCTTCTGTCGTGACCTGGAAACCGTCATCGGCGCGCTCGACGTCCTCAACCTTTTCCTCCCTGACTTCGCCGCCGAACTCTTCGACCTTTTCCCGGCCCCGCTTCAGTATCTCCTGGCCAGCGATGGAGTCATGGGTTATCAGGTTCTGGATGTTTGAAGTGTTATAGACAAGAGATTCGTCGGTATCAAGCACCAGAGTCTCCTCCCCGGCTTTCGCGGTGAACACCGCTGCCTGGAGACCAGCGACGCCTCCGCCGATAACGATTACCGTTTTCATAGATTCTCTTGGGCTGTAAAGTAATTTCAATCTTTGCAGGCCAAAAAAGGTATGGCGCAGACAGAAGAGTATGATATCGTCGTCGTTGGTGGTGGAACCTCAGGAACGTTCGCGGCGGGAAAGGCCGCATCAGAGGGCCTTGAAGTCGCCGTCCTTGAGAGAAAGTCCGAAGAAGAAGGCGGACATGTAGCGTGTGGGGACGCAGTACACAACCCGTTTAACGAGGAAGAGTTCCCAGGACCGTTTGACATGGAGGAGGTTGCTGAACGCTCTGGCGTTGATTTCAATATCGAGAAAGGAGAGTACTGGGACGAAGAGCTTGGCGTGAAGAAGGTCGTGGATTTTGCCGACAATCCCGGAAACGTGGTCGACCGCTACGAGTGGGGCCAGGCGCTTCTGGACCAGGCCGCAGAACAGGGAGCCGAAATATACTATGACACAGTTGCCAACGACGCCATACAGGACGGCAAGGTAGAGGGTGTCGAGGCCGTAAGTAACGGCAACCCTGTGAGGTTTGAGGCCGACCTGGTTATCGACGCTGGCGGTGCACTCTCCGTTATGCAGGACTTTGTAGACTTCGATGAACTGGATGTTGAAGGCGGCACACATTTCGAGAACCCCAACTACCAGCAGTTTGGTTCTGCGTACAGAGAGATAGTGGAGACCGAGCAGCCTGTTGACTACGACGACGCGATAGTCGTGAAGCCTGTGCCTGGCGCGGACACTGGTATGGCATACTACTGGTACTTCCCCCGAACATCCACCGAGATAAACGTTGGACTAGGATTCCAGATGTCGGAAGAGCCCCTCGAGATGCCGGGAATAATACAGGAAGACCTTGAAAACCGGCCAGAGTACGACGGTGCCTGGCTGAAGAAGACGCTGGGAACAGAGGACAAGCTTGGCTCCGCTCTCGGGCTCAGACGTCCTCTGGATTCTGCGGTCGCACCGGGATACATCGCTGTTGGAGATGCAGCAGGCATGGTCAGTCCCACTACCGGAAAAGGCATAACTGGTGCTGCCATCTCGGGCCACTCGGCCGGCCGTATAGCAACTGAAGCGGTCAGCGAGGGAGATGTTTCCGAGGAGCGTCTATGGGAGCACAACCACTACATCTTCTCCGAACACGGCGAGGGCGCAAAGCTTGCCGCACAGGACGTCCTCAATGTCGCTGGAAGCGCGTATGAGCTCGACGAGCTACGGGGTGCAGTTGCACTGCTGCCTGTGGAGCCTATGATGGATGGCATCAGCGGCAAGGGCGGTTCATATGACGGGGTTGACGTGGCAAAGATAGGTGCCGGATTTGCCTGGAACAATATACGGCACTTCCTGAGAGCCAAGGCTCCCCTGGTAGACGGTTTCGACCAGCTGGATACCAGCCAGAAACGGGCGAACGAAGTCATAGCCGAGCTCTACCCGGTGAAGCAGCTTGCTGACGAGACGAGGGAGCACTACCAGAGCTTCCCGGAGGAACGGGACGGTTTCGATGAATGGCAGACCATAAGGGACTACATCGATGACCGTGTCCTGGAGAAAAGCGGTGCCGACCCCAAGTACTGAATAGAAAAAGGAGGAAAAGTGAGAGCAGCTAGCTCTCGAAGGTTTCTACCATTTCCCGGTAATTTTCGGCCACCGAGTCCCAGTCGACAACCTCGAAGAAGTTGTCGATGAAGTCTCCTCTATCCGGTCCGTAGTCGTGGTAGTAGCTGTGCTCCCAGACGTCGACCGCGAGGATTGGATGAGCGCCCCAGACCGCGCCCTGGTCGTGCTTGTCGACCACAACGTTGTGGAGCTCGTTGCTGTACGGGATGTAGACGAGTAAAGCCCAGCCGCCCGCGGCTTTCGCCGCCTCGACAAACTCGTTCTTCCAGTTCTGGTAGGAGCCGAACTCGTCTTCTATACGTTCCAGCAGCTCGCCTTCAGGCCTGCCGCCGCCGGAAGGACTCATATTGTTCCAGAACAGGTTGTGGAGCACGTTGCCGCAGAAGTTGTGGGTGAAGCTTCTCAGCAGCGAACCTGTGCTGGAGAAGTCGCCGTTCTGGCGCTGTTCTTCGAGTCCTTCTTCAGCAGAGTTCCAGCCGTTGACGTAGCCCTGGTGGTGGACGTCGTGGTGCCATTCAAGCACCTGTTCTGAGATATGGGGTGTTAGAGCGTCGTATTCATACGGAAGTTTCATCAAACCATGTTGTTCAGCCATAGAGAATCACCTAGAAACGTATGCGGCCTGAAGGTTAAACATATTTTGCCTGAGACCTGTTTTCTGGCTTAAAACAAGAAAGAAGAGAAGAAAATATGTGGCGTTACTGGCTGGTCTCGTTGGCCTCGGTCTCGTCTCCGTCTTCCCTGGAAAGTACATCCTGGATACGGATGGGATTCTGGAAAGTGAAGCTCTGGACCTCAGGGAACAGCAGCTCGCCGTCAAGCGTCACGTAGGCTGTCTGGCTTCTGCTGACTGTCTGGTTGGCTGTCTCCTGTGCCATAGTGACGTTCAGGTAGTACATGCCGTGCCGTCTCTCGAACTGGCTGACCTCAACTGTGCCGTTGAAGCCTCCTCCTGAGACAAGGGACATGACATCCTGCTGTACCTGCTGTGGACTGGCTTCCTGTGGACCCATTGCGGGACCGGAGAAAGTGTAGCCCACGAGCAAACCTACAAGCAGACCGGCGAGTACACCGCCCAAAAGCAGCGGTGAAGAAACCGGCGAACTCTCTTGCTCTGCAAGCTCCTGAGCCACTTCGTCGAGGTCTTCTACTTCTTCCTCTTCTGTTTCTTCCTCACCTGCCTCTTCGATCTGCGACTCAAGCCATTCCTTCAGCGTTTTCCTGTCCTTTCCTTCTTCTTCCAGGGAAAGAAGCTCGCTGTAGTCAGGGTCGTCAAGCTCCCCTATGGCATCCTTGGCCTCCTGTACTGTGCCACTGAGAATTTCCTCATAGTCGTTTTCTGCCATATCTAAGGCTTCTAGAAGAATCTTTTAAAGATTTCAGGTGTTTTACGGTCTAGAATGACCAACATGTGGATAGGTGTACCCGCCGAAAAACTATGCGACCAGCACCTTCTCGGACTTCACAGAGAGCTACACCAGGAAGCCGGTACGCTGGCGAACCATCCCCACGGAGAGAGTATCGTCCACGGGCACTGGATACGCGGCCAGGTCGACCTTACTGAACTCAAACGCAGGCACGAAGAAGTAGTAGAAGAGATGAAAAGTCGCGGCTTCAACCACGACTCACCTCTCGACCTCCCGGATACAGACAAGCTTCTACCCGGAAACCCTATCCTCGAGAAAATCAACCGGGCAGCGCTGGATGTCAGATGCGACGATTGCCAGATATAGAAAAAGGGATGGGTTCCCAAGAACCCGTCATTGCGTGTCAACTGAGCGTAACCAGTTGGGGGCGGCAGGATTTGAACCTGCAACCTACCGCTATCTCCTACGGGATTAATCATCGGGTGCCGTCACTGCAAGACGAGACGGTATCCCTCATCCCTCCAAAACAAGCAAGTGTTCTGGAGGCGGTCGCTCTCCCGGGTTGAGCTACACCCCCTTGATAGTATCCCATAGCAGCCACAGATTTAAATTACCTCTAGCGGTTTCAGACCAGCAGCGAGAAACTGGCTGTCAGGAAAGATGCGAAGAAGATTCCTATCAGCAGTGTCAGAAGCGCAATGACCTCAAGAAATGCCCGCCAGTCGTTCTCTAGACTCTTTGCAAGACCTGCGGATACAAACGTCAGCGAGAACAGCACAGATAGACCGAGGAACGTGCTGGAGGCCATCGATTCCATGTTGATGGATATACCTGTCAGGAAGACGAAGCCGTAGAAAAGCGGCTTCGATACGGCCATGAGGTCGTCGTGGTCGACGTTTATCTGGCTCTCGTCTATCATATGCTGTTAGAGAATTGACAGCCTCGGTATATAAAATACAAGGAAAAACCAGCAGGGATTTGAGTCCTGAGGCCTATTAACTTGATACGGTGATACGACAGAAAGACGGGATAGAAGTTGAGGCCGGCGGTAAAATACTGCTGGACAGCCGTAGCTCTCAGGGCGACTTCAACGTTGTAAGCCATGCACACTTCGACCACATGCACCGGCATGAAGACTCCCAGATAATCTGCTCAGACCTTACAGCGGCGCTGTGCAGGGCAAGAGCAGGGACAGAGTTCGACCACCGTAGCGAGGCAGAAAACATAGAGCTGGTGCCATCCGGCCACATACTCGGTTCGTCAGCAGCTCTTATCAGAGGTGAGGAAAGAGTGCTCTACACCGGCGACGTTTCTACACGGGACAGAGTCTACATCGACGGCTTTGAACCGGTAGATGCGGATATCCTGATACTCGAGACGACCTATGGAATCCCGGCGTACACTTTTCCCCGCCAGGAAGAAATCGAATCCAGGATAAAAAACTGGGTCGCGGCAAACGACGACCGGCCGCTTTTCCTGTTCGCCTACTCGCTCGGCAAGGCACAGAAAATCCAGCACCTTGTACGCGAAGCCACTGACCGGCCGATAGTCGCTGACAGCAACGTCATCGAGATGAACGAAGTCGTAGAGGATGCCACCGACCTCGAATTCGGCGCGGTTCCATACTCCAGGAACAAAAAAGTACTGGAAGACAGCGGAGTCTTCATCGGCCCCACCCGTCTCGCCAGAGACGATTCAATAAACCAGCTTGTAGAAGAGACAGACGGCGTCAAGGCAGGATTTTCCGGCTGGGCGGTAAACAACTCCTACCGATACCGCGGCGGCTACGACACCACTTTCCCGTTCTCCGACCACTGCGACTTTGAAGACCTGGTGTCGCTGGTCAAACAGGTCGACCCCGACAAAGTCTACACCACCCACGGATACGATGAAGCCTTCGCCTCCTACCT
>CAZEKI010000037.1:0-7646 GCA_964512895.1 uncultured archaeon
GGGAGTGGTGGAACTGTCGAATCACTATACGACGCACTACAAGTAAAGGTCGAATAGCTCTATATCGAACTATCGATATGAGAGGCTCAAACGTGGCAACGATATTAGATATTTTAGCAATATTCCATTCTACCATGGCGATAGTTATAGAAATCAATATACAATACTCAATAATCTGATTATATAATAGGCAAGTAGAAGTAGGAGGTAATGGATTCGAATAATTCGATAAGTCCGGAACGTTTCACAACCGCCGTTGTAGAAGCTCTTGCCGAGGCTGAAGGAGTAGAGCCGACAAAAACGGATTTCAACCTCTACGACCATATCGACCCGGATGCCGTCCACAATCTCTACGAACACGATAGTGGCGAGTGGGAACTCAGGTATGATGTAAACGGCCACGAGGTCTACATGGACAGCGGTGGTGTAATCATGGTCGACGGTAACGAGTACGCCTTTGAATAAAAGCCGGGAGCTCGATTAGACGCTCCGCCTGAGTATCCGTGCCATCCGTGTAAGCTTGGCAGCGTTCCTAGTCGCAGCTGGAAATGTGGTCTGGCCGGCTGTGAAGCGGCCTACCATCGGGGCTTCAGCCATTTCAAGGGCGTAACGTCCCATCCGTATCTCCTGGAACATCGATACCACAGGAACGACAAGCAGTATGTCGAGCCAGTGCTGGTGCATGAACTCGTGATGGGAACGCGAAAGCCGGAATGCTACAGCCAGTCTTAGAGCGAAGTAGCCGATGAGAGCCCAGTTAGCCCTGTTAATCCATACCTCCATCCTCGCGGTTATCGGGACCAGGAACTCGAAGATGAGAACAAAGGCTATTAGCAGTAGGGTAAAGGGCATTATGTTGTCTAGCGCCACTTTGAGGCGATGCGCCCGATGCCTGGAAAACTTGTTCTTTAGAGAGGACTCTATGTCCTCCACTTCGTCCCTATATTCCTCGTTAAGGCCCACAGACTTTACTTTCTCCTAGTCGGATTAAAAACAAACCGTAATCAATGCCATTAAAAATCCTTATACTCACAAACTTATCTACAACAACATCACGTTCCCCCGAAAGCCATTCTCTGAATGGCTTATTGCGTCCAAGGAGCGTAACCCTTGGACCGGTAGCTTAGCCAGGTTAGAGCGCCACGCTGATAACGTGGAGATCCCCGGTTCAAATCCGGGCCGGTCCATCTCTTCTTCCTATACCTCTGCCAAGCCACAAGGTCTTGCACCTACCCGACAGTAACAAATTTAAGGCTGCCGTACGTTTAACGGTTTACTGATGGCTGTCGACCAAGAAGTTGGCGAGTTTGTAAACCAGGTTGTAGACGATTTAAGCCAGGGAGCAGAAGATGTTGAACCCGATATCGGAGAACTAAAACTGTTCTCTCATCTCTACGGTCTGGCCCGGAGAGAACAGCAGTTCCAGGAATTCTACGAAGCCTACTCCCGACTTCACAGATACCTTACAAAAGGCAGTTTCCGGCAGGGCACAGGACGGGTAGAAGACGCGACGGAACAGTTTGTCGAAGCCGCCAACACATATTTCGGGATGGAGATGTCAGAGGAAGAGTTCACACTCGACTACAGCCACCTTGCCTCCAATCCAGGGCATATACCGGCAGGTTTCAGAAGGATAATCGAAGAGGCAGAGCAGTACGAGACAGGAAGGGTAAAAGAAGAAGACATGAGAGAAATCCTCTCGGACATCTAGCCGTACTGCTCTTCCAGATATTCCACGATGTCGTCGCTCTCCGGCATCACAGTATCGGTGTTAGGGTCGACAAGCACCGGCACACCAGTCTGACCTGAGACCTCCTCGACACGTTCCCGGTCGCCTTTCGGATCTACAGTCCTCGCGATAAAGTCGATTTGAAGGTCTGTGAGTTTCTGCCTTACTTTAGAGCAGAACGGGCATCCTTCGAACTGGTAGACTTCAAGCATCTCATCGGGCTGTGTCATTGTACCACATTCTTTCAAACTGGGCTCCAGCGTTAAAAATCAACAAGTTACTCCAGAGTTTCCCTCGCCTCTTCCAACAGCTCGCGGTGGTCGTCATAGGTCAGCAGAGAGTAAACGTCATCGTAGTTGAAGAAATACCCTGATTCGTGCTCGTCGTGAGGATTCTGGGAAACGTCCACAATAGCGTCGCTGTCCACCTCGACCAGATACGCTCTGTACTCCCTCTGAATCTCTTCTCCGGCCTCCTCGAAAGTCCAGGAAACCTCCCGCTCCATGTCCTGGATATCGACTATCTGTTCCTCGTCGATACCGGCCTCCTCGGCAAGCTCAAGCCTGACAGTGCCTTCATAGCCGTCCTCAAGATGGCCTTTAGGCAGCTCCCAGCCCTCCCAGTTCTTGGTCCGTTTCAGAACCAGAAACCGCCGGCTACCGTGTGATTCCTTGTATACGACCAGTATAACGCCCTTTTCCGTCTTCATACCGGTTTTTTCCTCCCCCGTCTTTATTATTCGAACGGTGACCGTACCCGCAGGATAATCCGTCGTTGGGTTTTTATATGTAAAAAGCAGATTTATTATCATCTGGTGTCAAAATGATTAGCAGGCTAAAGGAGCTTTTCAGCAATTTCTTCAGTGATTCCGGAAAAGACGACGTAAGTATAGGCATCTACGGGCCGCCTAACGCCGGTAAATCAACGCTCGCCAACCAGATTTCGCTCGACCTCACAGGCGAAGAGATGAGCGACGTATCAGAAATCCCGCACGAGACCCGGGTAGTTGAGAAGAAGGAGAAGGCGACCATAGAGGCCAACGGCCGCTCTATCAACATGAACCTGCTCGACATGCCCGGAATCTCCACCAACGTCGACTTCAAGGACTTCACCGAGCACGGACTGGAAGAGGAAGAGGCCAAAGGCCGGGCGAAGGAAGCGACTAAAGGAATCGTAGAGGCTATCAAGCACCTTGACAACGTTGACGCCTGCCTCGTGATTTTCGACGCGACAGAGGACCCGTATACACAGGTCAACGTCACTATAATCGGAAACCTGGAGGCCAAAGATATCCCTATCCTCGTCGTGGCGAACAAGATAGACCTTGACGATGCGGACCCGAAGAGGGTGAGAGACGCGTTCCCTCAGCACCCAGTAATAGAGATTTCGGCCAAGGAAGGCACCAATATCGACAAACTTTATGAGGAAATAATCGAAAGGTTAAGTTAATGGCAGATGACGGAGTCACCATAGAGTTTCTCTCAAAAGAAGGGTTGTCCGAGGACGAATTCGATGATAAGCTAGAATTCATACTTGATAAGGTCAAAGACAACGCAGTTCTCGTCCTAGAGGAGGCCTGGACCCCAGAAGAGAAGCGCCGGCTTATAGAGAACTCGATGGAAGAGGTCGACGAGGACTTTCCCGGCGTCGAATTCATGGGTTTCGAGGCCGACAGCTCCCGGCTGCAGAAAGCCAAAAGCATGTTCTACGACAAAGTCCTGAACGAGAAGTACAGGAAAGGCCTCACAATTGTCGGCAACTCCCGGGTCATGGAGAAAATCAAGGAAGAGAAGGACTCCGTGTCTTTCCTCGCAAAACTGGAAGAGGACAGCAGCTAGACCGATGCCACACAGATGCATGAACTGCGGGAAGACGTACGACGACGGTTCTGACGAGCTTATAGACGGCTGTGAATGCGGCTCGTCACTCTTCATGTACGAGAAAGACGCCGAGATGACCGAGGAGGAAAAGAAAGAGGTCACCCAGGATATCCAGGAAATGGTGGAAGAAGGCGTCGAGGAGAGAGAAAACATTAAATTCGAGTTCGACCTAGACTCGATCAGGGTGCAGGAAGAGGGCGTCTACAACATAAACGTCTCTCGACTGCTCCAGGAGATACCTCTGGTTATAAGAAAGCGGGAAGGCAAGTACCACATACACCTTCCATCGGCTTTCGACCCCAAGAACAGAGACCTGGACACCGAGGAGCTGAACGAAAACGAATAAGGTGAAAAAATGAGCGAAGAAGACCGGTTTGGATTCAAGAAGCTGTCAACAACGCAGGAAGTAGCCGCATCATTTACGCTGTTCGTTCTGGGAGTGCTTCTGGTAGTATCCAACCTGCTACCACTTATCGGCCTGGCGGACTTCAGTCCGGCGGTTCTTGGCCTGGTCATGATAGGCACAGGTTACCTGTTCGCCATCGAGGCTATAAGAGAGCTTGAAGAGGAAGACCACTGGCTCGCCAGGAAACTGGAGAAGACGCAGGAGTAAATACCTTAAAAAATAAAACTGTTCACCCCTCAAGACTGCTTATGTCACAGGAAGAGGTAGAGCTTGACTTTGAATTCACGAACGAAGAACTTGCCAACTTTCTCGAGAACTTCGCCGAAAAAATCCGGGACGGCCAGGTAGGACTCAGCTTCAAGGGCCGCCAGGAAGTAGAAATCGAACCTACAACGGACAACAGGCTCGAGATGGAGTTCTTCGAAACCGAATCCATGAAACAGATGGAACTGGAGATCAAGCTCCGACAAGAACTCGATACTACTGACGAAGGACGGAGAAAGATAACGGTAGAAGTAGTATAGACTAGCTACCGAAGCTCTCCAGAATCTCTATCATCCTGTCGTTCTGCTCGATTATTCTATCCAGTTTCTCCTCTAGACCAGAGGTATCCTTTGAGGACTGCTGTCTTTGAGAAGAACTCTGCTGGACAGGAGCGGTATCATTCACGTTCTGTTCTGGCTTCTGATTCCGGGACCGGGCATCGGTCTGGGAAGAACCGGATGAGCTTTGCCCGGACTGGTTCGTGGTGGACCGTCCAAGACCTTCTTCCAGCACCTCTATCTCGGTGTCGTCTCCTTTCTCCTCTTCCTCCTGGTTGCTGGTCTCTTCAGCCGCTTTTTTCAATGTGTCAAAGTTCGGGGTGCTTGAGCCGCTTGAACCCGAGCCTTCTTTGTCTTTTATTGAGTCTTTCACGTTATCATAATAGCTCATTCGAGCTTCCACCTACCTCGGATTTGATATCCTCAAGGAGCTTGATTATCTGTTTGTTCTGCTTATGTATATCTTCGATATCGACAGACTTCGAGCTTGAAAGTGAACTCGACGAACCTGAAGACGAACTGGTACCGGTCGTACCCATCCCAGGAAGCGCAGAACCACCTGAGCTACCGGAGCTATCAGAAGAACTCGAAGAGCTTGAGGCCGAACCTATCTTTGAAGAGGTGCTGGACGTACTCGAAGTATCTGTCAGCCTTTCCTCCACCTCGTTCCTGAGGCTGCCGTCATCCTCCTCTTCTGCTTCTCCACTTGACCGGAGGACTACTTCGTCAGATTCCTCATCTCTTATCTTGTCGAACAGCTTCATCAACTAAGCTTTTGGTTACCTGAAATAAAAGCTTTCGGCGCCAACAGGCCAGTATGAAAGCAGAGATAAAACCTACAGAGAAGCCGGAACAGCTCAAAGAGAACATAGAAAAAAGAGTCGAGTCAGTAGAAATCAGCGACGGTAAACTAACCGTGGAGCTGGAAGACCCGGACATGCTTGGAAGGACGCCAGGCATAGAGAGCTACAGGGTCAATGGAGAGGAACACGAGGGCCTCCATGGCCGGCCTGTACAGGAACAGGCATACGCCCGGCTAGAGTCACGTGAGGACGCGGTCAAGGCACTGCTGGCGACCATAGACGGATACGACCTCAGGGTGCTCGACACTGAGCGCATCTGGGACCTGAAACAGCTTAAGAGGTACAACCCGGACATAAAGCATCTGAGGTTTGACGAGCCGAAAGAAGCGCTGAATATTGAAAAGGCGGTCGGCGACATCGGAGGCCAGGAGAGAATAGAAATCGAGATAGAAGACGAGGATGCGGAACTCGTCTACCGCGAGATGCTGACATGATTCAAAAAGCTTTAAACTAAACACTGGTTCTGATAATACTATGAAGAAGGAAATAGACTACGACCGGGCGGAATACGTGACCAACCGCGAACTTGAGAACGATGAAGGAGAGGAAACAGGAAGGCTACAGATGTTCTCCTATGACAACGAGACATACCACTTCCATATCCACTGTCCTTACTGCGACAACGACTGGGAGGGCTCCGAGGAACTCGGTTCGCGTCCATGGTGGATTGAATGCCCGGAGTGCGGAAGGTCGGTCAACGTCTACCGCATAAAGGACAAGAAGAAACGGGAAATCAAGGACCGAGGCCCTGATGTCCCGGACGACGTGGACGCCTCAGACGCCTAAATCGGCCTCGGAAAGGTATCTTTTCTCCTCTCCCAGCCATTCCTTTATTTTATCCGCGATTCTCTGTCCGTATTCTTCTAGATCATCGATTTCGGAAACCGTCTTTCCTGTACCCTTCGACTTGCTGAGCGGCTTGCCCTCCTCGTCCGCTATCATAGGCCCAAGGAAGTAAGCCGGGGTCCCCCCTGTTGCCAGCTCAGTAATCTTCGCCACTTTCTGCACCTTCGGCGTTACCTGTTCCTTTTCTGCTTCCCTGTAGTCGCCGCCGAAGACATGTACTGCGACGTCACGAGAAGAATCGCGTACAGGGTCGACAAGATAGTAGACTCCGATTTCCTGGGAAAGTTTTCCGGAGGCAAAGCCACGGGAACACTCCGGGTTCCGGCAAGCAAAAACAAGCTCGTCTGTATCAACTGAGTAAGGCGCGCCTTTGGAGTGAGAGTCACCGCACCCGTTACAGACATTAACTATCGGGCTCCTGTAGCGTCTCCTGAAACCACCGCCGAAAATTCGGTCGAACTCCTCCATGTTTTCAAGCACGGTTCTTAGGGCATCGGTATAGTCTTTATCGCCCTGGAGCTCTGTCAGATACCCGGGTTCGAACCGGATATCCAGCGCCTCGCGAAGACCGTCGAGAAACGGCTCAAGCTCGTCCATCCGGTGTTCCGGCAGGTTCTCGTGCCTGCCGCAGGGACAGTCTCGTTTGAAGAACAGTCTCATCACGTCACGTTCCTCAGGCATGTACTGCTGGTGGATATGAGCCGACCAGTCAGTGTCGCAGCACATCAGGTCAAGTTCGAGACCCAGCTCTTCGGCTATCACCGCTGCATAGGCTATCGACAGCAGATTGCCGACGTGAAGCTCGCCGGAAGGCCGGAAACCGACCGCCACTTTCTCCCCCTCTGGTTCCCAGCTCTCAAGCTCGGAGAAATCCGACGTGATATCGTACTCCCACTCCATCACCGATACTCCCGGACTCCAATTATTTAACTGTTAACCGGTTCAAGACTTCTATACCGCCAGTTGCCTCGATGGCTCAGCCTGGCTAGAGCGGCCCCCTTGTACGCCTAAGAGGAAACCCTTCCTCTTGTGGTTCAACAGGTTCCACTCTCGCTTCGCTCGAGTCCCGGATTAAGGACTCGAAGGAACGAAGTGACTGAGAGTGGACCGCGGATGACCATGAAGCCGGAGCGCTTCAGGTTAGGATAGGGGCAGGTCGTGGGTTCAAATCCCACTCGGGGCTTCCTAAGTTTACTTTATAGCCCTAGGAGATTTTCCTAGTAATTATTCTTTAGAGTTGATCTTTCTTATGTTCTAGGAATCAGAAGATGTATCTGCCTCGTCAACCGCCCTGAGAAGGTCATATTTTTGGTATATATGGTCTATAAGCTCTTCAACATCTTCTTTAATCTCAGATGTATTTTCAGTCAAATAATCTAG
>CAZEKI010000038.1:0-7502 GCA_964512895.1 uncultured archaeon
GTGTATTTTTTCCCGTGGATTATGATTTCTTCTTTATCAGGCTCTATAGCGGTACTTAGCTTTTGGAGTATGTTTTTCCTGTGATTCTGAGTGTCGATAAACAGCATCAGAACAGTATAGCTTGCTACAGGAATGAGAAGTAGGAGGCGGACGTCATTACCAATCTCTGTAAGCGAATCTATACCGCCTATAAGTAAAAAGTAGACTGTAAACAAAGAGAGAACTATTGTTACACTCATCCTTCTCAACAAGTTGTCGACCAGGTTTTGATATGAATTATCTGCTAGTATTTCATCTCTTAAGTCGGTATCCCGCCATCCTTCAACTATAGCTCGTTCTAGTGTATCGAATCTAGACATAGAGGTCAGTTTAGCCTTTCTATATATCGTGATTGCAATAATCATAGAAATTGCCCAGACAGTTAGAGAAGCTTGTGTGAAAGGGGATTTCAATAGTGCTAGTAGATTGAAATTCTCTCTGAGAAGGGTGGCTAGGATTGGTGTGAAGAGACCTACTATCAATAAATTAATTCTTATAAAGTCAATAGCGTTGTTAGAGATATCCTCAAGCCTTTGGCTTTGATGGTCGAGAAATATGTCGATTTTCTCGTTAATATCTAGCGTTTGAGAGTTTGTCACGGAAAGAAGAATGGGTTTAATTTATTTCACGATTGCGGTATTATTCTCTCTAAATCGACCCTGATAAAAATCTTTCAGAACTACTTCACCGATAGATGGCTGAAGACGCGATAACTTTCTCGGAGCTTCGGAAGATACAGAAACAGGAGTCAAGACAGGAGGAGCTGACAGAGTTAGACGATAGCTTTGTACTGAAGGTGGCAGACTACCTGGAGACCAAGAAAGAAGTATCGGGTGAAGGCCGGGAGTACCGGAATGCCAAACGCGTCTTCGACAAGATAATCGGGTTGCGTGAAGAAAAGATAGTCAAAAACGCCAGACTCGCCGTCAAGTCGGGTGTGGATGCGTCCGAGCTCAATCTTCTGCCGACCGAGCAACAGCTCTTCCTCGACATGAAGGAACAGTTCAGCGAGCACCGGGACCGGCTCGATGACCGGATAGACAGCGGCATGGTCGAGACCCCTGACCTCCAGGAACCGGAGAAGAGTGACGAAGGAGACGAAGAGGAAGACGAGGCCGAAGAGAGCGAGGATGAAGACGAACTCGAGGATGAGGAGGACGAGGTCGTGGTCAAGATAACCTCGGAAGTTCCAGAGTTCATGGGTACCGACCTTGAGACGTATGGCCCGTTCGAGGAAGGCGAAGAAGCCGAGGTGCCGAAGGAAAATGCAGAGATACTCATCAACCGCGGCAACGCGGAGAAAGCTGAATAGAATGACGAAAATCAGAGATTTTCTTGGAATCGAGAAACGTCGGTGAGTTTCCGATGGTAGAGAAGATCTTCTCAATCGGCGGCTCGATAATCCGCGACAACCTTGGCCGGCTCGACGAGCTGGCAGAGGCGCTGGAACGCGACGAACAGATACTGGTTGTGACCGGTGCCGGCGAACTCTCCAGGTACCAGGATGCGCTGGAAAACATTACTAACAAGGGCGAGCGCGACCTCGTCGGCATCAAAGCTACGCGACTACACGCCCGCACGTTATCGGCGGCGATGGACGCCTACCCTGGCATACCGGAGACCGCGGACCAGATACTTGAAGCCGCGGCGACTGGCCAGGACGTGGTCATGGGCGGTTTGACGCCCGGCTACTCGACGGACGCAGTTGCGGCGACCGCCGCCGAGCTACTTGAGGCGGAGCTCTATATCGCCACGACCGTTGACGGCGTCTATACCCGCCACCCTGACGAGAACGGTGCCGAGAAGCTGGAGGAAGTAACCGCCTCTGAACTGCTTGAAATCGTGGCGGGCGACAACGAGCCCGGCAGCTACGAGCTGGTCGACGAGACCGCGGTAAAGATCATCACGCGGTCGGACATCCCGACAAGGGTTTTCGAGGGGACGGTAGAGAATCTTCGGAATCCAAGAGATGCGCCGGGTACGGACATCGTTTGATGGCCCGAGCCAGTACTTTTAAAGTTTAACTTCGCTCCGGATACTATGGTCAAGATTCCAAAAGAGCAGAGGCGTTACTGCCCGCACTGCGACGCACACACCGAGCAGACCGTGAAGGAGGTCACTAACAGAAAGGACTCTCCCTTCAGGAAGAAGTTCAGGAAGAGGCAGAGAAAGATAGACCACGGCTACGGTTCGTTCCCCTACGAGAACCCGGCTATCAGGTCTCGCGGTAGAAAGAACCCGACCTCGGAGAAGAAGGACCTGCAGTACACCTGCAAGGAATGCGGCAAGTCGCACAAACCTAGGGAGCCCATCAGAACATCAAAGCTCGAAATCGAGCGGTGAAACTGATGGCGCGAGATTTCTATAGGGTAGAGTGCGAGGAATGCGGTAACGAGCAGAACATATTTTCCCGGGCATCTACGGAAGTACAGTGCCTGGTCTGCAGCGAAACGCTTGCAGTTCCGACCGGTGGAAAGGTCGAACTTGAGGCAGAAGTCGTTGAAAGCCTCAGCCCTGAATGATTTATTTCTTCAGACCTGTTAAGCAACTGTGAGAGATGCTTTAGAGCGCAGGTTAAGACAGAAAGCTGGAGAGCTTTCCCGAGCTACAAAAGACCGTTTAAGAGATAGAGCCTCTCTCAGGACGCTTTTACTTGCTTTACTGGTAGTCGCTCCTATAATATACTTCACCGAGTTCGCGGTCTTCGCCTCTCTGGTCGCGGCTTCTGCAGTAGTCGCCTACCTGATATCGATTTTTGATTTCCGCTGGAGCGGAATAGAGATGACCACGTTCACAGTCATACTTGCCGGCATGGTGTTCGGCCCGGTGAACGGCGCCATCGCAGGTTTCGTTCTCGTGCTCCTCCAGATGATAGTCGGCCAGCAGATGGGTGTCTATGTTCTCTGGGTGGTGCCAAGCTACGCGGTAGCAGGCGCTGTAGCTGGCATACTCGGCCCCTCAGCTGTCGTTATGACGGGCATCGGTATAACAGTGGCGCTCCACGTGGCGTTCACCATATTTACCGCGATATTCACGCCCGGAGCTGTCGCCCGGTACCTGCCGTACGCGGCGGGCAACGTCCTTGTGAACATCTTACTGTTCGAGTTTGCCGCAGGTCCGGTACTTGCGCTGCTCGGATAACAACGTTTCGCTTTTAAAGCTCACTTTTCAACGGTCAGATATGCGCTGGTACAAAGAAAAACCGGATGAAGGCGACTTCGTTGTCGTGACCATCACGGATGTTGATAAAAACTCTGCCTACGCCGAACTAGACGAGTACCCGGGTATGCAGGGACTGATACACATCTCCGAGGTCTCCCGTTCCTGGATACAGGACGTCGGGAAGGAGCTTGGAGAAGGAGAGAAAACCGTTGCACAGGTTATAGATTCGGGTGAGGGCTCCCTCGACCTCTCACTGAAGCGGGTGAACGACAAGCAGAAGAAGGAGACCATGGCCCGCTGGAAGAAAGAACAGAAGGCCGACAAGTTCGTCGAAGAGCTTGCAGACAGGCTGGGAGAGGATACAGAGGACCTGTACGAGGACATAGTCTTCCCGATGCAGAGGGAGTTCGGCTCCTCCTTCACAGGATTTGAAGTGGCTGTAGGAGAGGAAGAACGTCTCGAAGAGCTTTTCGACGAGGAGACCGTTGAGGCTATCAAGGAGGTCTCGCGTGAGAACATCAACCTTAAGCAGGAGAAGCTTGAAGGCGAGGTCGACGTACAGTTCAGCGGCGGCGATGGAGTCCAGAAGATAAAAGACCTGTTTGAAGACATGGAAGAAGGGATAGAGGTGAAGTACGTTTCCGCTCCAACCTATTCTATAACTGCCTGGGGCAGGAACTCCCAGCTCGCCAAGAAAAGGATGGACGAGACCGTTGAAAGGCTTCGAGACAAGACAGAGGAGCTCGGAGGCCGATTCGAGTTCTCCCGTGCCTAGATACCATGATTAAAAAATGTCCAGAATGTAACTCTTACACGTTAAGGGAAGAACACTGCGGTCAGGAGACTCGGGAGGCGAGGCCGCCGAAGTTCTCATTCCCTGACCGTTACGGAGAATACCGCAGAAAGACCAAGAGGAAAGAAAGATGACAGAAACAACGCGCATCGAACTTGAGAAAGAACCAGACTACGACAACCCCATAGTAGTAGAAGGGCTTGCAGGCATCGGCCATATAGGCAAGACCTGTGTAGCATACCTCGCTGACCATCTCGACGCGGAGAAAATCGGGGAGATTTACTCACACCACTTCCCACCATATACCATCGTACGAGAGGACAAGACGGTTGAACTCCTGAAGAACAACGTGTACCATCTTGAACGAGAAGACCAGGATTTGGTTCTCATCGAAGGCAATGCCCAGGCTTCTACCCCGGAAGGCCACTTTGATGTTGCAGAAGAGATACTTGATTTTGTCGACCAGACCGACGCCTCCGAACTCATAACTATAGGAGGATACGGCACCGGAGATGTCGTCGAAGACCCTGAAGTATTCGGAGCTGTGACCTCGGGCGAGATGAAGGACAGGTACTCGGAAGTCGGAATCGAGTTCGACCATGACGTTGGACAGATAGTCGGCGCCTCCGGGCTCATACTCGGCATCGGACAGAAACGTGGATACGAAGGTATCTGCCTTCTTGGAGAGACGCCCGGCTTCCTTTTGAGCGACCCGAAGGCCACTGAAGCGGTTCTTAAAGCCCTGGAGAAGATGCTGGATCTGGAGCTTGACTACTCTGACCTGGATAAGAAAGTCGAAGAATCCCAGGAAGTCCTTAAAAAACTTCAGAACCTACAGCAGCAACAGGGTCAGGACCAGGAACAGCAGAGCGGGTCTGACCTCGGATACATCGGCTAGATACTATGGCAGAATACACGACTTACGAGCGAGCGCGGATTCTAGGGGCAAGAAGCCTCCAGATAGCGATGGGTGCACCTACTTTTGTCAATCCCGGAGACGAGCGACCTCTAGAGATAGCAAGAAGAGAGATGGAGGAAGGAAAGCTCCCTATAACAGTCAAGCGCTGATTTCTACTTCTTTCTCTTTTTGATTTCCCGAAGATTGTTTAAACAATCACTCGACTTCTACTACATGAAGATCAACAGCTTCCAGCTCCGCGAGATAATAGATTCGAGGACAAAACCGACGGTAGAGGCAGAGATTAACTCGAGCTACGGCAAGGCCCCCTCAGGCGCCTCGACCGGGAGACACGAGGCCAAGTGTTTCGTACCAGAGCACCTCGACGCTGTCGAGAAAAAGATCTCGGACGAGGTAAAAGGACGTGACCTTTCACAGGAAGAGTTCGACTCGACGCTGCATGAAGTCGACGGTACCGACGACTTCTCCGATATCGGCGCGGCATCTATTGCGTCGAGCTTCGCGTTCAAGAAGGTGTCGGGCTTCGACCGCGGGAACAAGTTTCCGTACCCGTTGAGCAACGTCATAGGCGGCGGTGAACACGGCGGCAACACCGCGATACAGGAGTTCCTCGTCGTCCCGGTCAACGCATCCAGCTTTCCGGAGGCTGTCAGGACAAACGCCGCGATTTACCAGGAGCTGAAAGAACGGTATTCGACCAAGATACAGGGCATGAACGACGAGGGCGCGCTTATAACCAGCATGGACGACGAGCAGACACTGAAGGCGGTCAAGAAGGTTGCCGACAAGCACGATGCCCGGGTAGGCCTTGACATCGCGGCCTCAGAGTTCTACGAGGACGGCGAGTACGACCTATCATCGATGCGGCAGAAGTTCGAACCCGAGCAGCAGCTCAAGTTCGTCCAGAAACTGATAGACGAGTTCGATTTGATATACGTCGAAGACCCGTTCGACCAGGAAGACTTCAGGATGCACGCTAAACTTGCGAGCAAGAACCCGGATGTCCTGGTCTGCGGCGACGACCTGTTCACCACGAACAAAGACCGGCTACAGGAAGGCATCGAGAACGGTGCCTGCAACTCGCTTATAGTCAAGCCCAACCAGATAGGCACCGTAACCGATGCGAGGGAAACAGTAGAACTCGCCCAGGAAAACGACTACACACCGGTGATATCCCACCGTTCCGGAGAGACCTGTGACGCCACCATAAGCGATCTCTCGCTTGAATGGGGCTGCCCGTTCATCAAGGCAGGAATCGCCGACATAAGAATTGCAAAGCTCAACCGGCTTATCCGGCTCTGGGACAGAGCCGACGGCGCGGAAATGAACTCTGAACGATTCTAATAAGGTTTGAATACAAGCTCTAGTCATGGCCATCGACCTCTCGGATATAGAAGAACAGCTGAGCTTCGAGAAGTTCTGGCCTGTAGGATGGGATGTCCACCATACTGTTATAGCTGAAGGCAACCCCGACCTAGAGCCAGGAGAGACCAGCGAGATAATGAGCAGCTTTTACAGCGCTCTCGGTCTCTACTTCGCAGAAATAGACAAAGACCTGTATATGGAGGACAGTATGGAGAACGGTGCGATTCGGCGGATGGATTTTTCCGAGTACAGGATAGACGAGCTACAGGATCCTTCAGATGCAGCCGGTTTCTACTGCAGCCTCACCTACGACCCTGGTGAACCGGACAGGATAAAGGCCGCCGTACATCTCACGAAGGACCAGAAGCAGTCAGACCTGGGAGGTTTCGTCGAATATCTGCTTGACCACTCCCAGAGAAGGAATCTCTCCCGCGACCTTATTTAATATTTGTTCTCGAAAGCCCAAATATGACGGAAGAAGAACTGCTGATCGACCGCGACGAGTACCTTGCGAACGGTGTCCATATCGGCACCAAGGGCTCTCACAAGGACATGGAGAAATACATTTTCCACATAAAAAAGAACCAGCTGGCAGTACTCGACCTCAACCAGACCGATGAACGCATCAGGGACGCGGCCAAGTTTCTGGCCCGGTACGAGCCAGAGGATATACTTGTCGTCGGCAGGAAAAAGGACGCCCGAGTCCCACTCAACCAGTTCGTCGACTTTCTGGGCTCGGACAAGATAGCAGGCCGTTTCATGCCTGGCACTCTGACCAACCCTAACTCCGAGAACTTTACAGAGCCGGAAGTAGTCCTGGTGACGGATCCTGAAGAGGACGCCCAGGCGATTGACGAGGCTGTCGACGCCAAGATACCGGTCGTCGCCATCGCGGACTCGGCAGACACGCTTGAGGATATCGACATCGCGGTTCCTGCGAACAACAAGGCCGGCAACTCGCTTGCTACTGTTTTCTATCTCTTGGCCCAGCAGATAGCGGAAGAGCGGGGCGAAGACTTCGACCTGGAACTCGAACAGTTTAAACCTGAGCAGGAAGAAGAATAACTGTGGCGGGTATGGAGCTCACTATAGACTACTGCACCGAATGCGACCACCGCGACAAGGCCGTGAAAACTGCCGAGGCAGCGGTGGATAACTATGCGACAGAGTTTGACCAGGTAGTACTCGTTCCTACCGATGACAGTGTTTTCCGGGTCTCTATAG
>CAZEKI010000039.1:0-4067 GCA_964512895.1 uncultured archaeon
AAACCGTAAGCGCAAGAGTGCCTGAAGATGCATTTGAAAGGCTGAACGAGCGGCTGGAAGAGTACGACGACCTCGACACCAGCGATCTGGTGCGGTGGGGTCTGTACCCGGCGACTATAGAGGACGAGGAAGCAGCACACCGCTACCTTGAATTTGTAGAGAACGAGTACGGCAGCATGGAGTCCTGGGAGGGCGTTGTGGACCGGTACGTGAGGGAGAATCCCCAGGTGATAGACTGGTTCGTCGAGAGATACGCTGAAGAGCACGGTATAGACCGGGACAAGGTAGAGGACGGTATAAAGGACATACTTCTCGGAGTCAGGCATGGAGACAGAAAGAAGGCATACAAGGGAGGCGAAAAACTGGGAGAGCTCGACCCGGGAATCCGCGACACCGCCACGTTCTATCTCTCCGAGTTCCCCGAAGACTACTGGCGGATAAGATAGCCAACCCTATTTAAAACTTAAGTCGCAGCGTTTCTACAGAGGTTTTCAAAAATGGGAGATCGTCCAGCAAGTATCTACCGCGAGCCACCGAACCAGCCCTACACCCGGCAGTCGCAGAAAAAGAGCGATAACTTCATCAAGGGAGCTCCTGCTCCACGTGTAACACAGTACGAGCAGGGAGCCAAGGGCGAAGAGTTCGAGACCGCTGTAAGGCTTGAAGTCGAAGAGGAATGCAGCATCCGTTCCGAAGCGCTCGAATCTGGACGAATCGCAGCTAACTCCTACCTCAACAAGGTTCTCGACCCTGAGGAGGACTACATTCTCCGTATCAAACCCTACCCGCACCACGTTCTCAGGTACCACCCTCTGGCAGGAATCGCACAGGCAGACAGGTACTACGAGGGTATGCGGAAGCCTTTCGGCCGTCCGATAGGGCGTGCAGCGATAGTTGACGAGGGCCAGACCATCTACCTTGTAGAAGTCGACCAGGACGATGTACAGGAGGCGCGGAAGGCGCTTGAACGCGCCGGCAAGAAGCTTCCAGTAGGTTACCGTGTCAAGATAGACCGCTGATTTACCCGGTCCGGAACATTTTAATCTCGGAACAGGCTTACTGTTATCATGGTACAGTGGAAAGGAGAAATCGAGGAGCCACAGGCCGGTGGAAAGGCGGCCAGGCTTGACAGAGTTGACAGCCTTAACGTCCCTAACTTTTTCGTCATAACCAGAGAAGAAGTAAACGAGCTGCTGGGAGACGTAGAGACGCCAGAAGAAGTTCTCAACAGGGAGATACATGAAAGCCTCGAAGACCAGATAGAGGAAGCCTACAACGAGATAGGTATGAGCAGCGAAGTCCGGGAAGCGTCGGGCAAGGCCCGGAACCTTGTAGGCGGCCAGCGCGACACAGGACGCGTATCAGTAAGAATATCGGGCGAGAGAAAAGGAGTGTACAAGGCCAGACTGAACGTCGGCTCCTCGGATATAGTAGATGCTATCAAAGATGTCGTGGCCTCATACTACCAGGTAGAGAACGAACACGACTATCCCGCGGTTATCATCCAGAAGATGGTGGAACCCGAGTACTCCGGTGCCGCCATCACTTCATACCTCGGCAGCTACGGGCTTCTTGAATCAGTGGAAGGCCTCGGTCTCTCGCTGGAGAAAGGGATAACAACGCCCGACTTCTACTTGCTTGAAAACGGTTCTGTAAGCGCTTTACGGGTTGCCGAGGAACAGGTCAAAGTTACGCGGAACCCGATGAACGGCAACCACCAGCAGAGGACCGTGTCGAAGAGCGAAGCCCCGATACCTGGAAACGAGGTCGAACAGTTCTTCGAACAGCTACGGCAGGAGTCGATAGACGCAAAGTTCGTCTACAAGCGCGGCAGCTTCTACGTGGTCGATGCGTTTGAGCCCAAGAACGGGGAAAATCCATTCGACTCAACAGATACTAGCCTCGAGGGCATCCGGGTCTCAGAGGGAGAAGTAGAAGGCAGTATCGGCCAGGAAGTCAGCTTTTCACAGGAGACACTGCCACCGGAGAAGTACTCCCAGGCACTTATAGCCCGGAAAGGTGGATACACGTCAACACACGCCCAGCGTGCCCGGCAGAGCGGAAAGCCTGCGATTTTCAGCTTCGAGGGCGAACTCCAGCAGGGCCAGCAAGTATCTCTCGGCAAACGAGATGTGGCAATAGAAGGAGCTGTAGCCCCGCAGGAAGACCGTATAGATGCTTCTCCTGCTGCAAGGCAGCTTGTGGAGAGCCCGGAGATAGGGACCGAGGTGGTTCCAGTTAATTCCGGGGAGCGCGGGATATATCTTTCGCCGCCGTTCCCACAGCAAGGTTACGCAGTCACCGATAGAGAAGTACCCGGTACGAGGATACCGAGAAAAGGCTATCTCAACGACTACGGCCAGGTATTCGCTTTCGAAGGAGACCGGGCGGTGCTGGACGCGAGGATGCTCGGACGTGAAGGGCTTGAATCGGCCATGAGCTATCTCGATGCCGAACTCAGGGTGGTGCTGCTTGAAAGGCCGGACAGGGAGGCGGTTAGAGCCGCTGTAGAGGAAGGTTTCGACGTTATAGCAGCCGACGGTGCCTACCTGGGCGAGCTCAAAAAGTTGGTGCGGAAAGAGGAGAAACGTTTCATCCTCAAAAAGCTCCGGGAACTCTAGTCCAAGTAAAAAAGTTTTGGGCCCGATTCTTAGTCTATGAGCAAGCAAAAACAGCGTGAAAAGTTCAACTACGAATCCTTCGACGAGATACTCGAAGAGCTGAAGCAGCAGGGATACGAGACCGTAGGCATCCAGGGACCTGACGGCATCAAGCCCCAGCTCATCGATTTTGCATCCGAGCTGAAAGAGAACGGCATCGAACCTGTCATGGTCGGGTCTTCATCGTTCGGCGCGTGCGGAATCGCCGACGAGAAAGCCTCCCGGATGGGCGCCGAGGCGTTGATTCACGTCGGGCATACACGGTTCCTGCATCCTGAAGGAGCAGACATGGACGACCTGAACGTCTACTACCTGCCGTACCGGGAGGACCGCGACCTGATGGGCGTCCTTGAAGAAGAGTATGACAGGATCGAGGAGGAGACGCTTGGGCTTGTCGGTGTCACGCAGTACATGGACAGGGCGGAGAAAGCCCGAGAATTCCTGGAAGACAAGGGCTACGAGGTCGTCGACGGCAAGACAGGTCTAAGAACAACGGAGCCTGGGCAGGTGCTTGGCTGCGACGCCGGTGCCGCCCACAACATAGCCGAGAAGGTCGACGCTTTCGTGTTTCTCGGGAGCGGTGAGTTCCATCCTTCGCAGGTGTCGGAGACCGGGAAGAAGGTCTACGTCGTTGACCCGTACGAACGCAAGATATGGGTCGAGGAGCCGAACTCACTTGAAGACGAGATGCAGGCAGAAATCGCGCGCGTCATGAAGCACAAGGACAAGGAGAAGTGGGGAATCGTGACCTCCTCAAAGAAAGGCCAGAACTATCAGCGAGCAGTAGAAATCGCGAAGGAGAAGCTGGAGAAGCACGGGAAAGATGTCTACGTGTTCGTTGAAGACAGGATATTCGAGGCCGACTACAAGGGCTACGGCATCGATATCTACGTCAACTGTGCCTGTCCACGTATGACAAAGGACTGGCAGGACCTCGCATTTGTCTCTCCACGGGCACTAGATGTCCTGGACGAAATCAATGAGTGAGCAGAAAGAGAAAAAGGTAACGGTAGGCTATCTTCGGCCCATCAGAATTCCTAACGCTTCGGATGCTGGCTTCTCCTTATCTGGGTTGGCTTCGAGCAGTTCTTCCCAGGCATCTCTAAAGACTTCTTTGTCAAATACCTCGCCATCAGGGGTTCCCGAGATATACCCTCTTATCTCTGCTATGTCGAACTCCTGTTTTGCATCTTCCTGGCCCTGGTAGTCGACGGTGTTCCGGAATATCTTTCTTACAGCTGTAGCTTCCAGTCCAAGTATGCCGCGATTATCTGAGATAGGTTCGCTGTACTCCTCGACCCATGAGATAGGATACTTGCCGAGAGGCTGTTCGCCGGCTATAAGGTCCAAGTTGGTGACCGGCATGCCGTTCTTCGAACCGTCAACATTCGCCATCGTCTGACAGGC
>CAZEKI010000039.1:4167-7451 GCA_964512895.1 uncultured archaeon
CGTCTTCTCCATCATCGAGGCCGTATCTCTGTTTCTGGCGTGTTAGCTCGGTATCAAGATTCTGGCAGAAATCTTTGAGCTGGGCGATATCCATCCAGTCGTCGCCCCTGACATCATCATACAATCCTGACTCAGACCCTGTTTCAGACATGTTACTATTTTCTCCTCAACCATTTATAATGTTTACTACTCATAGGTAAGGAAACATCTAGAGTATAGGTTGTTTTCTAGCACACAGGAAATTAGGAGAGACCGTTATTAAATCAAGCGGAGCCCTCTAGCATCTCAGAAACAGTGTCCACGTAATCCTCGGCATCCTGCCGGCTTGTCTCACCCTCGGGCTCAAGCACCATGTAGGTGTCGTGGTCTTTCATGTACTCTACAGCGGTCTGGAGAGCCTCGCTTTCACGGTAGTCGTCCATATCGGGCACATCGTTGGTCACAGGGTCGTTCAGGTGCACGCTCCTGACCCTGTCGCCCGTCATCGCCAGCACACGCAGGAAAGGTAGGTAAACGTCGCCAGTCAGGTCGTTGTCGGTTATAATCCCGTCCCTGCCCGACCGGTACTCCTGCACCATTTCCTGGAAGTTGCTCCCCATGTACCCTATATACTCGACCGGGAACACGTCGTCCTCGCCTGAAAGATCTTCGTTTATCTCATGTACGATATCTTCTACACGGTCATAGTTAATCTCGAAAAGCCAGTCCTTGTCCACGTCTGCCTGCTCCATAAGCCGCTGTACTTCCTCGCTATCGGGGTCATAGTACTTATCGAAGTCCTGGCCCACGTAGTCTTCCTGTGGCAGGTGGGCGCTGTCAACGGTAAGGTAGAGGTCTTCGAAGGAAGCAGGGTACTGGCTCCCGACAAAGCCGAAGAACGCGATTGCCTCCGGCGTGTACCATTTCGACGGGTCAGATGTATTCTCAATCGAGACATCATTTGGAACCCTGTCCAGCAGGTCGTTAAGCACCCAGAGCTGGTCAAGATACCGGAAATCCTTTGGCGGATGCGTCGTCAGAAATTTATCAGGCATATCCTCCAGGTGGTCGTAGCAGAAATCGGTGATGGCGCCGATGTTGTCCTCTGTGGCCGACATGCCGGGGTTGCTTGAGCTTGTGCCGGGCGGCAGGTGGATGTCAACTATCTGGTCGGCTTCTACCTCAGAGTCAGAAAGTAGCTCTGAGAAGCCGTCTCTGGAGTGAAGAGCGCCTCCAGGCTCTAAATCTGCCCAATCCAGCTTCAGTTCGATATTCCAGCCGGTATCTGAAGCATGGGCCAGTTCCTGCGGCCCCAGAGATATTGCTATAAGGTCGTTAGCTTCCGCCATGGTTTCACCGACTAAGAAGGTTAGAATAGAGTTAGGTTCGCAAACTTTTATTAATTATTACTGTTAAGTAACACCTGCTATCTTTCCCAGTGTTCTTTCTCGAGAAGTTCGTCTCTATCTTTAAAAGACCTGCCTTCCTGGATCATCTCTTTAATGCGCTCCTGGCCGGCTGTATACCCGATTAAGACCGCTCCGACAAGCCGGTCGCCGTCGAAGAAAAGCCTCCGGTACTCGTCATCGCTGTACCTCTTCGAAACCGGTTCTCCCGACCAGTCACCTATCGCCAGGAACTGGACATCGAAGTGGCCGACACCGTAGGTATTGACGTAGTCGAACTCCTCTTTCCCGGCAGCCATGTTCCTGCCGGCGCATTCACCCATGGCCTCGCTGTGGTCCCAGGAGCCGTTGACAATGCGGCGTTCAAACACCGGCGAATCGTACTCCACCATGTTGCCCGCGGCGAAGACACCGTTTTCCGATGTCTCAAGAAACTCGTCGGTCTTTATCATGCCGTAATCGTTCTTTTCGACATCGACTATATCCGAGTTAGGCGTCTGCCCGATAGCAACAGCCACCGCGTCACAGCTGTAGGTGTCGCCATCCTTCGTGACCACTCCCGCGACCTTGCCGTCCTCGGTTTCAAAGCCCGAGACCTCTGTCTCCGTGACCACGTTGACGCCTTTTTCCTCCAGGCGCTCGTGGACTATTTCCGCGCCTTCGGGGTCGAGGCCGCGAGACCACCAGTTCGACTCGCGTATCAGGTAATATGTCTCGGCGTCGTTCTCGGCGAACGCCACCGCCAGGTCGATGCCAAGAAGACCTCCCCCTATCACAACTGCTTCCTCTGACTCCTCGGCGGCGTTCTTTATACGCTCCGCGTCTTCCATCGTCCACATGTAGTATACGTTGTCATGGCCGTCGTCAAACGGAAGCTTTCTCGGCGAGCCACCGGTCGCGACAAGAAGCCTGTCGTAGCTGTAGGTATCGCCTGACTCTGTTTCAACGCTTTGCTCGTCGGTGTCGACCGTTGCAACTCTGGTCTCAAGATGCAGCTCTATGTCGCGTTTCTCGTACCAGTTCTCGTCGTGGACACGGGTGTACTGTTTCGGAAGCCGCCCCTTCATGTAGGTCTTGAGCATGATACGGTTGTACAGCGGCTCCGACTCATCTGTGAACACTTTGATATCCGCGTCCCCGTCTTCTTCCCGGATGGTTTCGGCCGCGGTCGCCCCTGCGTTCCCATCACCGATTATTATGTATCTGTCTGGCATCGCCTTACATGGAAGATTTTATCCATCTTTAAGTATTTTTGAGGGCAAGAAAACTGTATGGGGGAGGGCATTACATGGGCGGAAGCCCGTCAAGAACTTGTTGAACATCAGGAAGAAATTTCTGAACTTGATCTCATAAATGCATCACGCGCGGTTGCCGTCGAATACGGAGAACAGGAAAGAGACGGAAAACATGCAAGCGAGAAGCACAGGTTTGTCGGGGAAAGGCATGAAATCAGAGGATACGATGGTCTAGAGGTAGTATTTAACCAGGGTGTACACGGTAGTGAAGATGTAGAAGTAAACTATAACGGACAGAAGGTATTCAGCGCAAGGGAGCTTGTGAACAGTAAACCCGATGAACACCAGCCGGTTGTTGAAGTTGAGAATCCTGAAATTGAAACTGATAGTATCTACTCCAGCAAATTCAATGACGGCCAGTTCCAGATAGACACGTACCTCCCCGGAGAGACCGGAGCCGATGAAACTGCATGGCAGTACATGGTCAACACTCTCTACTCAAGGATAACCTCCGAAGTCCCGGAAGAAGATAGAGAAGAACTAGCAGAAAACTTCGGCATCTAGCTGTCTCTTCATTCTAACTTAACCGTTTAAAAGAATTCCAGTTAAACGATAGGATACACACTGTGAAGCGGAGCTGGTGTAGTCTGGCCCATCATTTCAC
>CAZEKI010000040.1:0-7311 GCA_964512895.1 uncultured archaeon
ATGTAGTTCTCCTCCTTTACATGGTCATATTACATCCTTCTCTCCAGCAAATCCCTGATTTCCGGATACACCGCCTCAGGGTCGTCTATGGCTATAGTCTGGCGCCTCCTTACTATCTCTTCAACTATTTCCATCGCCATAGAGACTGTTGGGAGATGCTGATAAAAAGAGTTTAGGCTCTGACCGGCTTATATCCCGGTTATCTGCACTCCGGACACAGCAGCCGTCCATTGGACTCCTGAAGGTCTTCAGAATAGTTCTCGCATTCCTCGCAGACGCCGCTGGTGGATTCAGGTCTTGGAGCCGCTTCGGCATCCAGCTCCTGCTCTTCCTCCATAATCTCTGCGAAGCCAGGCCACGCCCTCAGTATATCCGACTGTGTCAGTATGCCGACAAGCATGTCGTCGCGGACCACAGGTACACGGGAGATATCGTTCCTCACCATGGCCATAGCAACGTCGTCGAGAAGCTCTTCTTCCTCCGCCACTATCAGGTCGGTTGACATCACTTCCTCGACAGGCGTCTCGGAAGGGTCTCTCTGCCGGGCAGTGACCTCGTAGACGATGTCTCTGCAGACAATTATGCCGACAGCCTCACCGTTATCGACTACCACAAGTCCCCGGATACCTTCCTCCTCCAGCATCTTGGCTGCGTCCACTATGCTCTGGTCTTTCTCGATGGCAATAACGCCGTCGGTCATGACTTCTTTGATCTCGACTTCTCCGTTCATAGGTTCTAAAAGATAGTGGAAATCTAATAAGGTTTCGGCTCGATGACTAGGCGGTGAACTGTTTGAGGCCGCTCTGCCTGTTTTCCTTGCCGAACAGGCTCTGTAGCGTCTCCTTCAGTATCAGAATCTGCTGGCGGACGTAAGGCGAGACCTCGAAACTGTCGATTATCTCTTCGCTTGGCTGCATGTACTTCTTGATAGTCCCCTCAGAAATCGTCAGAAGAACTTTTCCGCCGCACTCCGGACACTCGGCAGTCGTTTTGCCGGTCGGTGCAATCGTCTGTGCTGTCATCGGGACGCGGCGGAATTTCTCGTTGCAGTCCGCACACCGCATCTTCTGACTTGAAAAGCTCCGGAGGTTGCCCTTGATGTCAGGTATGAAGTGTTTCTTCAGCAACAGCTCGGCGACCAGGTCCTCGTCAACCGCTTTTGTACGTTCAGCCAGGCCAAGCTGGTTCGACGTCTTCTCGCTCATCTCGTCAAGGGTGACGTACTCGCTCTGCTTCGGGCCGTTAGAGATGTCCGAGGTATCATGGGTAAAGCCGTGGCGGAAAGGCTCGTCGGAATGTACGATATCCTCTCCTATCTCGATATCGGTTTCAAGGTTCCACGGCTCTTTGTACTCCAGGGTCTCCTCGTAAAACTCCAGAGGGTACTCGTTAACTGTCTCGATGGCCCAGGCCTCGTCATCGACCTCGTCGGCATTGAGTACCGTCGACAGAATCAGAGGTGCGTCCATCGTTCTCGCACCTGTCATGTCCGGCAGGAACTGGCGGGAGAAGTTCAATAGCCCATCCATCAGGAGCAGTATGGCGTCCTCGTCACCGTCCGCATTTCTTCTTTTCGCGGCGTGCCAGTAGGGATGGGAGTAGATTCCCTTGGCGCTGGTAAATCCTATTATACGGCCGACCGTTCCCCCGGAGGTGTGGGGCGCCAGACCTATGACGAGTTCGCCGACAAGGTCTTGCTTGTCCTCTACCCCGTAGTACGGTTCGAGGCCGTAAAACTTCTCCAGCAGCTCATCAACGAAGTTGGCCACACGGACGAGGTACTCGGAGGCAGGAAGAGTCTTCTCCGTATCCGGTATGACTATGTCCTGGGGTTTCAGAGCCAGTATCTGGTCGTCGCTCTCCAGAGGCTTCCCGTTGATGTCCTGCTCATACCCCAGTTCTCTCAGCTTCTCGACCGATACGTGTATCTCCTCTGGAGTGAAGTGCGTCATCGGAAGGTCGGTGGCGTCGTACCTGACTGTGCCGTCTTTGTTGACATACAGGTCGTGCCGCTGCCGTATAAGACCCTTCTCGATGGGTTCGACGTGGCGGTGTTCACCGCTCATCGCCCGGGGCGACTTCAGGAGCTCAGGAAGTGATTCCTGGCCGATGTTCTGCATGGCGTGGTCGACCAGCTTCTCGATGTCTATATCAGTCTGTTTGAACCGGTTGAATCTTTCGTTGCCGCAAGAGCCACAGCGGTCCTGTTCTTCGTGGTACTCGTTGCCGCAGTCTGTGCAGAACCAGATCGGGTCCGCGGCCACATTACAGTCGATGCAGTAGGAGTAGTAGGTTATCTGGTCGCATTCCGGACAGCGGTTATGCAGTATCCTCTCCCTGACTTCGCCTCTGTTGTACGATGCAACAAGGTTTCTCATCCTGCCTCCTTCCTCTCGGCCGCAGGGGAATAGCAGCTGGGGGCGTCCCTGGAGAGTTCTTTTCTCGGCTTTTTCCGGCCGGCCCATCCTGGCGCCGATGTAGTGCGGAGCCTGGTCGCGGAGTTCTATGCCCGCGGCCTCTTCTATTATCCGCGGGATTTCATCCAGCTCTTCGATAGAGTCAACATCTTCCGTTTCAACTTCGGTCAGAAGCTTCTGCAGTACAAGGGCATCATCTTCCGCTAACTGTATGGTATCGCCGGCTTTGTGCGGCAGTAAAATATCTTCCAGAGCCTTCTTTGCCTTCTCTCCCTCAATCTCCTTTTTGTTTACCGACTCGTAGAGAGCCTGGAACCTGTCGACAGTGGTTTCGTCCCAGTGGTACGTCCAGCGTGGATGGAGAGGGACGTCAAGCTTCTCAGATATCCTGAAAGCTTCCTCCGGCGTCGGCTCGCGTTCGGAGAAGTCTCTACCAAGCTTCATATCCTTCTCCTCGAGCTTCTTCTCAACTTCTTTCTCCCACCATTCGTGAACGTAGGGCGACGGCAGAAGCTTCTTGCCGTTCTCGACGAATTCTCCGTAAGTTACAAGCATGTCGCCCAGGAAAAGTATCTCGTCGATATCGTCTTCCAGCTCTCTTGCCCGCTCTCTGGTCTCCACCTTCACAACATCGCCGTTTTCCAGCCTGACTACGGGCGGGTGAATATCATCACACGGCGTTCCTACAGTGGCCTTGCCCGGGTACTCAAGCTTGAGCTGGGTGCCTATCGCGAGGAAGCGCTGGGTGACCTCCATAGTAGCAGGGTGGAAAGAAGTGGCCGCGAGACCGTTGGTGCGAGAGTGGCCATACCTTAGCCTGAAGCCGCCCTTCCGGCCCGGATGCGCGAGGACTGGGCGGCCGGCTGTCAGCGAGCCCAGGTACTTATCTGAGGGTGTGTAGTCCGGCTCGTCTTCTTCACCGTTCTCTCCGTCTCCCGAGGAGTGAAGCTCCTCCTGAAGTTCGAGGTACTCCTTGACCCAGCTCCAGTGTTCGAGGCCGAAGTCGTCGCCCCATTTCTCTATCCGCTTCTTGATCTTCGGAGCCTTTAACGGAAGGCCGTCCAGGTATACGAGACACATGCCGCCACGTATCTGGTTGGTATCGATACGGTCAAGGTCCTTATAGTTCGAGACCTCTTTCTGCTCGGTCGGGGAGCCCGTCACCTCTACCGGAACGTTCTCGGCTATCATCTCGGTCTCTTTCCGGTCAGGATAGTACTGCTTCGCGGTCACGCGGTTGTAGTAGTCGTCCACTTCCGTGGCGTACCGTTTCACGACAGTTTCGGACGGTTTAAACCTGTCCAGATCAACCTGGAGGCGGACGTAGTCAGCCAGAAGGACGCTCATGGCGGAGGCTGTTCCTCCAGCCGAGCGGATTGGTCCCGAATAGTAGACCGCTAGATAACGGGTTCCGTCATTATTCTCTCGTATCCTTATGTCGCCGATGCCTTCGAGTGGCGCGGTCGTGATGCCTCCAGTCATGTAGGAGACGCCGACCCTTATACCCGCGTCACACGCCTTCTCTAGCTCCTCGAACTCGTAGAACTCCCCCTGGGCGATTTCGCGGGCGATTTCAAACGCCACTCTCTCGTCGTTCTTACCGTACTCTGACTCAAGGTCGCGTATCCTGTCCGCGACTCCCTGGTCCTCTAGCTCGGGGAACTTGGCGGCTATGACGAGTGATGAGGCCTTCTCCGGAAGGTCGGTCGCGACCGGTATGTCCACCCGGGGCTCCGGGTCCTTTGACTGGCCGCGGGCTTCCTCCGCTATATCATACGCTTTCGAGGTCTCCTCTCTCAGCTGCTCAAAGTATTCTTCCGTCTCCATCAGAACTGTTTCACCCTGGTCTTCCGGTTCTTGTAGTCTACTATAGTTACCTTGCCGGGGTCAGGCACGTGGCCTACCCTTTTCTGGAAGTCGGTCTGGGCCTGGAACGTTGACGAGCAGATGACGCTGACTCCTTTGTAGCTCTCGTTGGCGTGGGAGTGGAAGTGACCGGAGACAAACACGTCTGGCCTGCGGTCCATCGTCATGTAGTCCCTGTCTTCCGGCGCCAGAAGGTTGGAGCCAAACGTCGGGGAAAGATGGCGGCGCTTCAGCAGGTCTATCATAACGTGCTCCGGGTCGTCGTACGCCTTCTCCCGTAAATCCTGTATCTGGCCGACATGCCCGTCGAAAGAGTAGCCGTGGTACATCAGATTCATTATGCCCGAGGACTCGATTCCGTGTAGCCTCACCCACTGCGGGTTCTGGACCAGGTGGACGTTGTCCCGGTCAGAGATGTTGGGGAATACTTTCTCGGGCAGCCGGGGCTGGGGCTCCGCAAGCCTGACAATGTCGTGGTTTCCGGGTCCGATAATCAGCTGGAGGTCGTCGGGCAGTTTTTCAGCCCATTCCTCGAACTTCTGGTACTGCTTGTAGATATCAGCTATCTCCAGCTCCTCGTCCTGGTCGGGGTAGACGCCGACGCCTTCCACTATGTCGCCCGCTATCACCAGGTACTTTATCCTCGATGCCTCGTCGGACGACAGCCAGCTGCCGAACTTGTCAAGTCTTTTTTCCAGAGTGTCTATCGAGCCGAGATGTAGGTCGGATATGTACGCGGCTTCTACCTTCTGCTCTGTAGTGTTGACACCCTGCGGAATCGGGAGGTCGGGCCTGACAACGCTGTTGGCATATATTATGTCGCCTCCAAGCGAACCCTGGACGCCTATAACCTCATCAGGCACTATACGTTCCCCGCCTCTCTCATCTATCAGTGCCTTGAAGGTCCCTGTTTTATCCTCAAGCTCAACTATGAACTTGCCGTTCCTGGTAGAATACTTGTCCTTTACAAGACCTATCGTCGTGGCCTCCTCGCCTTCATCACGGCGTTCCAGCCGCTGTATAGTGACCGCGGACTTCATCTCCATTCTTCGCATCAGAATCTTCTTCATCCGGTCGTACCGGTCGTTGTAGTTGTTCAGGAACTCGGGTACGTCCTTCTCCTCTTTCGAGATGTCAGCTTCGTCAATAATCTCTACCTTGGTATCCATCTTGCGCTTCCCTGTGTCTTTTATCGTAACGTTAGTAGAAGAGCGGTCGGGGCTTCCACTGTCCGTGTCGTTTCCAGATGCCTCGGACATGTCTGAGTTCTCATCCCCTGCGCCGTACAGAACGTCTTCGGGGCGTTCGCCGTCAGATCTTAGCTGGGCAAGCATCTTTTCAGAAAGATACATGGGGGGCGAGTCGAGCTCCTGTATCTTCTCGATATCTTCCTCGGTCAGCGATTCAGCTGCGTCTTTTGCTACAATGCATCCTTTCTTTGTTAGTTCTTTGACTGCTTTCTCGTTCAAGCTTGTCCCCCCTCAAGGTTTTCAAAGGTAAAATTTGTCCTCTACTAGCTCCATCAGCTGCTGACGTATCTCCCCCGATAGGTCAACGCTTATCTGCCGGGTCCTGCCGTACCTGCCTTTAGATATGACCTTGGCGTTTATCACTCCCAGCATGTCTAGCTCGGATATCAGGCCGGAAACTCTTCTCTGTGTGAGCTCGGATACGTCGACCTCTCCACATAGTTCTTTGTACTCAGAGTATACATCACCTGTGGCGACTTCGTCCTCGTCTTCCGCCATCTCCAGTATGGTGTAGAGCACCAGCTTGGAGTGCTTCGGCTGCGACCGGACGGTCTCCACAACGCGGTCCCGCTCGATTTTCTGCTGTGCCTCGTCGACGTGGTCCTTCGAAATCGTCGAGTCGTTATACCGCTCGGCGAGTTCCCCTGCGACTCGAATCAGGTCGAGTGCACGGCGGGCATCTCCGTGTTCCTGGGCTGCCAGTGCAGAGCATTTCGAAATCACTCCGTCCTCAAGTACTTCCTCCATGAAGCCTCCTTCAGCCCTGTCGCTGAGTATCTCCCGGAGCTCGAGCGCGTTGTACGGCGGGAAGATTATCTCTTCCTCCGAGAGCGATGACTTGACCCGGGAGTCCATGTACTCTGTGAAGTTAAGGTCGTTCGATATACCTATAATGGATACCTTGGTCTCTTCCAGGTCGTCGTTAATTCTTGTAAGGTTATACAGGAACTCATCGCCGACCTTCTTGACCAGCGCGTCTATCTCGTCGAGAGCGATGATAACTACGCCCTTTTGATCTTTCAGTGCCTCGAAGAATCTGTTGTATACCTCGTCGGTTGGAAGCCCTGTTGAAGGTACCTCGTCGCCGAGCTGTCTCGCAAGCTTCGCGAGCAGTCTGTACTCGGTGTCGGCCACCTTCTTCATCTTGCAGTTAATGTATACTATATTGAGGTCGACCTCTTCCTCGCTCGCAACATGTCTGAGCTCCTCGGTAACGTGCCTGGTGACCAGTGTCTTTCCCGTTCCAACACTGCCGTATATGAAGACGTTGCTCGGGTCGTCGCCTCTTAGCGCCGGCGCCAGTATAGAAGCCAAGTCGTTTATCTGCTGGTCCCGGTGTAATATGTTGTCCGGTCTCCAGTTAGGTGTCAGTGCCTCTTTGTTCCTGAAAACAGACTCTTTCTGAACATAGTTTGAAAACATCGACCGCAAGTCTCCCTGACTCACGGCTCCCCCCTCCACTCGTTAATTTTCATCTTGACCACTCGTGTAATTCTAGGCGAAATGAAGGTTTATATTTGTACTCCAAAGGAAGCCGGGGTAGAAACACACCCACCCCATCATTTCAGGTGGAAAGTAGATACCGATACAAACATAGATATAACAGTGTTATTATAGTATGTCGGTGTTTTAACACCGAGTCACTCCTCCAATCTCACCGTCCATCCGAAATCAGGGGGTCAGGAGCTTACGGGCCTATTATCGTCCAGTAATAATTTTTCCTTTCCCTTAATTCAGCGGCTTTTAGCTCCCAAACTCTGCTCAGATATCTTTCTGAG
>CAZEKI010000041.1:0-7109 GCA_964512895.1 uncultured archaeon
GACCCGGGAACTCCTCGGCGACCACATATGGCAGGCAGGGGCCCACAAGACCCGGGAAAAAGCAAGGCTGGACGTGACGCACTACGCGAAGCTTTCCCGGGAACAGCTGGATGAAATCGAAGCCCGGGTGAAAGAGATAATCGAACAGGACCACCTTATCACGAAGACCGTGATGAAGAAGGTGGAGGCTGAAAAAGAGTTCGGCTTCAGGCTCTACCAGGGAGGAGCACCTCCGGGTAACGAGGTCCGGGTCGTCGAAATAGACGATATCGATGCCGAGGCCTGCGGCGGAACCCATCTCTCCTCGACAGGCGAAGCAGGAGAGTTCGTGATCACGTCGAGCACCAGAGTCCAGGACGGCGTCATAAGACTCAACTACAAGTCAGGAGACGCGGCGGAGCAGTATCTCTCCCGGGTCAGGAACCGCGTGGAAGAAGTCGGGGAAGCGCTGGGACTCGACACCTCCAGCGACCTTTTCCTCCGGGATGTCGAAGAGAAAGGTGCCCGGAGTATCGAGCGGGAGCTGTGCGAGGTCTTCTCGGTAGAGCCCGACCACCTGGTCGATACCATTGAACGGTTCCAGGAAGAGAACGAAACCATAGTCTCGGACGCCAGGGAACTCGCGAGATACATGGATGACCAGGTCGAACTGGAAGAAGTCGGGGGCTCCCGGATACTCTCGAAGGCGAGAAGCCTATACAACGCGTGGAAAGAGAACGAGAAACAGCTGGAAGGTCTCGAAGCCTCGCTGGAATCGGTTATACGTGAACGGATGGAAGACCGGGTGGTCGAGGAAGAGGTTCCGACCGACAACGTCGGCCTCCTGATACAGATAGCCAGAAAGCTTGCGAAAGACAACCAGGCGTCTGTAACGCTGATAGGTGAGAAAGGTGCGGTCTCGGCGTCCTACCACGAGGACTATAATGCGGACGAGAACCTGGAACAGTTCGGCGATGTCGAGGGAGACCAGAACTTTGCGAAAGCGTTCGACCTCTAAGTATCAGACGGTCTGGCTCTCTACTTTCTCTATTTTCCCCAGGGCGTCGTCTGCCTGTTGTGCCTTCTGTTCGAGAGCGGTAAGGTCGGACAGGAAGTTCTTCAGCTCCTGGATTTCAGTGTCAAGGTCATTCATGACTTTCTCAAGACTCCGTCTAACCGATTCCTCGTCGCTCACAAGACGGGCGAGGTCCTGTTTTGAGACCTCTCCTTCAGCCTGTTTTCGAGACATCGGGACGAGTTCGTTCTGGAGGAAGTCAGACATCTCCTGTGCTTCACCGCCGAGCTCCTCATCCATGGTCTGCAGATGTTCGATAACCTGGCGGAACTCAGAATCTATATCGTCCATTTTTCCGGCAAACTTGACCAGAAACTTGATGTAGCCTCTTAGCCTGTCAGCATCCATAGAAGGTGCTTGCAGTAGCCTCCTGAAAAAGCTAACTATCCTATCGCCTGTTCATCCTGGAACTGGCTGCATTCAGCAGGGTAAAACACTGCGCGGTCGCCCACAGCGTTTACGGTCATCGAGGCCTCGCCCCCGACCCTTCTCTGGGACGAGCCGGTCATGACCCCGTCAGAATAGACTTCGAGGACGACACGGCCGGGCCCGTTGGTTACCAGCACATCCGCGGTAGTAGAGCCCGAAGATGTCGAAATCGACTTGATACGGACCCCTATATCAGGGCAGCCAGAGCCTGAAGATGCCGCTTCCTGGACCGTGGCTATCAGGCCGGAGCCAGCGGATAAAGGCGAGCCGTCGGTGACAACGTATCCGCCGCCGAGAAGAACTGCGAGCAGCAGAACCACACCGATATACCTGAAAGGGATATCCGGGGCAGAAGGTAGCGACGGCAGAGAGAAAGTTTTACCTGAAGTGTCCTGGGAGAGCTCGCGGACTTTTTCCTTCTCTTCTTCGTCAACTGCAAACGAGAAGTCTTCCTCGTCGACATCAGGCTCTTCTTCGCTATCCGCAAACGGGCTCCGCACATCCTCCACTATTGAAGGGTCGTGCCCGGTCTTTTCAAGATTCTTCTTTATCCGTTCGGGCTCGATGCCGTCCTCTAGTCTTTCCTCCACCCATTCCCGGATTTTATCCTCCGACATACGTCAGTTTTCTGTACGCATAAATAAACAACTTACTGGACACAGGTCGCGCTGAGCTGGCCCCAGTCGCGCATGGCGTCACAGGAGGCTGCGACAACCTCGTCTGAGGAAGGTTCCTGTACTATGGAGAGCGCTGAGCGCCCCTGGCTACCGCCGACGACTACCGCCGACGGGAACTCTGTCAGCCCGAAACGGGTGACGATGTCGTTGGCAGCGATAGAGTCAGAGGAAGAGTTGAGCAGTGAGATGTAGAGCCTCGAGTTCATCTGGGAAGGCAGGTCAGAAAGCTCGGATTTAAGCATCTCTTTCTGCGAAGAAGTGTCGTAGACGCCTGTGACGAACACCACGTCGTTTTGGTACGCGAGCACTCTCATCTCCTGCGATGTCAGCTCGAAAGAAGTTTCCTGGAAGTTCTGTACGGGCAGCGTGGCGTTGAACCCTTGCTGGTTGTTGTTTGAGCTTCCGCCATCTATCATGGGTGCGTATGAGGCGATGCCCATGAAGGCGAATCCTCCGCCTATAAGGAGGCCGACGAAAAGGGTTCCGTACTGCTTCACTGCTTTATCGACGTCCATACTCCAGGATGCGGCGTGAAATAATAAAAGATGTTAGCCCTCGGTCCAGTAAGGTCGTTCGAAAATCGGGCCCCAGGGGTTATCGAAGCCGTAGTAGCCGTCTGCCTCGGCTTTCAGGCCGTCCACGAACCTTTCTATCTCGTTCACCGCCCGGTAAACTTCCTGCCGGTTCTCCCAGGGCCGGATGTAGAACTCGAAGTCTCCTTTTCCTGCTAAGGTCTCCATGTGGTCGAAGCCTTTGCCAGCCATCACTTCATCCGGAAGATACGGTAGTGAGAAACCGTTCTCGGCCTCTCCCGAAGCCACAAATACTGCCCTGACCGCCTTGTCCATGGACACGGAGTCGCTGTGCGGCACCTCGATGTCGATGTTGTAGTTAGGGACGCCTACCGGAGTATCGAGCCGGTAGGAAACGTTCTCAAGCTCCGCGTCAGGGTCTTCGCGCATCTCGATGGCGTCTTCAGCTCTTTCACGCACGTCTCTGTAGACGAGGCTGGTGTCGAAAACGGTGTCGAGCGTCCTGAAGATGTGTTCGTAGTCGTCAACTGTCTCGTCTAAGTTGCCGGTCAACCACTCCCTCCTGCGCGAGCTCCTGGTGTCTAGCAGACGGGAAAAGAAGTCGAACGCCATAAGCTCTCTGGGAACCGAATTCTTTCAAGTCTATCGCTGAATCGAAACCGTTAAAGAAATTACCCGGGAAAACTGGGTTATGATAGTCGGATTCAACATCGACTCTCTTGAGGCTTCCAGAAGCGAGGGAGCCCAGGGCAACCTGCAGATAAAGTACAACCCGCAGATCGAAAGCGTCGAAGAAGCCGAGGTCTCCGCCTTCGAGGACGGAGAGGTCGCGCGCATCAACTTCACCTTCGGAGTCAACTACGAGGCCGGGGGAGAAGTAGGCGCATCCATCGAGCTCTCCGGAAACGTTCTCTGGAAGGGCAACGTCGAGGAAATAGTCGAAGAATGGGAGGAAAACGAGTCGCTGCCAGAAAGCATCGAGGCACCTTTCATGAACGACCTCTACAGGAAGTGCCTTTCCCAGGCAGTCGGCGTCGCGGACACGCTCAACCTTCTACCACCTATCCCGACTCCGCGGATAGACCAGTAAGATACATGAGCGAGACCGAGCAGACGCACCGGGAGCAGGTAGTAAAATCTTTCTGGACAGACGAACGGATAGACGCTGCTTTCTCCCACTACGAGCCGTTTCTCGACGATTACCTAGAGAAACGGTGGGACGACACACCGCTTTCCAGTGACCTGGAACCCGCCGAGATGGACCTGGCGAGCAAGGTTTCGGCAACGCTAAACATCGCGAACGACGACTACAGCTCGTACATGGTCTTCGACAAAAACGATACCTACCAGGACCCGTTCGAGCTTCTCTCGTATCTTGTAACACTGGGAGAGGATGAAGACGTAAGAGTTCTCGACGCCTCGGAAGAATGGGTGCTCGACATCGAAGGAAACCGCCTCCAGGTGGATGCAGGCACCTACTACCACGGTAACAGCCACAAACACTTCGCGGTGAACGTCGAGGAAGCCGACTTCTACTTCGCCGGCCCACATTACTCGGCGTACCAAGGCCTCCAGAACTTTAAACCGCAAAATTTTTAAACGCTGCGGCCTAAACAACCCAAGGCTTCAACGCCATGGGGGAGAGGGGTTCAAAGGACATCTCCCATGAGCACGGCAGACAAGACCGAAGAAAAAACAGAACTTGAAACACACAGTCTTGAAGAACTCCAGGAAGTTGATGAAGCCTGGAGACTTCTGGAAGCCGAAGCTCTATCTACCGAACTTGTTGGCGAACTTCGCTCGGAGTTCACCCGTTACGAGGAAATTCTGGAAACAGTGGTCACTCCTGAAAGGTACGACGCACTGATAGAATCTATAGAAGAAGAGACGGGTAAGACCCCTTCACGCAGCTACGACCAGCTCACTCCCCTCGACAAAGGACTTCTGGCCATAGACATCATCAACGGAAAACTACCCGACGGATTCGACTCGTTCACCCGTGACGGCGCCAGCCACTACGAACCTCTCTCCCTCCTTTCCCACCTATCCGACATAGCAGGCGAACCCCACCGCGGCGACAGGCCGTACGAAGAGAAAGAGGACGAGACCGGAGGCCTGAAGTACGATGTCAGCGAAGACGGGCTGAGCCAGGAACAGATAGATATGATAGTTGCAGAGGCAGAGATAGAAGAGGACGAGGTCCACATCCAGGAACATCTCTCGCTTGACAACGTCGAGGACAAGACCGGGCTGCTTGACATGTACATAGCCGCCCATCTCAGGTCAAACGGCGAGTTCGACGGCTACGGCTCGAGCGACAGCATGCCTCTCTACGGTTACGCGGCCACAGACCCTGACGGCGAATGGAGCCAGGAAGACTGGGAGGAAGCAGGCGAACCTTCACACGAAGCCTGGTAGCGGTAGAAACTATTCTTCTGCAAATATTCCTTTAGAATCGGCTTTCCTGGCTATCTCTTTGACCACCGCGCTCCTCACCCTCTTGGAGTCAGCCGAGTCCTTTACCCAGTAAAGCAGCTCGAGCCGGGTCTTGCCGTCTTCGATACCGACCGCGGTAACCTCTGGCGTGGGCTTCTCGAGCGTTTCCGCGTTTTCCTCGACGACCTTGAGCGCGAGCTTTTCAAACTTCTCCATTTCGCCCGCGGACACTTTGAACTCGACCGCGGTCTTGGTCTTGGAGCCACGGGAGAAGTTCCGGACAGGGTTAAGCGTCAGGACACTGTTAGGCACCAGCAGCTTCTCGCTGGTCGCACCGTTGAGAACGGTGTAACGCAGCTTGATGTCTTTTACGACACCTTCGATATCGTTGACTTTGACGTAGTCGCCCTTGATGAACGGGTTGTCGGTCAGTATGAATAATCCGCCGACAACGTTCGACACCTGGTCTCTCATGCCGAAGCCTACAGCGACTGTTAAAGCTGCGGTGATGGCTCCGAGAACCGTTACGAGACCTCCGAACTCGGCTGCCTGCAGCGCGATGATGAAGGTCAGGAAGAGCCCGATTACCGCCGCAAAGTTCTGGAAGGAGTGCACCGATTTCTTGGTCCCGTCTCTCTTCCTGGCGGCGTGGCCAGCCAGCGGCATTATGACGACGCGGGTAGCCACTACCCCGATAGCTGCTATCAGAAAGAACCTGGCCAGCTGCAGGTAGAGGTCGGCGTTCGGGAAGAGTTCTTCGATTACCATGTCTATCCTAAATCTCCGCGAGCTTCATAACTCTTGCCCGGTTTATTCGACGTCTTCGAACGCTGCCTCTGCGTTGCAGTCGGCGCACTTGGTGCCGGTGCTGTTGAGTTCTTCGGCGGGAACGGCTGATTCTATGACGTGGCCGCACTCTGTACACCTTACCTCTTGCATCTCCATTCTTCCGAACCCTCTGTTTAACTCTACAGATACGGAAACAGAAGAATCTTTCGCATACAGAACCTTTAAGTGGGAAGACCGGCAATTTCAGTGTGAGAAACCATGGCATCCAACTTTTTCAAGATCTACAGCCTTGCCGCAGCCGGACTTTTCCTGCTGTTCGGGCTTAGATACCTGGTCATGGGCGCCTATTACACAGAGGGCATGACCGTCATGTTCCACGTCATACCGGCGCTGATGGTTGTATTCGCCCTGCTGCCGATAGTACAGTTCTACGATGACCCTGAAGACCTCAAGGAAGTCGCAGACATGCTAGGTGATAACGAATGAAACGCAAAGGAATCTCGCCACTTATCGCCGCGGTACTCCTTATAGCGTTCACGATGGCAGTCGCCTCGCTGTTCGCGCAGTGGGCGCCACAGCTCATCGAGGACGCCCAGGGAGACACACGCAACCAGTCCGCAGAGCTGCAGAGATGCTCGTCTATAACGCTGGACGTGATTTCGGGGGACGTTAACTCCACCACATTCCAGCAGCAGACGGGTGAGGACGCTGTCGGAGACGTCTCAGTGACCTGGTTCTATCAGGACTCAGACCCGATACAGGACAGCATCCGGTTGAACAGCAGCCGACAGGCAGTCACGCTCGAACATGGACAATCAGCCACCGGAAACGGAGCTCGCGTACTGGACGAGATAAGACTCCAGCCGACGGCGTGCGAGGGCGCAGCGGCCACATCCTACGAACCTTAAACGGTGCAGTAGGAACCAACCCTTTCCTTTCTTCTTTCTATTCTAGACACCCCCCATTTCTATAGATACCAGGACAAGATCTAAGCAAACTCAGAATAACGAAACGTTAAACAGTCTACCCGGAAAAGTTCGATTATGGTCGAACAAAACCGGTTTTCAGAGAACGCGTTTAAAGGTTCATAAAAGTTCGAGATTCCGCCTCTTCGCGAAAGAAAGGTTTTAAGCGCGTTAGAGAGAAATCTGACGGCGGAAAAATATGTTGCGAAATAACGGTTTCTGCGTG
>CAZEKI010000042.1:0-6924 GCA_964512895.1 uncultured archaeon
TGGGCACTTAGTCAGGAATTGGGGGCCTTAACCTTGCTCTGGGTTGTTTCCCTCTCGGACTGGTAGCTTACCCACCAGCCCTCACTCCTGGAGTCTACACCGTTGCACAGTTCAGAGTTCGACTCCGGTCTGGGGGCGAACCCCCAGGTTCCAGAATCGGTCGCTTTACCTGTGCAACCGGCTCGTCCAAGGCTGGACTTCGGCCCATTTCGAGAGGAACCAGCCATCACCGATCTCGATTGACATTTCACCCCTTGACCCAGCTCATCCGAGCGCTTGCATCGCAGCAGCGGTTCGGGCCTCCACGCAGCTTTCGCGGCGCTTCACCCTGGTCAGGCCAGGATCGACCGGTTTCGGATCATGACGCGGTGACTTCACGCGAGTTAACACGCGGCCCCTCACCAAAGGTTGCGGGCTTCTTGCTTTCGCTATGGCTCCCTCGCGAAACACGAGTTAGCCTCGCCACGGCGTCATACTCCCTGCCCCGTTTTTCAAAACGGATGACAGGACGTTGCTCCACCTGATTCATACTACACCGTCTCCAGTGATTCTTTCACAGGTATCGACGCTTTCACGCCCTGTCTAGCCTATGACCGGTTAGTTTCAGGCTCTTTTCAACCCCCTTCTAAGGGTACTTTTCAGCTTTCCCTCACGGTACTTAGTGCGCTATCGGACTCGAGAAGTATTTAGCGTTGGAAGGTGGTGCCTCCCGTTTTCGCACAGGATTTCCAACCCATGCTACTCCTGGCACGTCCCAGAACGTCACGCCTGTCGCCTACGAGACTATCACTCTCTACGGTCCTGCTTTCCAGCAGAGTTCGGTTAAGGCGGTCGGTTCCTACGGACGGCCGAACCACATGGCTTCTGCATCACTGCAGAAGCTTCAGTTTGCGCTTTCCCCCGTCTGCTCGCCGCTACTAAGGGGATCCCGGAATTGGTTTCTTCTCCTGCGGCTACTAAGATGTTTCAGTTCACCGCGTTCCCGACCCGTTAGGGCCAGGTCGCCGAAACGACCTACGAAGTCGCATTGGGAAATCTTGGGCTCCAAGGCTGCATGCACCTCGCCCAAGCTTATCGCAGCTTGCCACGTCCTTCATCGGCTTCTCGAGCCGAGCCATTCGCTAACCGGTTGTACCAGCAACCAACTTCAACACCAGCTTGATTTGCTCCAGACGGAGCGCCAGTGTCTCGGGTTGCCCGGTAAAACACGGAAAAACCTACTTACACCCGTGCACCACCTCGAAAGGTGGTGCGTTCAAGCAGGTCTCAGACCTGCGCAGGGCGTGCACTACTCCCGCCTTCATCTCCGGATTAGAGATTCCGGTAAAAGCAGCTTAAAGCTGCGCTCCGGCGGTGTTTCGTGCTGAGGACATCCTGACAGGACGCCCCTTATACGTCGATAGCCTCCCTCGCGTATCAAGCGCGGAAGACAAACGTGGGCCTCAACAAGGAAAACGAATCGAGGTTAAGACATCTTATTTCATTGGCCCGCATCCAATCAATCAGTCTTAACCTTTAAATAGGGTAAGGAAAACACTTCGCGGCCTACTTTTCATTTAAAAAACTACTAATCCAGACTAAGACATACCTGAAAGCCATTCCTTGAATGGCTTGACCGCTCAAACAGGTCTCTGTTTGGGCCCGTAGTTCAGTCTGGCAGAACGTCCCCCTTGCAAGGGGAAGGCCCAGGGTTCAAATCCCTGCGGGTCCATTTTGGCTTCTCTTTCTGGCCTATTCCTTCGGATGCTTGAAGAATTCGGCGGCTTTTGCGAACCGGGGTGCCCGGCTGAAGAATCTGACGAACCGGCCGAACCGGGTTGAGCGCGCCATCTCCGAAGACCTGAACATCGCTGTGAACCGTCCAGACCTCGCGCCTTCGGCGAGGTGGGCGCCCTCCTGTCCGAGCTCTGCGGCGCTGGGAATCCTCAGCACCTCTACTATCCGGAAGAAGTAGAACAGTGGGGTGATGGCTATGATTTCCAGCCAGTGTCCTTTCAGAAATCCTTCCCACGTCGATGCCCGGTGGAACTTGAACGATAGATCGACGGCGAATACCAGTATAACCATCAGGTCGGCGAAGTTTATCCACGCATCATAGTGGTGCGCGGTCTCGGTGAAGAACAGTTCGAGTACGACGATGACAAGGACTACAAGAAGTGCAGGCACCACCAGGGCGTCCGCGACGTGTTCAATTTTCTCTAGGTATGGATGCATGTTTATCGAGTGTTGCCGCTTGTTTAGATTGTTTTCCTTCTGAGCAGCTGTGCATTGAAAGCCACTATAACCGTGCTGAGAGACATGACTATAGCTCCGATTGCAGGCGACAGCAGGATGCCGAACGGTGCTGCAACTCCTGCAGCCAGCGGTATAGCGACTGCGTTGTATCCCGTGGCCCAGAAAAGGTTCTGGACCATCTTGCTGTAGCTTAGGTCGCTGAGGTTCAGGAGTTTGACGACGTCAAGCGGGTTGTTCTGGACAAGTATTATGTCCGCTGACTCGACCGCCACGTCTGTTCCCGAGCCTATAGCTATTCCTACATCCGCCCGTGTCAATGCCGGTGCATCGTTCACTCCGTCTCCCACCATCGCTACTTTCTTCCCCTGATTCTGGAGTTTTTGAACCTTCTTGTCTTTGTCTTCCGGCAGAACTTCGGCGAAATACGTATCGATATCCAGTTCCTCCGCCACCGCTCTTGCCACGTCTTCAGAGTCCCCTGTCAGCATAGCAACCTCGATGCCTCGGGCGTGGAGTTTTTCTATGGCCTCCCTGCTTTCCTCTCTGACAACGTCTGCCAGACCTACTGCTGCGACAGCCTCGCCGTTTCTGAACAGGTGGACTACGGTCTCTGCGTTCGAGGCTGCTTCTTCGGCGAACCCGGATAGCTCCTCCGGTATCTCGAAGCCCTCGGTCCTTGCCAGGTTTGGCCCGCCAACGTACATGGTTTCGCCGTTGACGTCCGCCTTTACACCTTTCCCTTTGATGGCCTGGAAGTTTTCCGCTTCCGGTATATCCAGACCTCTTTCCTCTGCCGAGCTACGGATAGCCTCCGCTATCATATGTTCAGAGTCTGTTTCTACAGCTGCCAGAAGCTTTAGTGCTTCGTCTTCATTCATGTTCAGAGCCTCTATGTCGACCACGCCCATCTCTCCCTCTGTCAGAGTGCCTGTCTTGTCAAATATCACCGTGTCCAGTTTCCTGGCGTTCTCCATGGCTATCCTGTCCCTGACAAGTATCCCGTTCTTGGCCGCCATGGAGGTATTAATTGCTACGACTAGAGGCACAGCCAGCCCCAGAGCGTGTGGGCACGCGATTACCAGCACGGTCACCACTCTTTCTATCACTGCAACATTAAAGCCTACCGCTACTGTCCACGCTACAGCAGTTAAAGCTCCAGAGCCGAGGGCGATGTAGAAAAGCCATCCGGCAGCCTTATCCGCCAGCATCTGAGTCTTCGACTTGCTCTGCTGCGCTTCTTCGACAAGTCTCATTATACCGGATAAAGCAGTTTCGTCGCCTGTGGCTGTTATCTCGATTCGAAGACTTCCTTCATTGTTCACCGTTCCCCCGATGACTTCGTCTCCCGGCTCTTTTTCGACCGGCCGTGACTCTCCGGTTATCATGGATTCGTCGACACTGGACTCTCCCTCGACTACGGCCCCGTCTGCCGGTACCGATGCGCCCGGCCTTACCAGCACCCTGTCTCCTTCCTCGAGTTCTGAGACTCTGACTTCTTCTGTGGTGCCGTCCTCCTGGATTCTCTCTGCTGTATCCGGCACCAGTTCTGCGAGCTCGTCCAGGGCTCCAGATGCCTTCCTTACCGACCTCATCTCTATCCAGTGGCCGAGTAGCATGATGTCGATTAGCGTCACCAGTTCCCAGAAGAAGCTGGCCTCTGTCGGCAGGAAAAGTGCGGCAAGGCTGTAGACGAACGCCACTGTGATGGCGAGAGATATCAGCATCATCATGCCGGGCTGCCGGTCTTTGAACTCCGACCTCGCCATCTTCAGGAAGGGCAGGCCGCCATAGGAAAATATCACTACGGATAGAACCGGGACTATCAGCTCGCTTCCTGTGAACACGGGCGGGGTATAGCCGAGCAGCCCCGATACGAACTCGCTGAAGTAGAGAACGGGTATAGAAAGGATTGTTGAGATGAAGAATTTTCTCTTGAACATTTCCTCGTGGTGTCTGTGTCCGTGGCCGGAGCTGTGACCAGATTTGTCGTGTTCCATTATCGAGGCTCTCTAATCTAGATTGCTAGGTGCTTCTTTACTCTTTCTCGGTGATTTTCTGATAGAGATAGATTATCCCAAGGATTACCAGTGTCCAGAAGAGGATTCCTGGTATAAGTCCGAACCATCCAAGGCCCCACATGTTGTAGCCAGCCATGTGTCCAGCGTTATGCATCCAGGAACCATCGCTCCACATCATCCCGGGGCCGTAGTAGCCCTGGTCTTGCTCGGTGTGTGCGAGAACAGTTCCAATCGTCGATATCAGGCTGACCGCTATTGCCAGTATTTTTTCTTTATAGTTCATTTCGACCACTAGTTTACTTTTTAGGCAGCTACCTTTATATCAATATGTGATATATAGTTAGTGAGGCGGGAAGTAAATGGAGAAAATCAATCTTTCGAACGTGAACAGGCTCTACACCGTCCTTCTGCTTGAATCTGGAGGTAAACACGGTTACCAGATAATCAAGGAGATAGAGAGAATAACGGGAAATAAGCCGACAACGTCTCACATCTATCCATTTCTGGAGAAACTTGCGGAGAAAGGAGTGGTCACTGTAGAGGAGAGAGGCAGTAGAGGCAAAAAAGTATACCAGTTAACGGAAGAAGGAGAAGACCTGGTGAAGGAACAGTTAGATGCCTTCGGGGAAATACTCCAGACGGCGATTCAGGGAGAGATAGAGAAATGCGAGAACTGTGGATGCGAGATTTACAGAGGCGGGTACGAGGAAGACGGGAAACTCTACTGCTGTGAGCACTGCGCCTCCTCAAAATGAATAAAGCAGAAGGACAAAGACTGAGTTATGAGCCATGTTCTAGTGTTCCCTCCAGTCTTTCACGGCGGCGATGACGACCTTAATCATGCACTCGCCCACTTGTCCTGGAAAGAAATGGTGATGATGGCTCTGGTTTTACTGACTATATTTCTGCTGATATTGTTGCTTGCCGTGATGATGCAGTAAATGTCTGATTCATCAGTCTATCAAGTCTCCTTTCTTTAGACGCCTCAACGCAGCTCTGGCGCATCTGCTACTTTTCTCTTGTGCTCTGATGCCTCGTTCATCTCTTTTATGCGTTCGACTTCTTCCCGGTCGATACCGGTTTCCCGGGCAGTGTCTTCAGGGCCTAGGTCGCGGTCAATAAGGTGTTCTAGGACCGTGTCAAGGACCTGGTAGCTCGCTCCTAGTTCGTCTTCGTCGGTCTGGCCGTGCCAGAGACCGGCGGTCGGCTTTTTCTCGACAAACTTTTCGTCGAGCCCTATGTGGCGGGCGAGCTCTCTTACCTCAGTCTTGTACAGGTCTTCGAGCAGCCGGACATCGGCAGCGCCGTCCCCGTACTTGGTGAAGTAGCCGAGCAGGTACTCGGTGCGGTTGCCGGTGCCGAGCACGAGCATCCTGTTCTCGTTGGCGTCGATGTACTGGTATACCATCCGGGCTCTCGCCCTGATATTTCCAGCGGTTTCCTCTTCCAGTTCACGGTCGACCGAGTTCTCGAACTCCTCTACCACCGGTTCGATGCTGACCTCGCGGACCTCCACTCCTAGCTCGTTACACAGTTCCCTGGCATCCGACAAATTTTCTTGGCTACTGGGAGCTCCAGGCAGTAACCAGGCGTGGACGTTCTCTGGTCCGACGGCTTCAACCGCGACCGTTAACGTTACCGCTGAGTCAATGCCGCCGCTGACACCGACGACGTATCCATCGCTACCGGTTTCTTCCAGCTTTTCTCTCAGAAAGGTTTTCTGTTTCTGTAGAACATCTTCATAGTCCATGGGGATTGCTTGGAGCTCAAGAGATGTTATATTTACGGTTTTTCTGCCACCTACCGTTCAAGATATCTCCGGGCTTCTTCATCCGTTACCTGTTCGAAATCTTCGTAGAAAGCTCCGACCGCGCCGAACGACCGAGGTGTTTCCAGAACGATTATTTCGTCGGCCTCGCCCCCCAGTTTTTCCTCGGTACCTCGAGGCCCTACAGGAACCGCCAGCACGACTTTCCCTGCGCCTGCGTTCTTCACCTGGCGGAGGCATGCGATAGCCGTCGAACCGGTCGCAACTCCATCGTCGACCACTACTACCCGTTTTCCTTCCAGCTCCGGCAGCTCTTCCTGACCTCGCATGAACTCGAGTTTTTCCCGTGCGTTTTCTGCTTCTCGTTCTATGCCTTCGTCGATGAATCTCTGGTCGACGTCTAGCCGCGCTATCATCTCTTCGTTCAGCCAGTAGCTTCCGTCGCTCGCTGCGGCCCCTATAGCCAGTTCTGGATTGCCCGGTGCACCTATCTTGCTCGCAACTATAACATCGAGTTCTGCGTCTAGCGCGTCCGCCACTTCTCTGCCCAGAGGAAGTCCTCCGCGCGGAATCGCCAGCACGATATCAGCTTCTATCCCAAGAGAGACAAGTTCCTCGCCCAGCTTTTCGCCCGCGTCTGTCCGGTCCCTGACGCGCATGTTAGGATTATAGAACTCCAGACTTAACCCTTTAATCTTGGTAGAAGTCGTCTGCAGAATGTTTGGAAAGATGAGTGAAAAGGTAGGAGAGACGGCGAAGTTCAGAGAACTTCTTGACCACGCAACTGGGAAACAGTTGGTGGAAAGAGTTAGTTTCCTGGGGTTTGGTTTCCAGGAAACTAGGTTTTGTGGAGGTGATCCAGCCGCTGGTTCCCCAACGGCTACCTTGTTATGACTTAGCCCC
>CAZEKI010000043.1:0-6907 GCA_964512895.1 uncultured archaeon
ATATACAGGTCAAGGGAAAGCTTATAACCGAGTACAAGACCTCAGGATGGCGGAACACCCTCTGGTACTACGCCTACAGGGCGCTCTACGACAAGTTCCTGTACGGAGAGGTCCGGCACGGCTACGAACCCGATGTCGAGGAAAAAGTCAGCGAGTTCATGCACCGTGTCCGCGACAATGTGGAGGCCAGGTAAAAATGGTGGTATTCGAAGAAAAGATAGAGGCCAAGGAAGACCAGCTGTTCGTCAAAGAAGACCCTGCGCGCATCTACCGCGGTCTGAAGGACATGATGGTGGACGAGTTCGACATGGACAGGATAGAGGAAGGCCACATGGAGTTCAACGTCGCCTCGCCGAAGGACAGGGTCAGGATGAACGCGTTCAAGGAGAAGAGCCCTCATACCGTTATACGCTACAGGCTATCGCTCAAGGCCAAGAATCCGCGCGACGTCTACAAGTACGACAGGCCGGACGACATACTCAAGGCTAGGATAAGGATATACTCCCGTGTTATAACAGTCTATCCTGGCGGAGAGCCGATTTCCTGGCTGCCGCGCGGCGAATCAGAGTGGCCGGACAACAGGCACGGCATGCCAGGCCTGATGTCGGAGCACCGTACACGTTTCCAGCGTTCGAAGCTCTACAGGATACTGACAGGCATCTGGTACAAGAAGTTCTATTCAAAGGAGGTAGAAAGATACAAAGAGGAGGCCGAGGAATCTCAGATAAGGATGATAAACCTGTTCAGGGAAAAGTTCGGGGTCGAGAAGGCGGTTGCCCGTTCCGGTGCAACCCATTACCAGCCTCCCTGGAGGCGATAAAAGATGTCGGCCGAATCAGATTCCTGGTTCAAGGAACACGTGCTTCCCTGGTTCCAGTTTCCAGATCCCGATAGCAACCCTAAAGACAATGTCTGGAGCGACTTCCACATCTTCAACAACGAGTGGGTGGAGGTCCAGAGCAGGCTTGAATGGTATGAAAGCCCGAACGTCCCCAGTATCTACGAGGACCACAAGTACATCATGCAGCAGAACATGGGGTTCCCGAAGAGGCCGGAAGAGCTTTATTACAAACAGAATGTTGATAACAACGAGTTCCGGTCCCACATGGATAACACAGAGGAGCTCCCGAGCGGTCGCGGCGACCTGAGACTGAAGCTCAGGATATGGACCAAATCGCCGCCCTCAGGGGAGAACAACTTTGCCATGGCGCAGTACCTTGTGGATACAAAGGTAAAGTACGACATCCCGAAGGGAATCGACTTCCTGCCCCGTTTTCTGGCGAGGCCTCTTAACAAGCTGTTCCGGAAGGCATTCATCAAGTACATCGGCGAGGAGATGGTTGAAAGAGACGGAGAATACGCTATCGAGCGCACGAGAGAATACTTCCAGTACATCCGGAAGTACCACGGCGAGGAGCCTATCCAGACCAAGAGCCGCCAGGCAGAGTTCAAGCCTATCCCGGAGGAAGGCATCTTCTTTACCTAGTCTCCAGTAGAAAGAAAAAGGTTTCTAGCAAACAGTTATTTGCGGCATAAGAAAGCCGTTGCTGTCCTCGGTCAGCAGGCACGACCAGAGGGGCTGGGATGAGTGTCTGCGTTACAGGGCAGCTTACTGTTTTTCCCGAGGGGAGGATGCGTGGCAAAGATATACGTCAAAGTAGAGCCGGAATCGGAAGAATTTTCTGTAGAGACTGAAGGCATGTTTCCCCGCATTCACCTGACCGAGACAGCAGAGAACGGCAGGGCCAACACCGAACTCATCGACCGGCTGAAAGAGATACTGGGAGAGAAACCGGGCATAGTGTCAGGCCATAAATCGCGGCGGAAACAGGTCGCAGTCGACCTGCCAAAGCAGGAGATACTGGAGAAGCTGGAGGTCGAAAGGAATGGGTAAAGTCGCTCAGAACTCGACCAAGTACCTTATACGCGCCGAACTCAGCTCTTCAGGACTAGTAGAGAAACCGGATGTTGTGGGGGCTCTTTTCGGCCAGACCGAAGGGCTTCTCGGCGAGGACATGGATTTACGCGAACTCCAGGAACGCGGCCGGATAGGCAGAATCGAGGTCAACGTCCAGAAAGAGGATGGCTCCTCGACCGCGACCATCGAGATTCCTTCTTCCCTTGACTCTACGAACACTGCGATACTTGCGGCCTCACTCGAAACCATAGACCGGGTCGGCCCGACCAACGCAACTATCGAGGTGAAGGAGATACGTGACGAGCGGGTCTCCAAGCAGGACTATATCCGGAAACGGGCGAAGCAGCTGCTGGAAGACATGCATGAGGAGAAGCCTAGCCAGCAGGAAATCACTGACGAGGTAAGGCAGGAGGTCAGGAAGCAGGAGATAACGGAGTACAGAGGATTTGAAGCAGGCCCAGAGGCTTCAGAATCAGATGAAATCATACTGGTAGAGGGGCGTGCCGACCTCCTGAACCTTCTGAAGCACGGCGTCAAGAACGCTGTGGATATAGGCGGGACCGATGTGCCGGAGAAGCTAGAAGAAGTAGTGGAAGAAGCCGAAATAACAGCCTTCCTTGACGGCGACCGCGGCGGCGAACTTATCCTCCAGGAGCTGAACGAGAATATAGAACCTGACTATGTCTCAAGGGCTCCCGAAAACAAAGAAGTCGAGGAGCTTGGGAAGGAGGAGGTATACTCCTGTCTCAGAGACAGGGAGCCTGCGAAGTACTTCGAGCCCAATGCCGAGAAAGAAGTTGACCCGGACACGGTTTCCGAACTTCAGGAAACCCTTGACCAGCTCGTGGGCACCCGGGCGGCCCATATCCTTGACTCGAAGCTGGAGGTCACATCCAAGACACCTATCGACACGCTTGAGGAAGAACTCGAGTCGCTGGAGTCGTGCCACGCAGTCGTGCTCGACGGAGAGATAGACCGAGAAATAGTCAAGAAAGTCGAAGCGCTCGGCGCCGAATACCTTGTCGGCATGGAAAAAGACGGCTACGCCACATCTTCCGGCCTAGAGCTCATGACAAGAGAGGAACTCGAACTGGAGGCAGAGGCCAGAAGTTAGCTGGTGCTGGGTCGAGGTAAAGCCCCGGGCGGGATTTGAACCCGCGATCTGTCCCTCTCCCGCTGAAAATTTCCTGAAAGCCATGCGGAGCATGGTTTGATGCGCGCCGCAGACTTCCTTCCAGATGTCTGCTCAAACAGGAACGACGTTCCTGTGGTCGGCAGGCGCTACGAGGGGACCGCTCTAGCCAGGCTGAGCCACCGAGGCCTAGTACCTGAAAAGTGATTCGTCCAGTGAGATTCTTAACTGTTGGTCAAGCCGGAGTCCGTCTTCTTCCAGGGTTTCTGCTGAATCGATGTAGCGAGAGTTCTCTGTTAGCAGCTCTACAGCTTCTCCCATACCCCGGTCTGATTCGTATACTCCGCTGACCGCAAAGTTGGTGTACATCTCTTCCACATCCACGGCAAAGGATTCCCAGTCATCGGGCTGGAAGTAGTCTTCTGGGAAGCTCTTGATATCTCCGACCTCGCAGAGATCGATGAGCTTGAGTTCGCCATCGAAGTAGTGGAGATTCTCCCATACCAGGTCTGTGAAAGCTGTAAGACCGGAGGCCGCGCTGTCCATCAGTTCGATGCCGTCAAGGAATCGTTGCTTGTAGTTGTTATCGTCCAGGCCTTCCAGCATGCTGTAGTCGGACTTCTCTGCCACTACTACCGTCATGTTCCCGTCGTATCCTTCGGGGAGGTCATGGACATCGAGTCCACGAACAGGCACGAGTTCGTTATCGACTCTGGCCAGTCTTCGGGCAATCCCCTCTCTGTCCCCGGAATAGGGTATCTTGATGACCAGTCCCGGGATAAGGTCTTCATGGGCATAGACATCCTTCGCGAACTTCCGGCTGAGTATTTCTCCGTCTTGGATAACTTCTCTAACTGTTTCCTCTGAGAGAAAGTTGCCGTTCTCTATGAACTCTATGTCTTCCTCCATCGGTTGACTGTTATAGGGGGTGAGCTCTATAAAACCGCGGGCGGGAAATGATTTAAACGGGCTTCCACCTTTTACTCTTATTGGTGTTTTTATGGAAGATAGAATCGGTGAAACGGCAGGATACGTCTGGGATTACCTTGAAGCTGAAGGAGAAAGCTCTGTTACCTCTGTAGTAAACGCTGTAGATGTTCCTAACACGAAAGTCTACATGGCTATAGGCTGGCTGGCCAAAGAAGGCAAAGTAGAGTTCATAGACAAGGGTCGGGGCAACGCTGTCCAGCTGAAGTAACATCTTTTATCTCTGGTTATCGAAACTTCTTGTATGTCCCTTAGAGAAGGAGCAGAGACCATAATTAACCAGTGCCTCAAAATAGATAGTTCTGAATCTGTTGTCGTCGTCAACGATAATAACGACAAGGAACTGATAGATTCTCTTCTCGAAGTGCTGGAAGATAACGGTATCCAGCACCGGTACATTGAATACGAGGAGCCGGAAATTCAAGGGACTGAACCGCCGCAAAAAGTTGCGAAAGCGTTGAAGGATTCGGATGTGTTCATAGCTCCGACGGTAAAATCTCTCTCCCACACCCGGGCCGTCCAGAAGGCGTGCGAGGCAGGCGCACGAGGCGCCACACTCCCGACCATCAACAAGGAAATATGGCTGAACGGCCTCCAGGCAGACTACTCCAGGGTCAAGGAGATAACAGATGCAGTCTATGATTTGCTGGCTGATGTCGACGAAGTGACTATAGAGGGGCCGCGAAGTACCGACCTCCGGTTCAAGGTGGAGTATGACTCCTTCATCACTGACCCGGGAATTCTTACAGAGCCGGGAAAGTTTGTTAACCTGCCCTCGGGCGAGGTACACGGGGGTGTTGTCGACATGAACGGAACGCTTGTCATCCAGCACATGAAGCCCTACGCTCCTGAATCCGAGGGTTCGAAGGTCGAGATAAGAGACAGTCAGGTGGTGGCAGTAGAATCAGACCGAGATAACAGGTTCGAGCAAACGCTGGAACAGGTTGACGGCGCCAGGAACATCGCGGAGTTCGGATTCGGCACCAACCCCGAAGCCGAGATAATAGGCAAACCTCTACAGGACGAGAAAGTTCTCGGCACCATCCACATCGCCTTCGGCGACAACGCACATTACTTCCCTGAAGGCCATCGTAGAAGAGTGCACAGCGATATTCACTGGGACTCGGTGCTGGAATCCCCGACTGTCTACTTCGACGATAGAAAGATGCTCGACGCCGGAGAACCGGTGTTCATAGAGAAATTTTTATAATGGTTCTGTAGCATATCTTTTACTGCGATGAACGCCATGGCTGTAGACCTGGTTTCTGAATCGGTCTCTACAGCCGCTGCTATCGAGAACTTCAAGTTTTTCACCACCAAGTTTGGGACCAAGGTTAACTTTTGATTAAGGTCCCAGAGCCATTTTCTGCCCCGAGGTTTTATCCTGCATGGTTCTGGAACGACTTAGAGACGGCGCTTCATGGCATCTATCCGGGTTTGACGAGGGAACGAAGAACCTTCTCCTGGTGCTCTGCCTTCCGCTGGTGGACGGCGTCTTCGCGACTCTGCTGGTCACAGGCGCGTTCCAGACATTCTCGGATATCGTGTCGATAGCCCTGACTGTTTTCACAGGCGCCGGTGCGGTAGCGGTGCTTTATTCGTACTCCGAGACCGCAAAAGAGGCCCGGGGCATGGTGGTCAGGGTGGCGCCTTTTCTGCTGGCAGGAGCAGTACTTGTAGCTATGGTCGCACCGGTGTTCGAGCAGATGTTCTACGTCGAAAGGTTAAGGTACGCTGCAGGACTGGCGTTGCTGGCTATAGCTGCCCAGCTATCAGACGTGAAGCTGGCGGATAGGTTTCCGGTCCCGGCCATAATACTGACAGGGCTAGTGGTCTCTGTGAAAAGCTCTGCAGCGTTATCCCTGGGCCTCGAGTATTTGGCACCGGCGGTTTTCACAGTTTTGACAGCGGTGTCGACGCTCTACCTGTCGGCCTTCCTGATAAACCGGAGCATGCGAATCGAATACATACGCCGCGGTGGTTCGGTAGTGCTGTTGATAATTGGCCTGTCGATGTTCGGTCTCAACCTGCCGTCGGAGCTTGGCCTGGCGATTTTTGCTGCCTCGGTCCTGGCCTCACTACGGCCGTAGGCTGAAAGTTTCGACCCTGACGTTTCCAGAATTCTTCATCTTTCTGGCGATTCGCACCACCAGCCGCTCCCGGAGAGGACGGAAGACAAGAAACACGCCTAAAAGATCGGTTAACAGGCCGGGTGTCAGGAGAAGTAAACCGCTCGCTACGAGCATTACGCCTTCGAGAACATTTCTAGATACCTCCTCGACGGTGATAGAGGACTGAAGCTTCCTCAGAACGAATCTACCCTCTCTTCGGATAAGCTCCGCCCCCGCTATGCCTGTTAGAAGCACAACGCCTATTGTCTGCCAGAAACCTATGACCTCCGCCACTTTCACAAGCAGAAAGAGGTCGACGAACGGCAGTACGAGCAACGCTATAAGGATGAATCGTAGCACGAGTAAAGTCATGCCCGTGTTGGAATTTTAAACATTTACCTGCCAAATTATTCTTGTGAGTCTGAAACAACTTCTCAAGGAGCTTGTCGAGACTCCTGGAGTCTCCGGCAACGAAGAAGAAATCCGGGAACTGATAAGAGAAAAAGTCGACGACCATGCCGAAGACATAGAGGTCGACGATTTCGGCAACCTTATAGCAAGAACGGGTTCGGGCGATAAAACTTTGATGATAGACGCCCACATGGACCAGATAGGTCTGACAGTCCGCAGGATTGACGAGGAAGGATTCATCCGTGTCTCGAAGGTAGGGGGAATCTATCCCTCGGGCCTGATAAAACAGAGAGTGTCCGTTCATGCCAGTGAGGGGACCCGATGGGTGATAAAGGGGAGGCCGTCGGA
>CAZEKI010000044.1:0-6681 GCA_964512895.1 uncultured archaeon
GTTGTCAAGATCCATCATGATCTCGTCGGTGTATCCTGGCTCCATATCCCAACAGACCTCTGTTTCCGAAAACTTCTGCTCGACATATTTCTCCGCTATAGCTTTTTTAGCGCCTGCACGGGCTATTTCGTCCAGTTCAGCAGATTCATCCATAAAGTTTTCCGATACCTCGGCTTCATAATTTAGACCTGCCATCATCGCATCAGCACTTTCGCAGTCAACACCATAGGCTGTTATCGCACTTCCAAACTCCAGTAGTGCCTCCACGAACTCTTCAAGACTCTCCTCCTGTGTTGCCCAGTGCGCCATATAGCCGTCGCCGGAGCTGTGGTCATATACGGCTATACCGAAGCATTCTCTGAGCCCGGATGCTCTAAGCTCCCCTGTCTCTCCCCAGGCCATCTCTCCGCCATCGACGGAAACATGGTCCTCGTCGAACGCATTATCCGGGGTAAGCACATGGTCCCAGTCTATCTGTAGTTCTTCTGGTACACTGGCAGTGCTCATGGTCCTCGTTTTGATGATTATCTTTATAGGTTAAAAGAAATATACGCACTTCAGCATATATTCTTGAACAGCTGTTTCTCGTCGATGCAAGATAATAAATCTGGCTGAGAAACATGTTACATGGTCTACACCAAGAGAGGTGACCGCGGGAAGACCGACCTTTCTTCAGGAGAGCGGGTCTCGAAGTCCAGCGAGAGAATCGAGGCCTACGGCACTATAGACGAGCTGAACTCTCTAACCGGCCTTATAGCCTCGAAATGTGAGAGAAAACAGGATGGGCTCGAGGACATACAGAACGACCTTCATATCCTCCAGGCCGAACTCGCGGACATGGAGCCGGAGAAGAAGGTTACAGAGGAGAACACCCAGAGGCTTGAAGACCTGATAGACGAGTACCAGGACGACTGTCCGCCGCTCAGAGACTTTGTACTGGCCGGTGGGACAGAAGTTGCTTCTTTCCTCCACCTGGCCCGCTCTGTTGCGAGAAGAGCGGAGAGAAAGGTCGTGGCGCTAGACGACCAGCAGGAGCTGCGGCCGGAAGTGCTGGCATATATCAACCGTTTAAGCGACCTGTTCTTCCTGATGGCGCGGCATGAGAACCATCTGGACAACGTCAACGAGAAAAATCCGGATTACTGACTACATCTTGCGGTTCCAGTCGTCACTGGAGAACTTTTCCTCGGCAAGTCTCTCGGCTTCTTCTATCTCTCTTTCTGTCAGCTGACCTTCTTCCCCGCCGTACTCCTGCCGGAAACGGTCTATCATGGCTTTAATGACTTCTTCGCGCTCGTGCTCTATGTAGTCCCTCATAACCGCGACACGTTTCTCGACGGATTCAATCGCCTTGTCGGAAACCTTTTCTTTTCCTATCCTCAGGGCTTTCAGCATCTTCCGGGTATCGAGGTCGTAGCTCAACATCGTGTGATGGAGCACAGCGTCTCCACGCCTCAGCTGCGCGGCACCTCCGACCTTGCCATCGGGGTGCTCTATGTCGTTCAGGGGCGCATACTCGACTTCAAGTCCCAGCTGGTTGAGCGCATCAACCGCCCATGAGTCAAGCTTCTGGTAGCTCTCCTCTATGTCCTCTGGTACCTGATCTCTCGGAACGTAGAGAGAGTATGTTATAACATTGCCGGGCTCGGAGTACATCGCGCCACCTCCTGTTATCCGGCGGACGACCTCGATGTCCTTCTCTTCTACGTAGTCATGCTGCACTTCGTCGTGGTAGGCCTGGAATCGGCCCATCGGAATCGAAATGTTCTTCCGGTGCCAGAACCTGAGCGTCGGCTGCATTTCGCCTTTCCTGAGACGCTCAGTCAGAACTTCGTCGAGAGCATGGTGCATTGTCTCGGAGTACCGGCCCTCGTTTACTATACGCCATGTCACCCGTTAACCACCTCTCTCAGAGCCTCGACTATATGCGAGGGTTCGAATCCTATCATCTTGACATCCAGCGACTCCAGCCTTTCAACCAACTCAGCTTCAGCTCCGACCTCGGTTCCCTCTACCGCGGTCTCTATATCTTCCAGCGCCTCTGGCGGTTCGAGGAAGAAGTCGCCGGTTATAGAAACGTCCTGGAAAACATCGCTGTACTCCGCCTCTACCTGGACAAGCTTGCCGCCCGGAACCTTGACAGAGGCCTTTCCCTTCATGTACCCGACCGGCGCTACGAAATTTTTATACGTTTCTGAATCGGCTTAGAGCTTATAGGTGGGAAAATCACCGACATTAACTACGAAACAGTAAGCGGGAAAGGAACACCCATAGTATTTATCCACGGCTGGCTGGAATCCCGCAAGACCTGGGACAGCGTCCGCGACGAACTCGACCTTGATAACCCGCTCGTCTTCTACGACCTCCGGTGCCACGGCGACTCCGGATGTGAAGCGTTCGACATGATGGACCTGGCAGCAGACCTCCACTCACTTGTCAAACACCTAGGCTTCGATAAGCCGGTCCTAGTCGGTCGTTCTATGGGCGGCATGACCGCGCTGAAGTACGCCACCATGTACGATGAATGGTCGGCCATGCTTCTTCTGGGAACTTCTGCCTCCACTCCGGAACCAGAGGTCGAGTCTATGGTTTACTACCTCCAACGGTTTGGCCACATGGACAGAGAAGACTGGGCAGAGAAGATAGTAGAGAACTATACAGGCGGCGCCAGCAAAGACCTGAAGGAGAGCTCCAAGAAGATACTGGTGGACGCAGATGACGAGCCGGTAGAATACGGATTGGAGGCTATGATGCACTATGATGTCAGGAGCGAACTCCGGGATTTCCGGAAACCTGTGAAAGTAGTCGCAGGCAAGAAAGACGGAGCGATACAGTTAGAGCAGTCAGAGAGGCTGGCCGAACTCCTTGACTGTGAAATCGAAAAGCTCAATACCGGCCACCTTATGCTGGAGAGAAAGCCTGGAAAAGTCGCCGAGATCATAGAGGATTTCATCACTGACGAAGTTAAATAAACGAGCCGTTTCCAGTCTAAGGTATGAGCCAGGCTCACGCAAAACAGGATAAACAGAGCTATCTTCTCGAGGCCCGTGTTGAAAGCCCTGAAGACGCTGCAGCCGCCGAACTCTATGCACTTGAAAACCCTGGTATCTCGGTACTGCTCGACTACCAGACCGAGTTTGTCAGGAGAGGCGCCACGGAAAGGCGCCAGGACAACGGTCTCCCGGAGTCAAGTAGTCTTGTCGGGGGAGGCACCGAGTACGTCGACCAGAACTCGTATGGACTGATAACGTCTGGAGGCTGCTGGCAGGACTTCCAGGAAGAGTTGGTGGCAGAAGTAGAACAGATAGAAGACGGAGCATACCTTGCGAACAAAGATATCTTTCTTGATAACGGCGGACCGATGGAGCAGCATCCGAAAATCATCGGCATGGCCGCCAGAATAGGACTGAGCCAGTACCCCAACCTGTATGGAGCGGCGTGGCGAGAAGGACCGGCTACCGATACGACAATAGAGATGATAGACCAGGACCAGGTAGAAGCAACCAGCGAGGACTACGAACAGCTCTCCCACAATCTTGCCGGAGAAAGCCTATGGGAACAGCTAACCGATAACGCCGCCCAGAAGACCGCGACAGAACTGCTGGAGGAGACCCAGACCGGTCTGGAGGACCACGCAGTTGAAGCCACGCATGACCCTGTGAGCTGTGTCGTCGAGTACAGGCCGACTGACACCAAGCCGGCCGTCAACTGGCCGCCAGGAAACCAGTTAAAAAAATAGCTGTCGAACCATTTCTACAGCCTCCAACGCACGGAGGCCCCGCAAGCTATTCGCTTCAAAGAATTCTTGCGCGGGGGTAGCCAAGTGGTCAAAGGCGCAGCGTTGAGGGCGCTGTCCTGTAGAGGTTCCGGGGTTCGAATCCTCGCCCCCGCATTCTAAGTTCTTATTCGAAGTACCTGCCAGTCTCGTTGTTGGACAGATACAGGTACCGGATACGGTCTCCTTCTGTCAGCCCGAAACGGTTTGCGGCGACTGAAGGCGGTTCGCCGTTGACCAGGTATATCCATGAATGCGTGGTGTTCTGCGAAACGTTGTTAATACTGGTTACAAAGTAGCCGTAGCTGCTTTCCTGGAAATCTACCGATACGGTCTGGTTGAGAGCCTGGAACGCAGTCGAACCATTCTGAAGCTCGACTAGCTGGCTCGTGGTGTCGGCGCCGTAGTCTATTGAAAGATTGACCTGAATGAGCGTCTCGCCACCGTGAGCCCCTGAAGTGCCTTCTGAAAACGACTGTGAGGCGAACAGCAGAGCCACTACAACGAATACCCCTCCTGCCAGGTACTTCCATCCGAACTCATCCGACGAGTCTCTCAAGTTTTCCATCAATACCATAGATTATCGACCCGAAGCCTATAGAGCTTGCGATGTGTATGCCGACGAAGGGAAGAGACGCCGCCAGATATGTCAGCGGCGATGCCAGCGCCCACTGAGTATAAACAGATGCGCTAAAGTTAACTACTGCCTCAAACATCACCGTCCCTGATACCAGCGACAGGAAGAACGCTTCTGGCCTGCTGGAGATTCTTCCGAGAACTCCTCCAGACGCACCTGCGAGTCCAGCGCCGAGCACCTGGAAAACCGTCCAGGGTCCCTGTCCACCCCAGACCAGGAAGTTGGTCACGAAGAAACCGGATGCGCCAGACGCGAAGCCGTACCGGGAGCCGTAGAAGAAGCCCGCGGCGACCGCCATGGGGAGCACAGTTTCGACGCTCGGAATGTGCTGGAGCGCTACTCTTCCGGCTATGCCTGCAGCGGTCAGAACAGCGGTCATCTTTACCGCGGTAGAAAGCAGGTCAGAATCGGCACCTGCATCATCTACCGAATCCGTCTCAGGTAGAACGGTGGCTTCTCCAGTTTTTTCCAGAGACATCTGTGTCAGTTTCCTGAGCTGAGCGACTTATAGCTTTTGGAAGGTTTATCAGAGTTCGGCGTCAATACACGGTTAGATGATGACAACTGAACACCACTGATGGGGAATACCCAGATGATGACACGAACACCCACTGACCAGTTTTACAGGTTATACAGCTCGCCGTACTTGTCCTTTACATACTCAAGGAAGTAGTCTGCCGTCGGCTCTTCGCCGGTGGCTTTCTCCACCAGTTTCTCCGTCCTGAAGAACTGGCCGTGCCGGTGGATGTTCTCCCGGAGCCATTCCCTCAGCGGCCCGAAGTCACCGTCCTCTATCTTCTCCTCAAGGTCGTTGATGCCCTCCTCCGCGCTCCGGTATATCTGGGCGGCGAGCACGCTTCCAAGAGAGTAAGTCGGGAAGTATCCGATGCTTCCCTGGTACCAGTGGATATCCTGCATCACACCGTTGGCGTCCGAATCAGGGACGATGCCTAAGTAGTCTCTCATCTTCTGGTTCCATAGCTCGGGCAGCTCTTTGACCTCGATTTCGCCGTTTACAAGCTTCCGCTCCAGCTCGAACCGGAGGATTATGTGCAGATGGTAGGTCAGCTCGTCGGCCTCGATGCGTATCAGGTTGTCCTCCTTCACCTGGTTGATCGATTCGTAGCAGTCTTCGATGCCGATATCGTCGAACGCGTCCGTCCTCTCCTTCAGTTCAGGTAGCAGGTAACGCCAGAAAGCCCTGGAGCGGCCGACGTGGTTCTCCCAGAGCCGGGACTGCGATTCGTGGACGCTGAGGTCTCTGCTCGCACCTAGTGGCGTCCCGTAGCGCTCCTGTGGCAGACCAAGCTCGTAGAGCGCATGTCCGCATTCGTGTATCGAAGCCATCAGTCCCTCGACTAGGTTGTCCTCGCTGAAACGCGTGGTTATCCGGCAGTCGAACTGGTTGCCAGAGGTAAAGGGATGTGCCGACGTGTCGAGTCGGCCGCGTTCCCAGTCATAGCCCATCCTGTCGACCACCTCACGGCTGATCTCCATCTGTTTCTCTGTCGAGACCTGAGTCTTGAAAGCCTCAGTCTCTATGTCCGGCTCGCTTTCACGTATCTGCTCCACGAGTTCGACAAGCTCCTCCTTCAGGTTTTCCAGTATCCTTTCCATAGTCTCGAACTCGATGTAGGGCTCGTAGTCCTTGAAGAGTACCTTGTAAGGCTCCTCGTCCGGATCTATAGCTGCCGCGTACTCACGTTTGAGGTCAACAAGTTCTGAAAGAACAGGTGCAACTTTTTCGAAGTCGTCTTCTGTCCGGGCGTCCTTCCAGGTGTCGAGCGCTTTGGACGATACCTCCGATATCCTCTCGATAAGCTCCTGCGGTACCTCCCTGGCACGGCGGTGTTCACGCGCTATCTCCCTAAGTACAGCTTCTTGCCCTTCGGCTAGGTCTTCATCCTCCAGAGAACTGATAGCATCCTCTAACTCATCTGATATGAGTATCTGATGTCTGAGACCAGATATGGTTGATAGTTCCTGGGAACGGGCCTCGATACCCTTCTTCGGCATCATGACCTCCTGGTCCCAGTGCAGGTCTTCGATTATCTCCGTAAGGTTTGTGAGTTTCCTGGACTTCTCCTCAAGTTTCTCGTACGCCTCAGACATGCAAAAAGATGGAGAGAAGAGAGTTAAATCCGTTTTCCACCGCCGCAGTTCTCCGCTGAGAATTAAAAGCTTCACCTGTGAAACCAGTTATACTTTCGCGGTGAGGGTAGGTTAGCTGGTCTATACTCCGACCTTGTGGCGGTCGGGACGCGGGTTC
>CAZEKI010000045.1:0-6616 GCA_964512895.1 uncultured archaeon
GTAGATTTCGATCTTGATGCGCCTATGAAAGAGCTCTTTGATGACATTCATCCTGCTCTTGAGGACAAAACCCCGAGAAAGGTTGCTCGGAGTGAGAAACTCCGTAAAATACATAGAGACTACATTCTAGAGGTCAATTTAGAATGAGCTGAGGCTACTACTTGACTAGGCGGCCTTGGGAGAAAAGAATAATGTGGCGAGTGTTGTTAACTCGTTTTTGCAACCTTAGATAGGATTATATCCGAAGAACGGGTATCTGAAGGTTAAAATTCTCATAAAAGTATTTTTTCTGCCAATATGTGCAGTGTCACGGAAACGTTTACAACAATTCTTCCACTGATACTGTGACATGGTTGACAGGGATAAAGCACTGGAGCTTCACTCGGAAAATCCTGGAAAGATTTCTGTCGAGCCGAGCGTCGAAATCGAGGATGCACGCGACCTCGATCTGGTTTACACGCCTGGCGTGGCGGAGCCGTGCCGGGAAATAGACGGGGACCGTGAAAAAGTCTACGACTATACTACTAAAGGCAACCTTGTTGCGGTCGTGACGGACGGTAGCGCGGTTCTCGGGCTCGGCGATATCGGGCCGGAGGCGGCTATGCCTGTGATGGAAGGAAAAGCTAACTTGATGAAGAAGTTCGCCGGAGTCGACGGCTTCCCGGTATGTCTCGACGTAGATTCTGGCGAGGAGATAATCGACTCGGTGGAGAAGATGGCTCCCGGCTTCGGCGCCATCAATCTTGAAGATATCGAGGCACCGAAGTGTTTCGACGTCGAGCAGACGCTGAAGAAGAATCTGGACATTCCGGTGTTCCACGACGACCAGCACGGCACCGCCATTGTTGTTCTTGCGGCGCTGAAGAACGCTCTGGAAATTGTTGACAAGGTGCTCGAAGATGTTCGGGTGACTGTCATCGGTGTCGGTGCGGCCGGTTACGCCACTATAAGGTTCCTCCAGGCCGCGGGCGTTGAAGATATCGTGCCTGTAGACAGTGAAGGAATACTTGAACCTGGAGATGAGGGCAACCGGTTCAAGGAAGAGATAGCCCGGTCGACGCTCGCCCGGGAAGAATCCGGGAGTCTGGAAGACGCGATGGAGGGCTCCGATGTCCTGATAGGCCTGTCTGCGGGCGGAATCGTGTCGAAGGAGATGGTGGAGTCGATGGCAGAGGACGCGATTATATTCGCTCTCGCAAATCCCGACCCCGAAATCATGCCAGAGGATGCCAGAGAGGCGGGCGCAGCCATAACTGCGACAGGAAGAAGCGATTTCGACAACCAGGTCAACAACTCGCTTGCGTTCCCCGGCATCTTCCGCGGCGCGCTGGATGCCCGGGCCCGAGAAATCAACGAGGAGATGAAGGAGGCTGCCTCGGATGCTATCGCAGAGTTCATCGAACCGTCCAGGAATGAGATAGTGCCTTCAACGATTGATGGAGAGCTTGCGATGGAGATAGCGGCGCGTGTAGAAGAGGCGGCGGAAGAATCGGGTGTGACACGTTAAACTAAATATATTCTCAGGCAAGATTTGACCATGAACTCCGAGACCAGGCAAAAATACGTCGAGGCCGGCAAGGTCATACAGGATGCGAGGCAGAAAGCCAGGGAAGTTTCAGAACCCGGAACTAACCTGAAAGATATAGCCGAGGAGATCGAGTCTCTGATACGCGACCAGGGTCTCGAGCCAGCGTTCCCTGTGAATCTGTCCATAAACGAGGAGGCCGCCCACTACACTCCAGGCGTCAACGAGGACCGTGAACTCCAGGAAGACGATGTTCTGAAGATAGACATCGGCGCCCATTCGGACGGCTACATCGCAGATACCGCTTTGACCGTTAATCCTTCCGGGAAGCACCAGGAGATGATAGATACTATAGAAGAGGTGCTTGAGGCGGCGCTGGAGTTCATAGAGCCCGGCAAGACTATAGGCGAGTTCGGCACCTACGTCGAGAAACAGGTACCTGAAGAATACAACGTTGTCCAGAATCTGACCGGCCACTACCTCGGGCGTTATGAGCAGCACGCCGGTATATCGATACCTAACGTCCACGGCACTTCCAGCCACGAGTTCGAGGAAGGCGACGCAGTTGCCATAGAGCCTTTCATAACCACCGGCTCCGGCAAGGTCGTGAACGGTGGCGCTGGAAACATCTACAAGCTTGAGGAAGAACGCAGTGTCCGCGGCCGTTCACAGAGACAGCTGCTGAAGCAGATAAAGAGCTTCAGAGGACTTCCCTTCACAACCCGGTGGCTCAACGGTTTCGGCGGCCGGGAAAGGATGGCGCTGAAGAAGCTTGTCAACCAGGATATCGTACACTCCTACCCGATTCTGAAGGAGATGGAATCAGGTGTAGTCGCCCAGGCAGAGCATACAGTTCTCGTGGGCGTCGATGACGGCGAGAACATAGTTACGACGAGGCGCTAGACATCGCAGGTCTCAGGAGAGCCTGCATCACCTAGATAGTAGAGCATGAAAGCTATGCCGAGTATTCTTATTTCGTTGCCTTGGAAGGGAAGTGCTGCAAGTGCGCCCGCGAACCCGAGTAAACCGAGGAAGCCTGCTCCGCATCCTGCACAGCCGCTGGCGATAAAGCCGGGCGACGCCCAGGCAAGGTCCCTGAAGCTGCCCTGGCTGGCTCTTAGCTGGGCGGCGATGTGTGATACCGCGACCCCGGCGAGGACGGAGTAGACCACTGTAAGGAAGAGAGCCAGTCCGCCGGAAGCACTGTATATGTTGATTGTCAATGCCTCGACCGCGTTATCGAGGTATAGCAGGTCCGCCATCAGGAGCTGGTAGGAGTACTCTGGGAAGCTGAATAGTACCAGGAAGATGTACATGGCCGCTGCTGTTACAGCCGCCACCGCCAGGTTTGTTCGAGAGGTGTAAATAGCGGTGAAGGCGTCTTTGAGGCCCTGCTTCCAGAAGAGGAAATGTTGCTTTGGGTTCATGGCTTAACCAAGCTGGTTCTCGATAACCGATTCAAACCGGCTGTAGGGCTGTGCACCTACTATCTTGTGGCCGTTCACGAAGACTGTTGGTGTTCCTGACACTCCCAGGCTCTGACCTTCCTGTTTGTCGCCGTTGACCTCCTCCATCGGGTTGCCGTTCTGGAGGCAGCTGTCAACAGCCGACTGGGACACTCCTTCTTCGGCCGCCCAGGTCTTTATCTGGCCTCTTATATTTGAGGTGCTGAGAGTTTCCTGGTTGTCGAAGACCCTGTCCTTGACGGTCCAGAAAGCATCCTCGTCCTGCCTGTAGACGCACTCCATCGCGGCCGCTGCCGGCTCCGCCCAGGGATGGAGCTGCGGCAGTGGGAAGTCTTTCCAGACCAGTCTTACCTGGCCGCTTTCGACATAGTTATCTACTATCTGCGGTACCGCATTCTGTTCAAATCTCTGGCAGAACGGACATTCAAAGTCTTCATACATTACAAGCGTTACAGGTGCGTTCTCGTCTCCCATCATGGGTTCGCCCTCTATCTCTATCTGGCTCGGGTCTACGTCAGGACTGTCGCCTGTCGCGTCATTGTTGTTATCGCTGTCCTGCTGGTCTCCGGTATCGGAAGGCGAAGGACTGGGGTTGTTGTCGACCTGTTCCCCGGTGGCCCCGGTCAGTGCTGTGCTGGGCGATACCAGCATGCCGCCAGAGAAGCCTACCGCAAGCCCAAGAATGAAGACGCCTATGAGTGCGTGTCTCACAGTAAAGCTGATGGTCTGTGGTTCATGAGATGTACCGCCCTGTTTCTCAGCTTCGTCTTCGCCGTCGTGGGCCTGAGCCTTGTGGACGCTTAGACCTCTTTTAGAATCAAAAGTTTTGCCGCATCTCTCGCATTCGTGTTCGGCCATCAGTATGTCAGATTTTGACATCTATCCTTATAAATCGAGGGTTACCGGCTGGGAACCGGGAAAACAAAGGAGATGGAAAGACGCCGGAAAGGCGTCTTTGAGGCATCAGGCGTAGTAGTCTGGAGTGTCGTCTGGCTCCTCCATCTGCTGCATCCTCTTCATCATCCGCTGGTACTGCTGGAGGTTCTCCTCTGTTGCGGTAGGCCGGACCTTCTCTATCGCCTGTTCGAAGTCTTCGAGCGTGACATCTTCCGAGTCAGGGTCTCGCCTCAGAGATATCATACCAGCCTCCCGGCAGACTGATTCGATGTCGCTGCCGACGTAGGAATCTGTCTTCTCCGCCAGCTCTTCCAGGTCGACGTCGTCCGCAAGAGGCATGTTCCGGGTGTGGACCTCGAAGATCTTCTTCCGGGCCGTTCCATCCGGCACCTCTACCTCGATGGAGCGGTCGAGCCGTCCCGGGCGTGTTATCGCAGGGTCTATCATGTCGGGTCTGTTCGTCGCTGCTATAACTGTCACGCCTTCAAGTGATTCGATGCCGTCGAGCTCGGTCAGTAGCTGGTTGACAACCCGGTCGCCGACGCCGGAGTCGCTCCTAGTACCTCGCCTGGTGGCTATCGAGTCTATCTCGGCGCAGATCAGGCTGCACGGGGCAACCTGGCTTGCCTTCTTGAAGACTTCACGTATCGCCTCTTCCGACTCCCCGACGTATTTGGAGAATATCTCGGGGCCTTTTATCGAGATGAAGTTGGCGTTGGCCTCGTTGGCGACAGCTTTCGCCAGCAGGGTTTTTCCTGTCCCGGGTAGCCCATAGAGCAGTATGCCTTTCGGCACGTCGATACCCATCCGCTCGAAACGCTCCGGGTATTTCTGCGGCCACTCCACCATCTCTTCAAGCTTTTCCTGTGTGTCGCCGAGGCCTCCGACGTCTTCCCAGGAGACCTTCGGTACCTCTACCATGACCTCTCTCATCGCTGATGGTTCGACGTTTCGCATGCCGTCCATCATCGCATCTCTGTCTACGACCAGCTTCTCCATCACGTCGCTGGGTATCTCCTCGTCCAGGTCGATTTCGGGTAGCACGCGCCGTAGCACCGACATCGCCGCCTCTTTACACATCGCCTCGAGGTCGGCCCCGACGTAGCCGTGGGTCTTGTCCGACATCTCGTCGAGGTCTACGTCGTCGGTCAGAGGCATGTTCCTGGTATGTATCTGGAGAATCTCCTTTCTACCCTGCCGGTTCGGGACGCCGATTTCGATTTCACGGTCGAAACGGCCACCACGTCTCAGCGCCTCGTCTACGGCATCGACACGGTTGGTCGCCGCGATAACTATGACGTTCTCACGTTCCTCCAGGCCATCCATAAGTGAAAGCAGCTGCGCAACTACTCGGCGTTCGACTTCTCCGCCGACCTCGCTCCGCTTGGCTGCGATGGCGTCGATTTCGTCGATGAATATTATGGCCGGTGCGTTCTCCTGTGCCTCTTCGAACTTCTCCCGGAGCTGTTTCTCGGACTCTCCGTAGTACTTCGACATGATTTCCGGGCCGTTGATGGAGAGGAACGTGGCGTCGGCCTCGTTGGCGACTGCCTTTGCGAGCAGCGTTTTTCCTGTGCCCGGTGGTCCGTGGAGCAGCACGCCTGAAGGTGCCTCGATTCCGAGCTGTTGGAATACCTCGGGATGTTTCAGCGGCAGCTCTATCATCTCCCGTACCTGCTGGATCTCTTCGTCTAGTCCGCCGATGTCCTCGTATGTTACCTCGGGCACTCGAACGGTCTGCTGGTCAACGTCTTCGACTGCCTGCTGTTTCATCTCGATTTCGGTCTGTTCTGTTATCTTTACCGGTCCTTTTGGTTTTGTGTTGACGACAGCCAGCTTGATCTCGCCAAAGCTGAACCTGAACTGGTCGGCTTCAAGGAAAGACATCTCGTCGAACAGGGACTTGCGCCGGTCCTTGCCTTCGCCGGGAACGACTATGTCGCCTTCCATGACTGCGCGCCCGGTGAGTGCGCGTTTGAATATGTTGGGGTTGCCGACCTGTATCATCACGCCTTCTTCCGCCGGTGCGAGCGTGATTTTCTTGGCCTCCTTGAGCTCGGCGGGCGATACCTCTACTTTCTCTCCGAGCGAGGTACTTGCGTTTTTCCGCATGTAGCCGTCCATCCTTGCGATGCCGAGTCCTTTGTCGGCGGGATAGCTCCTGGCAACTCTTCCGACGGTTTCCCGGGAGCCCTTGATTATGGCCGCGTCTCCCTCGGTCACGCCGAGCTCCTCCATTACCTTGGAGTCGATTCTGATGATGCCTCTGCCTATGTCTTGCTGGGCGTTGGGAGGAACCTCGCCCACTCTAAGTTTGACCGTTTTATCGTCTCCGTCGTTCCCGTTGTCGTCGTTCATAGTATCAGCTCTTTATCTGTCTGAGTATGTTTTCGTCTTCAATCAGTACCGTGAATATCCGGTAGGCGACTTTCTCGCCCCATTCTTCCAGGTAGTTCTCGAGTTTTTTTACGTTCGACTTGGCCAGGATGAAAACCGAGTCGTCGACCCGGACATTGGCCACCTCGTCCATCAGTCCGTCCTTCTCGTACTCGTACTTCTTGCCGTTCCGTTTCACGGTCTGTTTGTAGCCGAAGAGGCCGCGGTAGAACTTGTTCCGCTCGTAGACCGATTCGAACTTGTCCCTTCTCGTGTCGTATGTCAGCAGTGCGGCCTCTTCTTCCGGCATACCCATATTTTTGTTCACAACATTTAAAACGGTTTTTATTCA
>CAZEKI010000046.1:0-6333 GCA_964512895.1 uncultured archaeon
GTCTGGACCCCCATCTCGACCCGGGTGCCGCCCATCTCAAGTATGCGGTCGATGTGTTTGGTCTCGCAGATGTCCGGCCGGGTCTCGAACGTCACGCCGACGTTACGAACCTTTGCGGTCTCGTTCTGGGCCTGGGCTTCCTCCAGAGAGCCTGACTCCGTGCCGCTATCATAGGTGTTGAAGCCGTCAAAGGCTCGTTTCAGGAACTTGCGCTGGTACTCCGGGTCCTGGAATGGAAATGTTCCTCCCATCACTATCAGCTTCGACTTGTCGACAGGGTGCCCGTTTTTCTCGTACTGGTTGAGCCTATCGTGGACCTGGTCGAAGGGGTCGTACTGGTTTCTGATGGCCCTCCTCGTCGCTGGCTCCTTGCCGGTGTAGCTCTGGGGCGCTCCCTCGCCTTTCGGACAGTATATGCATCCTCCGCCACAGGGAGCAGGGCGGGCCATGATGGCGACGTTGGCTATCCCGGATATCGTCCTCATAGGCTTGGTTTTCAGCACCTTCCTGGCTTCCTCCTCAGCATCGTCCGCGAACTGGAGAATGTCGCTGTTCTTCGGCATCCCGGAGAACTCGGTCTCACGGCACAGCTCTTTCTTCCGGGCCTCAACATCTTCCCGGGATTCGATGTCGCCAGCCTCTATCTCTTCGATTATGGTGCGCGAGAGCTGTTTGAGGGTAGACATGTGAGAGAGTACCATATCAAAAGTTAAAAAGAAGAGTCACGCGGTCAGAAGTATGAAACTCAAACTTCTATGTGCCGCAGTAATCCTTATATCGGCAAGTGCGGCAGGAGTATGGCCCGATTTCAGCAGTGGCAAGGCAGCCGTAATCGATTTATCCGGGTCCATCACGCCCTCTGCCGGTGCTTCGGTGTTCTCCTCGGGCGCTATAACACCAGAACAGGTCAGGGAGCTCAACACCCGGGCAAGGCAGCAGAATGCCAAGGCAATAATCTATGAAATTAACTCTGGCGGCGGTGCAGTAGTGGCCTCGAAAGAAGTCATGCGCGCCATAGAAGAGGTCGAAGTCCCGACAGTATGCAGATTCCGGGATGTAGCGGCTTCCGGCGCCTACCTGGCATCCCTCGGATGTGACAGGATAGTTGCCGACTCTGCGTCCCTGACAGGTAGCATCGGCGTTAGAAGCTCCTATCTCGAGTACTCAGGCCTCCTCAACAAGCTGGGTGTCGAGTACGTCAACGTGACCTCGGGAAGGTACAAGGAGACAGGCTCCCAGTACCAGAATATAACTGAAGAAGAGAGACGGCTTCTCAAGCAGAAGGTAAACGCGGTTCACGAAGAGTTCATCTCGCTCGTCGAAGAAGAGAGGAACCTGACAAACGAACAGCTAGCTGAGGTCCGGACTGGCGAAGCATTCCTCGGCGAGCGTGGAAGGGAACTCGGGCTGGTTGACCGTTTAGGAGGCCGGCAGACGTCGGTAGAGACAGCGGAGAATCTGACCGGCAGGGAGCTACAAACCTTCCAAGTAAAGCAGCCCGGAGAATTCAATATCTTCTCGTTCCTGAACGCAGATTCTCTTCTCGGAGGCCTGTTCAAGGCAGAGGCTCCTCTAGAAGCAAGTCTAAGATAGTCGAGAAAAGAGTTTATTCGGGTCCTTCAGGAGCTTCCGGCTGTCCAGGTTCTCTAGAGTGGTGCCAGAGCATGTCGAAAATAGGTTCCATGGTCTCCTTCGACACGTGGTCGCTCTTGGTCCAGAACGCAGTGTCCTGAGTCGAGTGGACCTCGTCATGTGTCATCGACATCGTCATGTCGTCGTCGACAATCGCGAAACGTCCGCGAGGAAGCTCAAAGTTCTCTTCATCAGTGTTCAGGTGCCTGACCTCGGCTATCTGGCTGACGTTCTCATACGCGTCACGGTTCTCATCTGTTACAGGCGCAAGTATCCTTACGTTAACGCCCTGTTCACGGGCCTCTCTGAGAAGGTCGGAGTGGTTCTCCTCGATGTCCCGTAGCCCTTGCTCGGAAGTTACTATCTTTATGTTCTCCTCGGCGTCCTGGAACATGGTGCCCAGGTGCTGGTGGATCTGGTGCCGGCCTTTAAGCGAGCCCGACATCTCCGCCGGGTCTACAAGTTCGACACCCTGGTCGTAGAGGCTCTCAAGCTCGTCTACCGCCTCCGAGTCCTTGAAGGAGTCAAGCCGTCTAAGCTTCTCCTGGAACTCTCGCTCATGCTGCTTCTTGATATTCTCTATAGCCTGCTGTGGCGGGATTGCGACGTACTCCATCGGCTGAGAAGACTTGATAACCGAGAAACCTTTCTCTGCAAGAGACTCCAGAACGTCGTAAGCTCTTGAGCGGGGAACATTTGTCATCTCTGAAAGCTCTCCGGCTGTAGAAACTCCTCTTCCAAGGAGGGCCGAATAAATTTTCCGCTCGTACATGTTCAGTCCAATGTCTTCGAGTTTATCTAGAGTCTCCTGGCTTGCAACCATCTTTTCACCACTCCTATGAAATTCTATCATTGTGGGCAGTTATAAACCTTATCCGGCTTCTAGGACGAAACCAGTATTGATTTATTATTGCCCAGTAATAATTTAATCGGGATGAAGATTTATAAAATCTCTCGAAGCTTTCGCCGAATCCTGCCGACTATACCCAGACCCTTTTTCCGGTACACTCTTTTGCTCTCACGGATGCCCTTCCACTCCAGCTTGTCAAACATGCTCCTGACCTGGTTGTCGTACATATCATGGTAGCAGATGTTGTTCAGCTTGAACTTCTCCTCAGGCGGCACCTCCTGGTCGCTGTAGCCGAGTATCACGATGCCCAGAGGCATCTTGCCGTCGGGAATGCCAAACTCGTCCTGGACCGCCTGCTCCGGGAAGCCTGTTATCCAGCATGACGCCACGCCGTTCTCCTTCGCCACAAGACGCATGTTCTGGGCCGAGATAGCTGCCTCTGCAGTACAGAAATCCCGGGCGCCGTCGTTCCCGACCCGGCGCCCCATCCTCTCCCGGTCCTCTATTATTATCACAGAGGTCGGGGCGCTCTCTATCCGTCCGTCATCAGCGATTCGGGAAAGAGCCTCTCTGCGCTCGTCATCCTCGACCACGATGAACTCCAGGGCATTGACGTTGCCGGGAGAAGGCGCCCTGCTACCGGCTTCAAGTATCATACCCATGACCTTCCGCGGAATCGTCTCATCCCGGAAATCGCGGTAGGTGCCGAGACTGGTTATATCGTCAAAGATAGACATCTCTCATGGATTATTTGGAGGGCATAGTTTAAACCTTTCAGGCCAGAAAATCCCAGTATGGAGTATTCTAAACTGGTCGAAGCCTACCGGGAACTCGAAGGGACACAGGCCACGCTCGAGAAGACATCGATACTGGCAGAGCTCTTCAAAGAAGCTGGAAACGAACTCCCCGACGTGGTGCTGCTCTCGATGGGCCGGGCCTTCCCGGCCTGGAAAGACCTTGACCTCGGCATCTCCAGCAAGACCATGGTGGCGATAATATCGGAGGCCACCGGGAGAAGCGAGGACGAAATCGAAGACCTCTGGCGAGAGACCGGAGACCTGGGCGAAGTGGCCGAGCAGATGGTGTCGAAAAAGACCCAGCAGCGGCTGATGTCCCAGGAGCTGACAGTAGAGAGGTTGATGGACAAGCTCGAGAAAGTCGCCACGATGGGAGAAGGCGAAGGGGAATCAGTTAACATGGACACCAAGAGGAAAGAGGTTGCCGACATGATATCATCGGCAGAACCAGAAGAGGCGAAGTATGTCGCCCGGACCTTCCTCCAGAACATGAGACTCGGCGTAGGTGAAGGCATCGTCCGGGACGCGCTTGCCGAAGCCTTCTTCGACGGCGAACACACGGAGGAAATACAGAGAGCCTACGACCTCACCAACGACTTCACACAGGTCGCAGAGGCATGTAAGGACGGCATCGAGGCTGTAAAATCGCTTGACATGGAGATATTCCAGCCTGTCAACTCGATGCTCGCAAAGAAAGTAGATACTATAGAAGAAGGCTTCGAGACAGTGGGAGAACCCGCGGGCGTCGACTACAAGTACGACGGCATGCGAGCCCAGATACACCTCAAGGACGACGAGGTCAAGGTCTTCACCCGCCGGCTTGAAAATGTCACGCGACAGTTCCCGGACGTCGTGAAGGCGGTCAAGGACAACATCGATGCCGACGAGGCCATACTCGACACCGAGATAGTGGCGTACGACCCGGAAGACCACGGCACTATACCGTTCCAGAAGCTGTCGAAGCGCATCAAGAGGAAGTACGACATCCAGAAGCTCAAGAACCAGATACCGGTAGAAGTAAGGCCGTTCGACCTGATATACCTGGACGGTTCGATGCTCGACAGGGAATACCGCCAGCGGTGGCAGTCGCTTTCCGGCATAGTGGACGAGGAGGAATGGGCGCTGAGGCTCGCGGACCACATCGAGACCGACGAGCCGGGAGAGGTCCAGGAGATGCAGCAGCAGGCGCTTGCGGACGGACAGGAAGGCATCATCATGAAGGCCCTCCACGCGGAGTACAAGCCCGGGTCACGTGTAGGATACATGGTCAAGCTGAAGCCAGTGATGGAGACCCTCGACCTCGCCATCGTGGGCGGTGAATGGGGCGAGGGTCGCAGAAGCGGCTGGATAGGAAGCCTCAGGCTTGGAGCCCACGACCCTGAAAACGATGAATACCTCGAGGTCGGCAAGATGGCCACCGGGCTGACCGACGAACAGCTCGAGGAAATCACCGAGAAGCTCCAGCCCCTGATAGTAAACGAAGACGGCCGCGACGTCGAGGTCAGGCCCGAAGTAATAGTCGAGGTCGAGTACGAGGAGATACAGGAGTCGCCGACCTACTCTTCAGGTTATGCGCTCAGGTTCCCACGGCTGAAACAGTTCCGGGAGGACAAGGAGGAAGCCGACTCGCTGGAGAAGGTCAGGAGTATCTACGAGAGCCAGAGCTAGCCGGTATGAAAATAAAAGAGTGAAGAAATGTGAAACAGCCTTATTCGTGTTTCTGGGCCTGGTGGATGTGAAGCCCTCTCTCGGTATCGAACGACTTACCGCACTCGGCGCACTCGAATCCTTCGTCTTCGTCCTCCTCTTCCTCTTCTTCAGTTACTGTCTCTTCAGCGGTAAGCTGTCTCTGGATACCCTGGGCCTCTTCAGTCTCTCTCTGCATCTTCCACTCGTCGCTCTCGAGCCATACGATGAAAGCACCGATGAGCACGAGCAGAGGACCTACTCCCGCCTTCACAAGCAGCAGAAGCTCGTCCCAGAAAGTCACTGATGTGTAGACCCCTACTATAACCATAAGGGCTCCAACTAGAATCTTTGCAGCTGGATGCATGGTATCACAAGACAATCATAACACATTGTTGTTTTATTAGTTTCGCCAGCTCGCCGCTAGATACGCTCAAGTATCTTCTCGGCCTCTTCCGTCCTGCGGTAGAGCCGGCCCCGGTGAGCATCCGGGTTAAGTATCTTCACCAAATCCTTCTCTTCTAGCTCGCTTAACGCCCTGCTTACATGCGACTGATGCATACCAAGCTCTTCAGCCAGCTCTGAAGGCATCGAAGGCCCCTCAAGCCCAGAAAGCACATCTAACCTCTGTTCAGACCTTTTGACAAAAGACAGCTTATCCCAGTCAACGTCCGCCATAAAACCGTTTAGCGGACCGAACTAAAATGTCAGAATCTACCATCAACATACAAAAAGGATACCAACTAATTACCAGTTAACAGATGCCCTTCGACGACGAACTCCAGGATGAAATCAAGCAACTGGTAGAGGAACGGCTCGACGAGCTCGACAGGACGATAGAGCAGATCATCGAGGACAATCAGAAAGAGATGATACAGCAGATAATCGAAGAGAAGATGGCCCAGCAGGGCCAAAAACAACTCAAGCCCAGCTACGGAGGCTAGAAACCGATCAGCCAAGACCAGGACGACAAGGAGTACACATTAACCGAAGAAGAGATACAGCGGAAAGTAGCCGAAGCAGTCGAGAAAAAACTGGACGAAAACGAAGTCTCCGGAACACGAAATGAAATAACCAACGAAATAATCCGCAACCTCCAGAAATCAAACGACCCCCGCTATCGCAAACTGCTTGAGAGTTCTCCTCGACGAATCAATCGCCGTGACTTTCTCAAAATGGTGGGGCTCGGAGCAGGAACCATCGGACTAGTGTCAAGTGCTTCAGGTGCCTGGGGTCAGCTCCGTGCAAGCAGTCAGCGAGTAAGCGACGTAGACGCAGACGAGGTTGACAGCCACCACCTATCCGTTGGAAGCTCAAAGCCTGGTATTCCCGCCACCAACACGCTCTTCTACGACACCGACGGAGAAG
>CAZEKI010000047.1:0-6330 GCA_964512895.1 uncultured archaeon
TCAACTGATTTATGATTTTGTTACCTTGACGTGTACATGCCGGATGTTACTAGGTTCAGGGTGGGGGACTACGAGTTTACTGATTACGATGTTATCCGGCCGGAGGACCATGTCTATAGACCGAACAGGGGGAAGAAAGGAGACAAGACCGGGCCGTACTCCGGTATAGAGGCAAGAGCTGATATCGTCCGCGCCGAGAACTCGGATGGCGAAGAAGTTCTTCTGAAGATCAACAGGCACGACTACCTCACGCCCTGGCCTGTCTCGCCCGCGGACAACATCTCTGTTATGCGGGAGATAGCGGGTATCGAGCACGAAAACCTGTTGACGCCGGATGAAGTGCTGCATGAACCGGTTCACAGGGTAAGGGAGCACTCGAACGGCGAGTACCTGTCCCAGGCGTCCGACTTCAAAATCGTTGACTCTTACTACGACGAGGAAGGAGAGTACCAGGTTGAACGCGGAGAGGAGAGAGTGGTCGAGGTCTACTCGGATATAATCGAGCAGCCGACGCTGGCGGAGTGGGCGGAGCCGCCGGTGGACAGCGAAACCGCGAGGCACATAGTCGGCGATATACTTGAGGCCGCGGCCGAGCTAAACGACCGGGATGTGATGCATTTCGACATCCGGATGCCCAACGTTTTCATCGATCCGGAAACCAGGGAGGCGACGCTCTACGACTTCAATATCTCGACCCCGCCTTTCGACTATGAGGGGCATGCCAAGGACGACGGCTACCTGAGGCATCCACCGGAGTTTATGGACGGCGGCGAAATAGATTTCCAGTACGATGTCTGGAAGACCGGCGTCCTCTGGGCCAAGCTGGTGCTGGAAACGAAGAGCTACAAGATAGTCGGTCCATCGGAAGAGACGGTCTCGAATCAGGACCGCGAGGCCATGATGCAGTCCTACGACGCCGACCGCGAGGTACGTTTCGCGGACTGTAGAGAAATGCTTGACGCGGTCAGGTAGCCAGCTTTTCTAGTCAAAATAGCTGTCGAAAAAGTCTTTCACGCCGTCCCCGAGCTCCAGCTGGAAGATCTCGTCGGGCGAAACCCAGCGGTAGTCTTCTATCACGTCTTCGGCCGGGTTCGAGTCTATATCTATCTCGCCTCCGGTATAGCTCGCCTCGAACACGGTCAGAACCACCTGTCTCTCGTCGTCTATGAAGAACGTGTACATTCCCGCTACCTCTCCAATATCGGGCGCTATCGAGACTTCTTCCCTGAGCTCCCGGAGAAGCGCCTCCCGTGGCTCCTCGCCGAAGTCTACCCGTCCGCCTGGCAGTGTCCAGACCTTTCTGGAGCCGATGTCCTGCTGTATCAGAAGATAGCGTCCGTCGTCTTCCACCAGAGCCTTTACAGCAGCCATCGGTTTCTGCGGCATACTGCCGGGTTCTCTGCGATTCTTAAGACGGTTTTGCTCGAGATGTTTGCTAGTAAGATTTAAATTTAAAAGATTATTAAACAGTTCTCTGGACTTCTTATAGTTTTTGAAGAACTAGATAGTGGCTGTTTTTTTATATAGTATATCAGAATAGTTTAAACAGGTTTTTAATCATGAATCCATCCGATAAGTGGTCGATGAAAAGACCCGAAAGCGAGGATATCCACAGGATGTGGAAGCACGAAAAATCCGAGGACGAGATCAGGGTCGAACAGTTCGAGGACGGGACCTGGGATACGTTTCTCAACGACCGGCTGATAGAGAACTTTGACGAGCCAGAGCAAGCAGTTGAAAGAGCCCTGAGACTGATGGATTCATGCGGCTGAATCAGCTTTTAATCTTTCCTTGCAGAAGTATTTTTCATGGAGCCGAAGCAACGCGGAGAACTGGCGGACCAGTATAAATGGGATATAGACAGGGTTTACACCGATATCGAAGAATGGGAGCAAGACTTTGAAGACGTGGAGAAAAAGATAGAGAGGTTCCCTGAATACGAGGACCGGGTCATGGAAAGCCCGGAAATCCTGCAAGAGGTTCTGGAGCTGTACGGGGAAATCATGCGGGAAGTCGGGAAACTGTCGGTATACGCCAGGATGAAACGCGACCAGGATACGAGAGACCAGGAAGCCCAGGGACTTGTTTCGCGGGTACAGAGCCTTTCAAGCAGGGCATCTTCTAGCACCAGCTTCTTGACGACGGAGATACAGCAGGCCAACCGAGAGACACTGGAGGGGTTCATGGAGGACGAAGCGCTGTCGAGGTACCGGCACTACCTTGAGGACATCCTGCGGCTGAAGCCACACACTCGCTCCAAGGAGGTCGAGAAAGTGCTGGCCGAGCTTGGAGAGGTGCTTGGAAGCCCGGGAGAGTTCTACGATACCTTCACAAACGCCGACCTTGAGTTTCCCGAGGTCGAGAAAGACGGAGAGAAAGTCAGGATAACCCAAAACAACTTCACGAAGCTGCTGAAAGACGAGGACAGAGACTTCAGGCGCGAGGTGCACGAGGTTTTCTATGACCGTTTCTCTGGGTTCCGGAACACCATGGGTGCGACGCTCGAGAAACAGGTCAGGGCGGGTGTCAAGACCGCGAACATACGGGATTATGACTCCGCTCTCGAAGCCTCTCTGAAACCTGCGAACATACCGGTCGAGGTCTACGAGAACCTGTTAGCCGTGGTCAACGATAACACGGATGCTCTACAGCGTCACGCGGAGCTGAAGCGCCGGTCGCTAGGAGTTGATGCGGTCAAGAGCTGGGATATCTACATGCCCGCGGTCAAAGGTGAGCAGCCGGAGGTCGAGTTCGAAGAGGCGAAACAGCACGTCCTGAACGCAGTGCAGCCGCTCGGCGAGGAGTACGTCGCAAAGATGAGGGAGGGTCTTGAGTCCCGCTGGGTGGATGTCTACGAGACGCCAGGCAAACGCTCCGGCGCCTATTCCGGGGGTTCGTACGACACCGACCCGTACATCCTGATGAACTATCAGGACGACATCAAGTCGATGTATACCCTGGCCCACGAACTCGGGCATTCGATGCACTCATACTTCACGAGCGAGAACCAGCCCTATATCTACAGCGACTACGAGATATTTGTGGCGGAGACTGCGAGCACCGTCAACGAACAGTTGCTGACACACTACTTGCTGAACGAGGTTGAAGACCCGAGGCTCCAGCGTTTCGCGCTCGACCACCAGCTCGAGAACTTCCGGACCACGCTTTTCCGCCAGACCATGTTCGCCGAGTTCGAGAAAGAGATACATGATAGAGCCGGGTCCGGAAAGCCGCTGACACCGGATGTTATAGACGACGTCTACCGTGGTTTAAAGTTGAAGTATTACGGCGAGGAGTTCATCGACGAGCGGATAGAGAGAGAATGGATGAGGATACCGCACTTCTACTACAGCTTCTACGTCTACCAGTACGCCACAGGCATCTCGGCCGCGGCCGCCATCAAGAAGAAGATTCTGGAAGACGGTGACACCGCGAGCTACATCGAGTTCCTTAAGTCAGGCTCCAGCGACTATCCACTCGAGCTGTTCGAGCCGCTCGGTATCGACATGGCCTCGAAGACACCGGTCCAGGACGCTATCGAGGAGTACTCCCGGGACCTGGAGAGACTGGAGTCGCTGTAGCAGTCAGAACTATAACTTTTGGCTCAAGTACGGGTTTCATGGAGTTCCAGGACCCTGTCTACGGCTGGCAGAAAGTTGGGGAAGACGTGCTGCTCGAGCTTATTGAGTCTGGGCCTGTACAGAGACTGAAGCATGTCCACCAGGCAGGTCCGACTCCGTTCTTCATCGACAAGACGCCGGTTACACGGTTCGAGCATTCTGTCGGGGTCATGCTGCTGTTGAAGAAGTTCGATGCCCCGCTGGAGGAACAGATAGCTGGTCTACTCCACGACGTGCCACACACTGCCTTCTCTCATCTAGTGGACTTCATCTACCGGAACGACGCCCACGAGTACCACGAAGATTTTCTTGAGGAGATAGTTCTGGACTCCGACATTCCGGAAGTGCTCGAGCGACACGGCCTTGATGTCGACTACATACTCGACGAATCCAACTTCCGGCTGCTGGAGCGCGAACTGCCTGACCTATGTGCCGACAGGATAGACTACTTCCTCCGGGATACGACAGTCTATGAGGGAAAGAATCTTTCGCACCTGCTTGACGCCCTGACAGTGGTGGACAACCGTTTCGCGATAGAAGACAGGGGGACTGCCGAAAAGTACGCCCTGAGGTATATAGAGACCGACGACCAGTACTGGGCAAACCCTAAAGAGGTCGCGATTTTCGAGACTATGGCGGAGGCTATGAAGGAGGCTCTTGACATAGGCCTGATAACGGAGGAAGACCTTTTCGGCACCGATGAGGAGATAATGCAGCTTCTGAGAGAGTCTGACAACGATACTATACAGGAGAAACTGAAATTGCTAGACAGCGATTTCGAGGTCGTGGTCGACAAGGACGACTACGATTTCTACGGCGAGACCAAGCCCAGGTTCGTCGACCCCCAGGTCGCCGAAGAAGACATGGCCCGTATATCCGAGCTGTCTGACCGGGTGGCGGAAAAGATAGAGCAGCACCGTGAAAAGATACAGAGCGGCTACCACATAAGAATCGAGACCTGACTCAGAAAAGCTGCATGCCGCACACTTCTCCTTGAGAAGGCGTGCTCAAATCAGCGTTTTCTGCCTTAGAAAAGCTGCATGCCCGGGACATTTCCGAGTTCGTCTTTTGCCTCGTCGCTCATCTCGTCTGGCGACCAGCGGGGCTCGAACGTCAGCTCGACATCGATTTCTCCGACTTCGCCAAGCTTGCCGACTTCTTTCTTCACCATCTCGTCAAAGACTCCGTGGAGAGGGCAGCCGGGAGTCGTCAAGGTCATCAGTATGTCGACGTTGTTTTCCTCGTCCACGTCCACCTCGTATATCAGGCCGAGGTCAACTATGTTGATGTCAAGCTCCGGGTCTATCACATTCTTCAGCTGTTCGCGAACATCTTCTTCATCCATGTCTGGGAGAGCGGTGGCAAGCTATTTCAGGCTACCGGCTACCTGTAAGCTCAGACAAGGTTATCCGCTGTGGCGGCGCCTATGACGGCGAAGACGGATATCATTGAGACAACTTTGAGAGTCTGGGATGCTGTTGCCTGGAAGGTCTCCACCGGCGATGTCAGCCATATCATCAGGGCAACGGTGCCAAACGAGACCGACATCAGAGAGATGTACCGCCAGGTGACGCCCATAATCTTTCTTTCCTCCTCCCAGTCCCGCTGCTGCGATGCGATGTAGAGGACACCGTGACCCAGCAGAAGCGCCGCACCAACAAGTATCGCCGAGCGAAGAGGTGAAAGGTTTTCCGCCATCCGCCAGACCTCCTCTGTGAAAAGGAACGGCGCGGTCAGTATGGCCGAGCCGATGACCTGCTGGAAGAAGTCGTCGATACCGAAGGGGTAGCGAGCTGACGCCTTCTCAAGTATGGCTTCGAGCACTTCCTAAAACACCCATATGACCAGTGCGATATAGAGCAGTATAAGTGTTAGTGGCGCCAGGCGTACAAGCATGTTGATGCTGTAGATTAGTCCGGAGTAGTCTTCCTGTAGCAGATTCATAGGCTCTGACTTCTGGTTTGTGAACCCGATGCTCGCCTCCGAGACCGAGGCTGCTGCGTTCTCGACTACCTGTCTGACCTTGTTTTTATCGACGAGCTCGCCGGAAGCCATCTCGTGTATACTGCGGTGTGTGTCGGTGGTGAACAGGAGGACTTCGTCGTATTCATCCTGGAACTCTTCTTCAAGCTCGAGCAGGTTCCGGGTGGCGTCGTTGCCTTCCACGCCGAATATCAGTGTCTTCTGGCCGTTGACCTCTTCTACCAGCGCGAACTTTGAGGTGCCTTCAAGGCCCACACTGTATCCCGCGCTGTAGTCGTATACCTCCTGTTTTTCCAGCTCTTCCTCGAACTCCGCGAGGCTCTCCCGCAGGTAATGGGCGGTCTCGGTGTTGTACCAGACCTCTTTTCTGTCGCCTTCGTCCTCCTGGTTATGGAGGTCGACGATTAACGTGTCTTCAGGTTCGATGACCTCTCTGAACACCGGTAGTTCGAAGTCGTCGTAGCAACCAAGCTCCCGGGCATCCATGTATATGATTTTTTTACCGTCGATTTTCCGGCCGTAGAATGTTACATCGCCGTAGTTTTCCCTGAGAAGCTGGGAGGCCTGGCTCTCCATCTCGGGCGTTTTTAGTGCATCCAGTATCTTCTGCGCATCCCGGGGGTCGCAGGGGTCGGATTTATGGGTAGAGGGCACATGGAAGAAGAAGCCGTCGCCGTTAGAGTTGATTCCCTCGATTATGTCGGTCGTCAGATTGCCTCCGCCGAAG
>CAZEKI010000048.1:0-6301 GCA_964512895.1 uncultured archaeon
CGTGGATGACTTCGACGTTGTCCGCTTCCTTCACTTTCTCTATAGTGATTTCCTCACCAGAGAGCTCGCTGGAAAGATTGATGACGTACACTTTCTCCGCGATTTCCGAGAGATAGACCGCAGCCTCTGTTCCGGCGTAACCTCCGCCGATGACCGCGACTTCTTCTCCCTGGTATAGCGGGCCGTCGCAGACCGCGCAGTACGCGACGCCCTTGTTCCGGAACTCTTCTTCGCCGGGCACGTCAAGCTTTCTTCTCGAGCCGCCGGTCGCGATGATGACGGAGTAGGATTCGAAAACGTCGCCGGCCTCGGTCTCCACCTCGAAAGTATCGTTTTCCTTCCTGATGTCGACTGCCGGAGAACCGACTTCTTCGTCGACATCGTAGTCTCTCATGTGTTCCACGAACTCGTCGGCCAGGTCTGGCCCGGTGATAGATTTGAAGCCGAGATAGTTCTCGACCACGTCAGTATTGTTTATCTGGCCGCCGTAGCCATCAGTTACCACGAGAACGTCGAGCCCCGCTCTTACAGCGTAAATCGCGGCGGTCATGCCGGCGGCGGCTCCTCCGACAACTATCAGGTCTCTCTTTTCTCCCATGACAGAAATGGATGGACGAAGATTCTTAATATTGCCTGACCGGATTTAAAGATTCAGATATACTTGGCCATATGGAACATCCCGTCGACAACTACATAGAGACGGATCTGGAAACATACTACGCCATCTGCGCCATCACCGCCCATCCCGAGGGCGAAGTAACAGAGCAGCAGTTCCAGGTCCTGAGTGAGGAAGGAGTTGTAGAGACAGGGGATATCGAGGAGCTACTTGACAGGCACGAAAACGTTCTCTGGGAAAGCTCCGGCGATACCTACCGGTTGACGGACTACGCCGAGAACTGGCGCGAAGAGATGAAGGCTGGTGACTGGAGCCTGAGCGACGCTGTAACCGAGTACTTCGGGAAGACTATAGAATCCGAAATCAACTGGAGCCAGTACGACGCAACCTGGCCCTAGACCAGTCGGTTTTTTAACTGTCATCGACTCCTCAAAATAATACTGAAAGCCATTCAGAGAATGGCTTAACCTGCTCGAACTTGTTAAAGTTCGGCGGCGTTGGTCCAGTGGCTAAGACACGTGCTTGCCATGCACGTAACCCGGGTTCAAATCCCGGACGCCGCATTTTTGGTTTGAAGGGCTAGAGTCCATAGGAAGAGAACATCACCAGTATCCCGGCGATCAATATAAGGGTGCCGAAGACGATTCTGTGGAGGTGCACCCAGCTGGAGATGTCGCCGTCTTCGACTCTCAGGGTTCTGAGGCCTATCCACGGCATCGTGCCTCTCAGGAACCAGCCTTTTGCCTCCGCGGCCTGGTCTATCAGCTTGTCCGCCTTCTTCCAGCCGAACCATAGGTTTCCGAAAACAGGTACTATCGACTGGTACCGGAGGTACATTATGCCGGTGTCGTCTTTTATCATCAGGTCTTCCCCAAACCGGAAACCGGCCTGACCTCTGCCGATTATCCTGCCTCTGAGGACCGCCTTCGACGCCCGGACTGGAGAGGCGTAGATATCGGCCAGGAGTTCGATGACTGTCGTCCGCTCTGCTTCGCCTCTGAATGGGTACTTGTAGACAGTCTTCAGTACCGAGCCAGCGCCGAGGACGCTTATCCAGAGTCCTGCTGCCACCGTGTGTGCCTCCGGGACGCTTCCGGTGGCGATGCCCGCGATGTAGGCTATGGGCAGTAACAGGAGCAGCAGTGTCGGCGTGGCGACCACCGCTAAATCCTGGAAGAACTGGCGGTAGAGCCTGCCCCTGTCGACCTGGAACTTCTGCCTCAGCTGTTCGAAGTCGAAGAACGGGTTGGTTGCGCGTTCAGAGAGCGCCTTTACCCTCTTCCCGGTGAGCGGGTGCGTCGACTTGAGTTCGAGCAGCCTGGCCCAGGGGTTGTGGATGTCGAACAGGAAGGCCTTGGCCAGCGGCTCCCAGTTCTGGAGGTTGGAGGAGTTGTAGTATACCGCGCCTTTCTCCTCTCCCTGCTCCAGGTTCATGATGCCCATGCTTTCGGTGGCCTTCATCAGGTCCTCGTTGTCCGGGCTGTCCATGATGCCGTAGGAAATCTTGATGAGCGCCGACGAAAGGTAGTTCGGGTCGGTGCGCTCCCCGGCGAACTTGTCGGCGTAGTACTCTCTGATACGGGACAGGTAGTAGACGAGATACCGACCGATGAAGTAGAACACGTAGGATAATGCTGCGAATCCTATCAGTGCTGCGCCACCCTTGTCCTTGCTGTCCCCAGTTACTGCGGCGCGGTAAAGCCTGACTGCTATGAGGTAGAGCAGCTGTACGATGGTGTTGGCCACAGTCATTATGATGAAGTCTCTGTTGGTTATGTGGCCGAGCTCGTGTGCATAAACTGAGGCCGCCTCGTTGTCGTCGAGGTACTGGAAAAGCCCTTCTGTGACGAGTATCCTCGCGTTCCACCTGTCGGAGCCGTAGGTGAACGCCTGGGGGTTGGAGTCCTGTATGATTCCGAGCTTCGGCACCTTGTAGTCGTACTCCGAGGCCACTTCTTCTATGACTCTGGCGGACTCCGGGCTGATCTCCCGGAGCTCTTCTAGGTCTATCCATCGAGTATCGTAGAACCAGGTATAGGTGAGGTCGCTGATTTTAGGGCTTAGCAGCCACATCAGTATGTTGAAGACTATGACCGCGAGAACTATGAGGTAGAAGTTGAAAGCCTCGAAGTATACCGCTACTCCGCCGAGGATTGCAAACAGGAAGCTGGCCAGTAATCCAAGCGTAAATATAGATGCGATAGCTAGCCGCATATCAGGAGACTTCATCAGATAGCCTTAAATCAGTGTCTAACCCTGGTCATGCCCTGGTTCGCTGTCTTCCTGGTAGCGGTGCATGGCCTCACTGACTGTGAGATAGTAGTCGGTGAAGTTGTTCGCCACGACGTAGTCGATTCCCTCTTCCTGAGCGTACATGTGTCCTTCGTGGCCGTACTTCGGGAAGAAAAGTGTGTTCTCAGATTCCACTGCCCCGCTTCCGAGGTCGTCCATGTGGAAGATGAACATCTCGTCGGCGCGGTCGACGTACCGGTTCCTGCTTGCGATTTCCTGGGCCGCTATCTCTTTTACATTCATACCTGAGTCCTCGGGTATGTAGACGTTTATCCAGCCGTCGTCGTGCACGTCTTTCTCAAGCTCCATACCTGTAATGATTTCTGTCATGTCCATGGCGCGGTCGACGTACTCCGCCGCGTCCTGGATATCTACATCGGGGTCGGTCTCCAGGTCTTTCTCGAGCTGGATAAGGTTTTCTTTCCCCGGTACAGTGTCGTAACGTACCTCTGCGAAAGGTGTATCGACCCCCAGCGCCTCGTTTATGAGCGAGTTGGCCGCGGCGGTATCGGGGTAGACAAAGGAATCGTCTTTTCGGGCAACTGGGTTGTAGTGGTCGAACCATGACCGGGCCAGTTCGTCGACATCATCTATGCGCCTGACTTCGGGATGCTCGTAGTTCAGCATTTTGGCGAGATCTTCCAGCATGAGTTCGAGGCTGTCGGCATCAAAGGCGTGGTCTCCGTAAGGCCCGTCGCTCCGGAGGCCTGTTTTCTCGACTTCCTCGATGCTCAGCGTCAGCTGGCCTGAAGAAAGGCTTTTACCCGTGACCAGCTTCAGGTTGTTCCTGGCCGCAGTCCTCCTCATGACGCGCTGGAAGTCTTCTAGCGGACCCGATATAAGCGTGGAGAACTCCCGGGGTATGTAGCCGGTCTCGCCCCTGACATATATCTCGTCTTCGTCGGCAGGGGTGTTTCTGGATTCAGTTTCTATTATGACGTTGCCGTTTTCAGGCGCCAGATAGACGAACTCGGGCTCCCATCCTAGTTCCCCGTATATCTGGTCCTGTGTGTAGTGGGGTCCTCTGGCTGTTATCACGGCTTCCCGGGCTTCGTCTCCGGCGTTATGGGTGGTATCCCTGGCTATCTCTATGCCGGGATACATCCCCTCGCCTTCGAGGGTTTTTATCACGCCATCCCAGTCGCTCGCTCTCATGAACTTCCTGTCTCTAGGCACGTCTCTCTGTTCAAGGATGTCCACAACTTTCTCGGCACCAGAAATAACGTTAGCTTCAAGCCCTGTCCCGCCTCCGCTGAGCACGGCCCGCTGGACCTGGTCGTAGCGCCCCTCTCGCTCAACCGACCAGAAGTAGTCAGGGTGCTCTTCCCGGATTCTATCTATGGCTTCCTGGACTACAGTGCTTTCTATGCCGAGTTCTGCGTCTTCCAGTACTTCGGCATGTATTTCTTCCCCAACTGTTTTGCTCACATCTAACAGATGGACTGTTTCCTAGTTTAAGCACCTTTACAGCCGATTGCCTTCGACGCCCTGCAACAAATATTTTAAAGGGATTTTGAAGGAGGGTTTCTGGTCTTTACAGGGCTAGAGAGAACCATCTCGTCGGTTATATCTGCGTGTTTACATTAATGTATGTATAACGAGCTGTTTAAACCTGCAGAATCTTTTTCTACCCGTAACGATGTTCAAAAACCTCTCCAGTGCGGGCAGACTGCTGGCTGAAAGACTGAGGGATGAAGGAGTATCTCCTGACATAGCGCTTGTGACATCGAAGGATGCGGTCCCTGTGGCCCGTGAGGTCTCGGATGAGCTTGGCGTGGAGGTGTCTGCCCTGATGTCGAAGGAGCTCCCGGCTCCTGGAAGAGATTTCGTGGTGGGTGCGACCGCCGAGGATGGAACTATCTGGATAAACGATGCCATGGTGGAGGAGTTCATGGTCGGCGGCAGGTACATCTCACGTGTCCGTGACCGGAAAGTAGCAGAGCTCCGGAAGGAAACTGCCAGGCTGGACCTGGAGAGATGCGAGCCCCGGTCGAAAGATGTCTTGCTTCTGGCCGCAGGTATTCCCTCGCCTGAGAGGATGGCGGCTAGCTTGGGTTCGGTGAAAAAACGCGGCGCAAAAAACATGGTGGCTGCCGCGCCCTTCGCTACTTGTCACGCCAGAGAGGAGCTGGAGAATCTGGCTGACAGGATAGTCTCTGTAGAGACGCCCAGGTTCGCTCTGGGCGTTTCAGAGGGCTACGAGGAATACGATAGACCCCGTTTTCCAGGGTTAAAAAAATCGATTCCGGAGTAATGCGTTTTAGAGACGGTATACCCGTTTGTGAGAATGTTGTCACGGATAACAATGTTACAGGCGATTGCATGAATGGTTAAATAAGTAAATCGGATACCTTTTCAGTAGAGGCAGAAAAGAATGGAGGAAGCACTGTTTCGAGTTCTTGAATCAAGGTATTATGCCCATCAAGTACCGGTCCTCGCGCTAGACTACTACGACCCGCATTCTCAGGGAGAGGATGAGTTCTCCCGTAAACAGGTCTGGTTCTCGACCTATGGAGACCAGGAGATCCACGAAGAGTTCCGGGAAGGCCTTTCGCAGCTGGTGAGGGAACGGTTTGTTGGAGACTCGGCGGACTGGGATTTCATGACTCTGTATCCTTTACACGCGAGAGACAAGCTGAACCCTCATATGAGAGACCTCATGATGGATGTCGCTGCCGGGACCGGGATGAGCATCGAGCAGGTCATCCGGAGGACTGAGACAATAAAGGAGAGCCACGAACTTGACTCGATGAAATCAAAGCTCATCAATCTTGAGGGTTCCCTGGAGGTGCGGCCAGGTGTAGAGGGCAAAAACATTATCCTCGTCGACAACATCACGCTAACGGGAGCCTCGCTTATACATGGCGCCAACCGACTCAAACAGAACGGGGCGTCAACAGTCTTTGGTGTCTGTCTCGGTACCAGTATAGATGCTATAGAGAATACTATCGATGCCGAAAATCTTACAGCAAGCCAGTTAATGGCCCGTAGAGGTATACAAGGTGAAGGAGACTTTTCTGAATGAGAAACCGGTGATGGCTCTGGTAACTATCAGACAGTCGAGGGAGGAGATATACGGAAGCATTATTTCGAGAGAAGTAGACACGACCTACTCCCACGCCGTCAGGATCATCTCCACGCTAGAGGAGAAAGGATTGGTCGAGAGCGAGAAGAAAGGCAGGAAGAAGATCCTCGAGCTGACGGAGCAGGGAGAGAAGTTTGCAGATGTTTTTGTCCAGCTTTTAGATATGTTTGAGGAAGAATACGACCAGCCGTCGATCCAGAGTTTCAGCTCCGGTATCTCAGAGAACAGCCAGCTTACATAGCTTTGTCCAGGCGGGGAGAGATTTCCCCGTCGGCATCTTTAACATCGAAGCGGGAGAACTACCGATT
>CAZEKI010000049.1:0-6104 GCA_964512895.1 uncultured archaeon
CGGTGTCAAGCTAGAGCGCTCCGGGGAGTACTCGGAGATAGAGAAGAGGGTGGCCGTATGGAGATGAAGAAAGGTTTCGTATACACCCTGGAGGCGGTCATAGCGTCCGCGCTTTTCCTTGGAGTGGCCCTGGCAGTCCTTCCGGATGATGTGGATTCACAGCAGCCAGAGGTTATCCAGACAACCATGCACAGCACGCTTGAAGCGCTTGACAAGACCGGAAGGCTCCGTGACAACCTGACAATCACGGAGCTGGAAAACGATATCGATTCGTACGTGCCGGCGACCTACTCGTTTGCAGTAAACAAGAACGTGGTGAAGACCGATACCTATCGTCTGGAGGACGGGGAAAGCACATATCTCAGCTCGAATGGAGACTACTCGGAGCTACAGATATGGTTCCAGGACGCCTCAGGGCTCAACATCACGTTTAACGGTACTCTTATAGTCGACCAGAGAGACGGCCCTGGATACGTCCGCCGAAACGTCCCTGGCTCTGAGGGCTGGCTCAACCTTACGGGTAACGGAGAAGCAGTCATCGACTTTGATACGTACAAACAGCAGGGCGAATCAGTGGAAGACGACGACCTGACGACCGTAAGCTACGTTGTCCAGAAAAACGGAACAAAGGAGATACAGGTGAAGCTGTGGAATGAAGACGAAGAATAGAGAGAACCGGAAAGGCCAGGTCTTCATACTAGGCTCCTTCATATTCATCAGTCTCTTCCTGACAGTGGTGCTTTCGACAGGACCGGTCATCACCAACAACCCGACGCCTGACACCCCCGACTTCTTCTCGCAGACCCTCGACGAGACCAGCACGGTCTTCAACAAAGCACTCGAGGAAAACCGGTCTATCCAGCATGTAAAAAGACGGCTTTACAGCTACGACCGGTTCCTGGAAAGGCGGAGCAAGGCCAAGGGAATAGAGTTTTCCTCCTACCACGTCGTACTCATGCCGGATGAAGGAGAAGCGGCTTTCATAAACTACTTCGACCGCTCGCTAGACATCAAGATGAAGGCAGGTGACAAATGGAGCAATGCCACCGTAGAATCGCTGCAGAGCAATATGACCAGTTTTGAAGCCGGAAGAACAGAACTTACACTGATAGTGGATGAACTCGACGGAGATCACACCATGGAGGCCGCGACGCCGAAGCTTCTGACCCGCAGCCAGATGGAGTCAAGCGATGAGACCTGGATAAATACGCTCGTAGGATAACAATTTAAGACAAGAACAGGAAGTCTACCACATGTCCCAGGGCCTATCCGAGATAGCGACCGCCGCACTCTACGTCGGTGTCACTATTTCTGCTATCTCGGTCGCCATGACGACAGGGCTTCCGGCCCTGGAAAACATGCAGGACGCGGCCGCTATCCAGAACGCCGAGAGAGTGATGCAGAGGATAGACTCGAACATCCAGCAGGTCGTCGCCGAGGGCGAAGGCTCGACAAGAACGCTATCAGTCGACTTTGACCGGGGAGAGATGTACTTCGACAACGAGTCGGATGCACTTGTCTACGAGCTCCAGACTGATGCATCAGTTATATCGCCCCAGTCGGCCAGAAGGTCTGGCAACGTTATACTAAGCTCGAACGCCGATGTAACCGTGACAAACAGGACCATAGGCGGCGTAGACTGCTACATGATGGAGAATAGCCATATAGAAGCGTGTGTCAGGGATGTCGGAAGCAGCGGAAGCCCCGAGTCAATAAACACCTCCGAACTCCTGGTGACATACAACTTCACCGAGCCAGACCCTGACAAAAGCTTTGACGGCACCATGAAGGTCGAGCTAAACGAAATCGACTCCACGAGCTACGGCACCGGCTACACAGAGGTCGAGACATTCGGAGATTTCATCGGCACGGGCCGGGTAACCGCGACAGTTACCAGCGACTACGGATATACCTATGACATGGTCTTCCAGCTACCGACCGGCGCTGACTTTCTGCAGGTCGATGTACAGAACTACAGATAGCCAGATGTAATACACATACACATTTTATACCCTATAACCGGCCAAATGTAATACAAAACGGGGGTTCGGCAGATTATTAAGTCTTGCAAACACTGACTCAGTCATGTACACCGAAGAGATAGAGAGCGCTCTGGAAGAAGAAGGAATCGAGATAGGCGATAGAGTAGAGGCAGACGGATACACCGGCAGACTGATGCCCAAACCGGAGTCAGGAGACCCAGAAGCTCTCGTAATCAAGCTCGACAGCGGCTACAACATAGGCGTGAAAACTACAGACATAGAGCTAGTCGAGGAGCGAGATGCAGAAGAACCGGAGAAGCCCGAAGTTGAACACCAGAAAGACCGGCCAGACATACTGATACTACACACGGGAGGAACTATCGCATCCAGAGTATCATATGAGGAAGGCGGTGTAAAGGCATCCTTCGAACCCGAAGACCTGGTCCAGATGTATCCAGAGCTGTCGGAAGAGGTGAACCTACATTCCGAGGTAGTGGCGCAGATAATGTCGGAAGACATGGAACCCGGCCACTGGCAGGACATCGCCAGGCGTATAGACGAGGTAAAGGATGACTACGACGGCGTGATAATCGGGCATGGAACCGATACGATGGCATACACCGGGGCCGCACTGGCCCTGATGCTGAAGGGAATCGACACCGGCATCCTGCTTGTCGGCGCACAGCGGTCGAGCGACAGGCCCTCTACGGACGCGACCATGAACATGTACTGTGCCTCGAAGTTCCTCTCCGAGACAGATTTCTCGGGTGTCGGCATCTGCATGCACGAATCCTCGAACGACGACTGGTGCCATATCCTTCACGGCGCAAAAGCCCGGAAGATGCATACTTCGAGGCGGGACGCTTTCCAGCCCATTAACAGTGAGCCACTGGGAAGAGTTAACTACCAGAACGGCGACATAGAGACCAACTTCGAGAGTTCGAACGAAGAATACGAGTTCCGCCCGGAGCTTGAGACAGGAGTGGCCTACGTGAAGACCCGGCCAGGAATGAAGACCGAGGAGCTTGAAAACCTGCTTGACTACAGTCCAGAAGGAGTACTGATAGAAGGTACAGGACTTGGCCACATGCCTTCACGGCCACAGGACGAGCACACAGAGCACCACGAAGAGATGCTGGAGACTACTTCAGAGCTCGCCGACCAGGCACTTACTGTGATGGCCTCCCAGTGTATCTCAGGCAGAGTCAACATGAACGTCTACGCCAACCAGCTAAGAGTCAAGAAGGAAGGCGTAATCGGGGCAGAAGACATGCATCCGGAGACCGCCTACGTAAAGCTGATGTGGGCGCTAGGAAACTCGGATTCCCGGGAAGAAGCGGAAGAGCTGTTCCATAAAAACATTGCCGGCGAGATAGGCCAGAGGTCGATCTACAGTGAGTGAAATAGCAGAGAGAGCCCAGAACTACAACGAATTCCTTGACTGGCTGGAGGACTACAGGTCAGAGATACTTGAGAAAGGCAGAGATATAGAGCGAGGTGCTGAAACAGACACCTCCTACGACGAACTGGCAGAGCTATTCGCCCGTTCGCTCGGACTCGACTACAATCCACAGGGTATATCCGACAGCAAGGTGTTCGAGCAGGAAATCGAGACCATATACGACGATGTACGGAGAAACGTGATATAGGGATGACACAGCTCTACGGCGTAACAGGCATGCCCCTGTCGGGCAAAACATCGGTGGCTGATATGATGACCGAGCTCGGGTTCACGAAGCTCGACATGGGCGATGTCGTGCGGATAGAAATGGAGAAACGAGGAATCGCGCCGGGAAACGAGGGCGAGTTCGTCAACGCCATGAGAGACGAGCATGGCATGGACGCAATTGCGATGCTATCCATCCCGTATCTTGAAGAAGTAATAGATGAGCGAGAAGAAATCGTCATAACCGGCATGAGAGGCTGGGACGAGAAACAGCGGTTCGAGAAAGAAACCGGCGAACAGCTCGAAGTCATCGCTGTATGGGCGTCCCGTGAAACAAGAAAAAAGCGGCGGGATGAACGCCAGCGAGAAGAAGATGTCGAAGGTCAGGACTTCGAAGAACGCGATGAACGGGAGATAGACAACGGCGTCGGAAAGCTGATGGCGCTCAGCGACCACATGATTGAAAACGATGGTATAACGATGGAAGAACTGGAAGACGGGGTGGAGAAAATTGTCGCTTGACTACGAAAAACTCGGTTTCAGATGCGGTATAGAGATACACCAGCAGCTCGCGACATCGAGCAAGCTTTTCTGCGACTGCCCGGTAGACCTCGGGAACGACCAGGCAGACGCGGAAGTCGAGCGATACCTGAAAGCGGTCGCAGGAGAGACCGGGGAGAAAGACGAGGCAGCAGAGGTCGAAAGCCAGCGCTCCCGGAAGTTCGTCTACAACTACTACAGCAAAAACAACTGTCTGGTCGAACTCGACGAGGAGCCGCCGCACGAGATGGACCGCGAGGCCCTTGACGCCGCGCTGACGTTCGCCAGGATGGTCGACGCAGAAGTACCCGACGAGATACAGGTGATGCGTAAAATGGTGGTCGACGGCTCGAACACTTCAGGCTTCCAGAGAACCGCGATGATAGGTCTCGACGGCGAACTCGAGACCGACTCTGGAACCGTCACCATCGAGGACATCGAACTCGAAGAAGAATCAGCCGGTATACATACACGCGAGAACGATGTAGCAGTGTACGACCTCGACCGGCTCGGCATCCCTCTCGTGGAAGTAGGAACAGACGCATCCATAAAGAATCCGGAACATGCCCGGGAGGTCGCGAAGAAAATCGGGATGCTGCTTCGCTCCACCAACAAGGCTAGACGCGGGCTCGGAACCATCAGGCAGGACGTCAACGTTTCGATTGAAGACGGTGCGAGAGTTGAGATCAAAGGCTTCCAGGACGTCGACAACATCGACTCGCTGATAGAGAACGAGGTCAGGAGGCAGAAGTACCTTGTCGGACTCGGAGAAGAACTTGGCGAAAACGAGGTCGAGATGAGCGAGGTAACCGGTGTCTTCCAGGACCCGGACAACGAAATAATTTCTACTGTAATCGAGAACTCGGGCTCAGTCTATGCGCTGAAGCTACCGGAGCTCGCAGGCAGGATGAAGGAAGAGATAGCTGGAGAACGCTACCTTGCGCTCGAACTCGTGGACTACGCCCGCTCCCGCGGAGTTCAGGGAATGATACATACTGACGAAGACCTGGATAAGTACGGTCTTGAAGACGAATTTGACGCTCTCGCAGAAGAGATGGAGAGCAGTCCAGACGACGTACTTGCCATAGTGGCCGCGGAATCAGGCAAAGCCAAGGCCGCAGCTAGAGCCGTCAAAGAACGCGCCGAGATGCTCTACAAGGGCGAAGTCCCGGAAGAGACCAGAGACGCCGAGCAGGACTTCACCACGACCTATTCACGGCCGCTACCAGGAAGCGCCCGGATGTACCCCGAGACCGACATACCGCCTATAACAGTCCCCGATGAAAAGATAGACGAGATCGACCAGAACCTTCCCGACACGCTTGAAGAACGGGAAGAACGCTATGCAGAAGAAATCGGCGAAGAACTGGCGTCGCAGATAGTCTCCAGCGAACTACTGCCGATGTTCGAACGGTTCAAAGACCGGGTCGATTCGAAGCTGGCAGCCAATATTTTCACCAATATCTATGCAAAGCTTGAATCGGAGGGTGCCAGAGTTGAGAACCTGGCAGAGCGACACTTCAGGGCGCTGTTTGATGCTCTGAACTCGGGCGATATCTCCAAGGGAGATGTGGAAGATGTTCTCGGCTACATGGCAGAGAATCCTCGGGCCGAGAACGCGGTTGAAGAAGCCGTGGCAGGAAAAGCCGACGAGGAAGAGATACGTGACACGGTAAAAGAAGTCATCGAGGAGAAACAAGAGTTAATCGAGTCTGAAGGCATGCATGCCCAGGGCGCTTTAATGGGAGTGGTGATGGAACGGGTCGAGGCCGACGGTGGAACGGTTTCCCGTATACTACAGGAAGAACTAGAGAAGGCTGTAGAAGGTTGAGAGCAGGTTTAAACCCTCTGATTCGATGAGTTTTTATTAGTTAATGTCCAGGTATTCCAATGTTCAGAGGTGAAACAATTCTATG
>CAZEKI010000050.1:0-6075 GCA_964512895.1 uncultured archaeon
TTCACGTATAAGTTCGTCTACTATTTCGTCCATCTCTTCCAGCTGCTCACGGATAACTTCATCGACATCCTTCTCGGTATTAGAGTTTTCAGACGAGGAGTCGTCCTCCATGTGGGTTGAATAGTCTCCTTTCTTTAAATAACTGTCATTCAAATATCAGCCATCTGTATCTCCACTTGATACAGGTCCGTATAGTTATTTGAGCTATGGAGGACGAGGACTGGGTTGTTCTCTCTTGGGTCAACAGGTCGAAGAACAAGAGGCAGGCATTGCTCTACCTGTACAGAGTTTCGGAGCCCCGTACACCGAAGGAAATCTCGTCACAGGTAGATACCGCTTTGACCCATGTAAGCAAAGCCCTGCGGGAGATGGCGGACAACGAACCTGCGCTCGTCAAGGTGATCAATCCCGAAGCCCACTACGACCGCAGGTACAGAATAACCGAGAAAGGTAGGACCATCGCCGAGAAGATTAAGGCGCTCCAGGAAGAGACAGAGGACAAAGAGTAGAACGGTCAAAAATCGGCCAGCGCGTCCTGAACAGTTTTCAGGCCGAGCACGGCGCACTTCACACGCATCGGTGAGACTTCGACTCCGAGAGTGTCAATCATCCAGTCACGGTCAAGCTCCCTGACTTCTTCAACATCCACGCCGACTATTTCCTTTGAAAGCACCGACGTTCCAGCGGTAGAGATGGCGCAGCCCTCGGTCTCGTGCCGGAGTTCCTTGACTTTGCCGTTCTCAACCTCCAGGTAGACGTGTGTTTTATCGCCGCAGCTCGGGTTCTCGCCTTCGGCTTCTACGTCGGTGTCAATCTTGCCGGTGTTCCGCGGGTTCTTGTAGTGGTCAAGTACCTCGTCCCTGTACACTAACTGAACACCTCTTTTACCTTCCTGACTGCTTCCAGGAACTTTTCAACGTCTTCCTCAGTGTTGTAGAGGTATGGCGAGGCTCTCGCCGTCCCTGTGATACCGAGCGACTCCATCTGCGGCTGGGCGCAGTGGTGGCCAGCGCGGATAGCTACTCCCTCCTGGTTCAGTATCTCGGATATGTCGTGTGGATGTGCATCCTCCATCGTGAACGAGACCAGTACAGTTTCATCCGGGGCGTAAACCTTGACGCCGTTTATTTCTTCGAGCCCTGAAATCATTTTTTCGACCAGTTCGCACTCGTGTTTATGTATGTCTTCGCGGCCGACCTCTTCGATGTAGTCTATAGCGGCTGCGAGGCCGACTGCTGCCGCAACGTCCGGAGTCCCGGCCTGGAGCTTCTCCGGAAGCTCCTCCCATTCGACGCTGTCTTTCTTGACGGAGCGTATCATGCCGCCTCCGACCTGGTACGGCGCCATATCTTCAAGTATCTCTTTCCGGCCGTAGAGCACTCCTGAACCGGCCGGTCCGAGCATCTTGTGGCCGGAGAATGCGAGGAAATCCACGTCAAGTTCCCGAACATCGACCGGCATCCGAGGCACTGACTGGGCACCGTCTACGACTATGTAGGCGTCGTTCTCGTGCGCCAGCTCCGCAAGCTCCTTTACAGGATTTATGCAGCCGAAGATATTGGACACATGCGATACCGATACGACCGAAGTGTCTTCGTCTATTATTTCTCGTGCGGCCTCCATGTCCAGTTCGTAGCTTTCCGTCGTAGGTATGAACTCAAACTCCAGTCCCTCCTGCTCGGCTTTCCTCCTCCATGGCAGCTGGTTGCTGTGGTGCGCCATCTCTGGAACCACAATCTTACCGTCGATGTCAAGCGACGAAGCGACAGCGTTCATCGCATCCGTCGTGTTCTGAGTAAAAACTATCTCATCCGGGCTTGAAGCGTTGATGAACTGCTGGACTCTTCTCCTGGCGTCTTCAAAGGCGTCTGTGGAGCGGCGGGCGAGTTCGTGGAGGCTGCGGCCGACGTTGGCGTTCTCCTCTTCGTAGAACCGTGAAACCCTGTCGATTACCTGACGCGGTTTCTGGGTGGTCGCGGCGTTGTCAAGATAGACGAGTCGGGAACCATTAATCTGCTGCTGAAGCGCGGGAAAGTCCTTTTTTAGCTGGCTAGCATCTAGAGACATCGAATCACCGTTCTCCAAGCTTTGCCAGTACTTCCTCTCTAACCTGTTCCTTGAGCTCAGGCAGCTTTATTTCGCCCATAATCGGCTCGAAGAAGCCTTTGACTATCAGCCGCCGGGCGTCCTCCTCTGTCAGTCCGCGGGACTTCATGTAGTGCAGTTCCTCATCAGGTAGCTGTCCGGCGGTTGCGGCGTGGGATGCCTCAACATCGTTGTTTTCAATCATCAGTTTTGGCGACGCGTCAACCTCCGCTCTGTCCGACAGTGTAAGCGCGTTCTCGCGCTGGAAAGATGAAGTGTCCGGCGCCGATTCTTCCACGCGTTGGAGGCCTTCGTATACTGAGCGGGCCGAGTTGTCGATGACTGCCCGGGACTTCATATCGCATACCGTGTTGGTGCCGATGTGGCGCACCTTGAAAGAGATGTCATGATGCTGCTCGCCTGTAGGGTACCAGGCACCGATTTTCTCAGTCGAAGAGTTGTCGCCTTTGAGAACCGTCTCTATTCTATTCCGCGCTTTTTTCGAGCCGAAGACCGAGTTCAGCCAGTTCATCTCGGCGTCCCGTTTCACTATGGCCTTCCGCGCGGCGTAGTTGAACCCGTCTCCGATTGACTGTACGCCGCCGTATGTAAGAGACGAGTTCTTGCCGACGTAGAACTCGCCTATCGAAGTAAGTATCTCAGGCTCACCTCTGAACGTTTCTGTTACAGCGACCTCGGCGCTTTCACCGGTCTCAATTATGAGGTGTGAGAAGACTGGTGTCGCTTCGTCGTAGGCTATCTGTATCTTTGCATCTCCGTCCGCCTTCAGGTATATCAACGAGTTAAGTTTCGCAGCGTGGAGCGCTGTCAGCCGGTTTTCCTCGCGCTTGACTGCGTCGAACAGCTTCTCACCTGCTTCATCTACTGCTTTCTGGCCGGTATATACTTCGACATCTCCTTCCGCTTCTACCTTCGGCTCTACTTCCTGGGTTTCTGTATCCTCAAAATCGGGGTAACGAGTCCATGTCCTGCCCGGCGTCCTGATCGACTCCGGGGCATCCAGTTCTTCCACCAGCTTCAGAGATTTCCGACGTTTCTCGGAGAATTCTGGGGATTCATCCTCAAATTTTAGTACATTCATCCGAGACACCTCGAAAATCCGCAGGATTTTCTATATTCCACGGATACCGTCGCATTGCTCCTCATCCGAGAGAACCCTCCATCTCTAGCTGTATCAACCGGTTTAGTTCGACTGCGTATTCCAGTGGCAGTTCTTTCGCAATCGGTTCGATGAAGCCACGGACTATCATCTCCATCGCCTCTTCCTCTTCTATACCGCGGCTCATAAGATAGTACACTGCTTCGTCGCTGAGTTTTCCGACGGTTGCCTCGTGGGCGATGTCGACATCGTCCTCCTTGATCTCGACGAAAGGCTCGGTGTCGCTGGTGGACTCGTCATCAAACATCAGCGCGTCGCACTCAACGCTCGACTTCGAGTTCTCCGCACCTTCCGAGACGCGGACTAGACCGCGGTAGTTGGTCCTGCCTCCGTTCTGGGAAATCGACTTGGATTCGATTGTCGAGGATGTGTTCGGCGCGTTGTGGACGACTTTTGCGCCGGTGTCGATGTTCTGGCCTTCTCCAGCGTAGGCAATCGATATATGAGAGGCTTTCGCGCCCTCGCCGTTGAGGTGGGAGGATGGATAGAGCATCGTGATTTTCGAGCCCATGGAGCCGGAGACCCACTCCATCGTGCCGTTCTCCGAGACCTTGGCCCGTTTCGTGTTCAGGTTGTATGTGTTCTTCGACCAGTTCTGGACGGTCGAGTACTGGACGTGAGCGCCTTCTCCGACGAATACTTCGACGCAGCCCGCATGTAAATTGTGTCGGGTGTACTGCGGCGCCGAGCACCCTTCGATGTAGTGGACGCGGGAGTTCTCCTCGGCGATTATCAGTGTGTGCTCGAACTGTCCCATGCCTCGAGAGTTCATCCTGAAGTATGCCTGGACCGGGATTTCGACTTCGACACCCTCGGGAACGTAGACGAACGAGCCGCCCGACCATACGGCGCCGTGCAGAGCGGCAAACTTGTTGTCCTGTGGAGGTACGCAGCGGTTCATGAAGTGCTCACGCACCAGCCCGGGGTGCTCCTGCACCGCCTGGTCCATATCCATGAAAATTACGCCCTTCTCCTCCCATTCGTCCTTCATGTTCTGGTAGACGACCTCAGACTCAAACTGCGCGCCTACACCGGAAAGCGCTTCTCGCTCTGCTTCTGGTATACCGAGCCGGTCGAAAGTCTCCTTGATATCTTCTGGAACGTCTTCCCAGTCGTCGCTCTTGGTATCGTCCGCCTTAAGGTACGGCGTTATAGAATCGATGTCGAGGCCTGAAAGGTCGGGACCCCACTCCGGCATCGGCCGTTTCTCGAAGTGTCTGTAAGCCTCAAGTCGTTTCTTCTTCATCCATTCAGGCTCGTCCTTCTCTTCCGATATCTGTCTTATTATTTCCTCCGAGAGCCCGCGCTCTGCCCTGAATACGGCTCGTTCCTCGACCTTGTGGTCGAACCTGTCCCATTCCTTCTTTACATCCTTGTTCTCAGACATCCCCAGGCACCCGGTATGAAATTTAGGAGGGCCTAAAGCTTAAATCCCTCCGGAGTACGGATGGAAGGAAATTTAACCATGGAGTCTACTACATACTTTCGTGTCCGGCTTTGGAGAGGAACTTCAGGAGGCAGAAGACCCTTGGGACGTTCTCGACGGAGAGGACGGCCTTCTGCACCAGGCTGTCGAGCTTTACAGCGAGAAGTTTCCCGCTAACGAAGAAATCGATTTTGAATGCGTCTATGCCGGTGTAGACAGGTTCCACCTGTACGAACTCAGAGCACCTACTATGGATGAGCCGCTCGTTCTCAAAATCAGTCCCTCAGAGGGAAAAGGTTTCAGCGTCTGTAACATGACCGATAGATATGAGACAAAGTACCGGAACCTGTTCCGGTACGGCGTAGCCGAACTAATGTGACCGGATATCGCTCGATGAATAGTCCCCGTACTGCCCTATCCTGGCAATTTCTACTTCATGCCCAGTTGCCTCCCTCGCCATCTGCCTGACTTCCGGCTCCTCGTGTTCCTGGTCGTAGCCAAGGGTTATGACATCGGGATCTACGCGGTCAACAGTCTCGTAGATGTTGCCTTCGCTCCCGAGAACCGCCTCATCAACCATCTCAAGTGCTTCAACCAGCTCCCGGCGCTCGTCTTCGTCGAAGTAGAGCTCCTTCTTCCCGGATACACGGGAGTCCCGGGCGATGACAACGACCAGTTCGTCGCCCAGCTCCGCTGATTCTCGAATATAGTGGAGGTGTCCAGGATGTAGGATGTCGAACACACCCTGGGCCATGACCGTCTTCATAAAAAGAGGTTCCGGCAGCAGATACTTAACCGCTTTCCCAGGGCTCCGGCGACTCCGCTTGCTTAAAAATGTTACCATATAATAACAACATATGTCTAGTTATGAGCAGATTATGGAAGAAGCGATGAACACAGAAGCTCTGCGGGCGTTTGACGACGTTCTTGAAGACACAGTAGAGAGGTATAAAGAGAAGTGGGGTGAAAACGTCGAGCTAAGCCACAGAGGCCCTATAGCGCACTCGTTCGCAGGCCCTGCGGCAGGAAGAACGGTCAGCAACCATTCCAAATACCAGCTTGAAGGCGAGTACGGCTGGACCATCAACATGCGGGTAGACGTCATCGACAACCCGTACCACGTCGACGACATAGTCGAGGACGGAGTTCTTCACCTCGGCAGGTATGCGGACGCTGTCAAAAACTTCGACCCTGAAGCGACCAGGAGCAGGATAGCCAAGCTGACAATAGAGGATAACGGCCACAACTATAGCGAGGAAGACCTAGACCGGTGGTTCTGCTTCAACCAGCACGTTGAAGAAGTCCTCGAACCTGACAGAGCAGTGACCACTAACGAGGTCGACTACCTGTACTTCTTCGACCTCAAAGACACCCAGAGCTAGTC
>CAZEKI010000051.1:0-5960 GCA_964512895.1 uncultured archaeon
TGAATCATATAACGTGGCAGTAATCGAGCCACTGCTCCCCCACTCTATCTGCCAGTAAATCCACTCATCAGTTGGAGGACTCATATTTACATTGTCCAAACTATTCCAGCTTCCAGAACTTCTCCTCGCGAGCTCTATCACACTGTTATTCACACTGTACTGTACCACGTAACCATCAGGGCTGCTTGATTCGCTCTGTGCAGCCCATATAAACCTAGTGTCGGGATTACCAGCTGAAGAGGATTCAACGTAGGTCTGAACCTGTATCGTATCGCCCGGCTGTGGATAGTAAGATAATCCACTAGTCGATACACAATACTGGTAACCTGTCTGTTCTGGATGATCTTCCTCTAATGAATAGGAACCCTCATAAGGGCGGAGAGTCGATGCGGAATAAACACTGTCAACATAGCCATAGTTGCTCAAACCGCCGCTCTCGAAATCATCTATCATTTGGCCCGCGGCACCTACTATCTCCACCCAGCTGCTGCCATTATAGTACTTTATTCCTTCTCCATCTGTGTCATAGAACAGTGTTCCATTCGCTGGAGAACCAGGTTTACTTGAACCAACACTAAGATGATAACCGGCCACACTATCTGCGTTGATATCGCTGACGCCCTGTGTCGAGGCACGGAGCTGCGCCCAGGCACCGGAAGCACCTGAAGCCAGCGCAACCCCTCCTGTACCGAGACCAAGCATCTTGAGGAAGCTTCTCCTAGATATATCTGTATTGAACTTTTCGATAAGAGATTTCCTGTGCGGTATGTTTTCAAGATTCTCTTGAATTTTGTCTGCTATCTCGTCCCTATCACCAGAAACCTGATTCTCGTCTATCTTTTCTTCGACCAGTTCCTTGACCTTCTGCTCCACTAGCTTTTCCAGTTCTTTATCTTCCATGCTTAAAACCTCGGTTTAGGCAGAGTGCACCCACGGCGGGGTTGCCTCGCCTTTAACGTATCTCAAAGTTTCGCGGTGCGGTTTGTTTTCTCCCCTAAGAAGGCCTTCCACCAGCTTCCCGATGGACTCGCCAGCGTCACTTACCCTCAAAGTGCCAGAACCTCCGGATAAAACGTTAGTGTTCTTTGGGATGCTGCCTGCCTCTGATAGTTTCTCGGCCCTTGCAACCTTGAAGATGGTCGTTACCTCCTGATCCTGGAGAACCTGTCTCCCCACGGTTGGTATCTGTACTATCGACCTAGCAAGAGTGGCGGTGTCGAGATGATCTGGAACTGGACCAAGAGAATACTGACCTATTATCTCTCGGAGTTGATCCGTCGATACCTCGTGTACTAGCTTCTGAACTGAAGGCTGATTGTAATCACTCAGTATCTCTCTTCTCTCTCGACTGGTCAGTCCTCTCTTCCAGTTATGTAGTACACGCACAATTATCTTTTCCTCTTCATCAAGCACCTCATCCACATCATATCCGTTGAGTATCTTGTCTAGCTCAACATCAGGCTGGTCCAGATTCTCAAGCGAAGCCTCCGGCCTATGCTTCTTCAGTATCCTATCTGCTTCTTCGTCAGTCCTTTCCTCCACTGACTGTGTAGCCAGTATGTCCTCCTCCTTGGACGCAGGGAATGTCGCTCTACAGAGACATGTACCGTCACCCCTAAGCATGACCGAAAACCTGACATCTCTGTCCAGTTCGTGTCCTCCTAGATCTGGTAGTCTGCCCTCGTGTTCGTGTTCAACAAGCCTAGTATCTATCCAAGTCTTCATCATGACACCTCCAGGTTATCGTAGTTCATGACGTAGCGCTGGTCGCCACAGAAGCCCAGATGGCTGATATCCGTGTGCGTAGTGTCTGTCGTAGTTCCCTGACTACTGCCGTTTCTGAAGAGTTCCCAGTTCCCACTCGAATCACGGGTGACCTTTCCTGTTTTCCAGTTACCGTCCTCGCTCCAGCTTCCACCGCCGATCAAACCGCTACGACTTCCTCCATTGGCCAAGCGGAAATCGTAACTACCGTTATCGTTTATCTGGACGTGATAGGCATTGTTAAAGTAGGTGTCATTATTGCCGTTGTTCTGGTCAGTGTAATTAGTAGCGTCGTTTACCGCCACACCCCAGTAGTCGGAACCATTATTCGAGCTTTTCGACACAAACTTGAAATGGAAAGACCAAGTATGGGAGGTATTCCACGACGAAGAGCCTCCAACGTTGAACGGTGTGCTGTATACATACGAGTTCGAACTATCCGTCTCGAGCACCTGGCCAGTAGCCGATAGATTGCTTCTTCCAGTGTGGTCCGTCCATTGGGGTCGGGTTTCGGTAGTGGAGTTACTGCTCGAAGGTTCATCACCCGAGAAACTGGTAGTGTCGAAGCTGTCCCGGCTGCTAGTAAGACTGTTGTCGTCCCAGTCATCCAGTATGTAGCCTGTCAAACCAGACTGAAGCGAACCAGATGCTATCTCCACCCAGCTGCTGCCATTATAGTAGTGAACGCCCTCAGTATCGGTATCGAAAAACAGTTCTCCTGTTGCCGGGCTTCCGGGCTTACTGCTTCCTACAGTTACCGCATGTCCGTTCAGTGTACTGGCGTCTACATCGCTTTTCCCCTGTGAAGACGCCTGAACCTGGCCCCATGCGCTTGAAACCGCGGAGGAAAGCGCCAGTCCGCCAAGCCCGAGGCCCGTCATCTTGAGAAATGAACGGCGTGAAATACTGTTTTCCTCCGGCTGCTCAAAGTGTTCTTCAACTTTTTCACGAGCAAGAGATTCTATCCTCTGCTCTAGCTCTTCTTCATCTCCAGCAACCATTATCAGCTCACCTTCACAAGTATCTTGGATTTTCCATCTGATTCTTCGAGCGCCTTCCCGATTGTCGAGTCACGGCACTTCCTGTTCTGCTCCGCCCTGTCCTTGTAGGCATCGAACTCGTCTACCTCATCGAGCGGCTTGATTTCACACTTCATGCCAACTCCAGGCTCGTCGCTCGGAACTATACGGTCGCCCGGCTCTATCTCGCCGTTCTCCTCGGTCACCTTGACTGGAACCTTTCCTGTCAGTGCGATGGGGTAGACGCTGTCCCTAGTCTCGTTCTCCCAGCCGAGTGTGTAACCCGGCCTGGTCGAGACAACTCCAGCGGTCGAATCGTACGCTCCCGAAGTCCTGACCACCGAGTTGTCCGAACCGGAGTCAATTTTCACAATCGTTCCGTTATCAAGCTCCTGGCTACTGTGGTACCGCTCTGCAAGGTCCTCTCCGGAAACGTAGACGCCAGCATTGTCGTTGACGTACAGCTCTTCCGAGAAGTCGACACCGTTTCCATCAGAGGAAATCGAGCCGCCTTGGACATCCAGTCCGCCATCCGCTCTTATGAGTCCTGGTGTGTAGACACCATTGCCGAAGTTGTTATTCTGATTCAGACGGAGCCAGCTGCCGCTGGAGGTCAGTGCCGGATTTCCATCCAGTCTCAGGCCGTCTGTGTTAGTGGCCCCATCTATATTGATATTTGCACCATAGCTCGTAGCCTCTATCTTCCAGTTGCCGTTATATCTAATATCGGTGCTGGAGCCGTCGTATTGCCATATCCAGTTGTTGTTAGAATCGTCGTATACGCCTGTGGAGAATCCACTACCGTCTGAGTCGGTCATGCCTATAACGATATCACGGTTGCCCTGGACCTGTATACCGCCGTAACCTCCTTCTTCACCTCCGTCGATACGGAGACTTCCGTACTGAGCTGTTCCCTCGTCTATGAACGCGCCGCCGCTGAAGTCTATCTGGCCGGCCGATACATCACCATTGCTATCGAGGTCGTTGGCTGCCGAGAAATCATTGATGTTGCCGCTGGCATCGAGGTCGTTGGCGTTCAGTGCGATGTTGTTGCTGGCGTCCCATGTAATTCCTGAGCCGACGCCGTGATGGTCATTGTAGCTAACTCCTGCTATATTGTCGTGGCTTATACCGCCTTCGCTGACTGCTATACTTATGTCTCTCGTAGTGTCGTAGCTGAGAGAAATTGCGTTTCCACCGTCAAAGCCGACACTGGAGCCACTTGTTACATCCTTTTGCTTCGTACCGTCCATATAGAGGTTCCAGTCTCCGTACTGGTCGGTGTTGGTATCCGAGGCACAGTTGACGCTGCCGTCAGAGTTTATGCTATGAATGTAGCTATCAGAGCTTCCACAGTCCCCGAAGAAGTCTGTATTAGAGTTATCGCTGTAGATGTTGGCCACGTTATCTATATTGGTTCCCCCCATGTCCAGGTCGCCACTCGGGATTTCCACGACGCCGTTGTGGTTGGCGGTGAGTATCCGGGTTCCGGTGGTGCTGTCCTCGTAGATGTTGAACGAGTTGGTGTTTGCGTTGGCGTTCGAGTCTATGACAACGTTCAGGTCTGCCTGGGAGTTTACCTGTGGCACGGTCAGAGTATTCGAGCCCAGGCCAAGGTTGCCTGTCATCGTATCCCCGCCTATATCGACCCAGTCGTCGCTGACATCTAGCTGTCCAGAGTTAAGACCAAGGTGGTTTCCGGCCACGCTGCTGTCAAGTTCTCCACCCGAACTCGTGACCGCGTTCGACGCCAGCTCGCTGCTGCCGACCGCGCCGCCTCCTATGCTTCCCGCGCCGATACCGTTGTCAACAATCTCCGCATCATCAATACTGTTAGTATCTACCCCTAGGGCATCGCTTGTGATGTTAAGCGAGTTCCCAACATTCACACTCAGTGAGGAGCCTCCGCCACCAGAGAGGCCAGAGCCCGCAACTCCAGTATTTAGTTCGGCACTACCGACCGCCTGGGAACCTATCTCGCCCGAAGTCACCTCGCCGCTGCCGATGTCTGTAGACGTTATAGAGCCGTCGCTTATCTCACTAGAACCGACCGCACCGGAATTAATATCGACTGCAGCAATCGAACCATCGCTTATCTCGCTGCTGCCGACTGCGCCAGAAGCAATACTCCCCGCCGCTATACCGTTGTCAACAATCTCCGCATCATCAATACTATTACCGCCCACATCCACCTCGTTATTGGCAGAATCCCAGACCAGCGCATTACCAAGCTGTGAATCACCTTCGTCTATGTATTCATCAGAAATCGAGTTGCCAGTGTCTGTGTCCTGGAAAGTGGAGGCGTAGACCGTTCCTGTGAACCGGGCGTTTCTCCATGCCCTGTTCGACTGGCCTACGTCGAAGCTGCCGCTGTAGTCCTGAGGTGGAAGAAGCGAGCCGTTAACATTCAGGTTGTTCACGTCAGTATTGGTTATGTTGCCCCAGACGTCGAGGTCGCCCTGGACCTGAACATCGCCAGTCGAGGTAAGGCCGCCAACCGTAAACGAGTCAGAGTTGTCGAGCTCCGTGTTCGTGACCACGCCGGACTGTAGGTCGCCAGCGCTGTCGAGATCGTTGGCGTTGTCGAAGCTCGAGATATCACCCGCCGAGTCAAGGTCAGAGGCGGCCGAAAAGTCGCTTATAGTACCGCCAGAGTCGAGGTCGTTGGCTGCCGAGAAGTCGTTTATAGTTCCACCGGTTCCAAGGTCATTGGCGTCGCTCCATACCACACTGAGAGCCGAGCCGCCACCTCCTGTCAATCCAGAGCCAGCTACATTGGTGTTCAGCTCGGACTGGCCAACCGCCTGGCTGCCTATGCTTCCCGCGCCGATACCGTTGTCCACTATTTCAGCGTCATCGATGCTGTTACTGCCAACGTCTATCTCGTTATTGGCAGAATCCCAGACCAGCGCATTACCAAGCTGGCTACTTCCTTCATCCACGAAGTTCGCGTCGGATTCAGACTCCGTGTAGTAACGGTCGTCCAAGTTCTTCGACCTCATAGTAGTTATATGGCCGTTATCATCTATCAGGACATCCTGTATAACTGTACCTGAAGAAAGGTCCATGTCTGATTGAGAGGAAGTGTCTGCGTGGTCGATTGTTATACTGTTGCCGAGCGAAATGGAACGTCCCGCCGCGCAACAGCGAGAAGTTACAGACGTACTGGCCGACCGA
>CAZEKI010000052.1:0-5899 GCA_964512895.1 uncultured archaeon
CAGCCTCCATAAAGCTCTCGACTAGCTTTGAGAACTTAGTGAAGGAACATCCATATGCGAACGTTGCCTCCATACACAAATAGTCTGCCCGCCGTGCTACCTGTTTGTCCATGACCGGAGGAGAATCATATCTGATACCCACTACAAGGGCCTTATCCCGGGAACGGGGTAGTAGGCTAAGTGCGAAAGTCCAGTAATCCTCCCGCTTCTGAAAATCACTGTTTTCGAGCGTCTTATCGTCAAGATACGGCACCGCTATGAAGTCGATAACTTCCGCATTTATTTGTGCACTCACTAAATCACGGACATCTTGTCTAGACAAACCACCCGACTTATGGACGAGGAGCGGATAGAAGAAACAAGGAACCTTATGAAAACCCGAAAACTTGGTGTCCAAGATGGTCTTTAGTCCCTGAAAAGGAGCTTCAGCATTAAGGCTAAACTGTCTCGTGTACGATACAGGGCGATTTTTAGAGATGTTGTCCTTTGTTACAGGCACAAACCTCCTTCTTTTGGATTTTGAAGTGTCAGTGTGTTGTTTGTCTGGTTGTTCTCCCATTTCAATCAACTCATGGTTGCAGAACGAACCAGAGCCTAGGTTAAGTATTAAAACCGGAGTCTCCAAACACTTCTTAACAGTTACTTACTACACTACTACCTGTACAAGGTGGAGACTCCGGAGCCCTAACCTCCGGAGTCGCTCTTTCACCTATTTCTGGTGACACAAGTTTCAAATACCTTTCTACGGGTTTTTCGGTGCTACCAGACCGTAACAAAAGGTTTTAGCTACTCCGCTACCTCGGCCTCGATATCGGTCACGTACGCGTTCTCTTTCGTCAGGACGAGCGGGTTGAGGTCGATGGATTCGATTTCTTCGTGGTTGAGACCGATTTCTCCAAGTCTTATGATGGCGTCTTTGACCGCTTCTAGATCGTGTTCTTCGCCCCTGACGCCTTCGAACAGTTCGTGGGACCGCAGCTCTCCTATCATGTTTTCCGCGGTCTGCTCGCTTATAGGCGCGATTCCGAACGATACGTCGTGCAGCGCCTCGATGTAGATGCCGCCGAGCCCGACCATAACCATCGGCCCGAACTGGGGGTCCCGCTTCAGGCCAAGAGCGACTTCGAGACCGTCTAGCTCCTCCTGGACAAGGACTCCGGATATCTCGGAGCCCGGCTTTTCATGATGTACGGTGTCTACCATCTCGTTGAACGTTGACCTGACTTCTTCCTTCGACGTGACGTTGGTCTTGACGCCACCTACATCTGTCTTGTGCACAATGTCTGGTGACGCGAGCTTCATAACGACGGGGTAACCGACCTTTGACGCGGCCTCTACCGCGTAGTGTGGGGCTTCCGCTAGCTCCGTCAGTGCGATGTCGAAGCCGTAGGCCTCGAAAAGCTTCTCGCCGTCTGTGAAGTCGGAGTAGTCATCCAGCGCTTCCTCCGCCTTTTCTTCATCATAGCTTATATCGCGGAAAGTCCGGTCGCGTTCCAGGAATTCTCGGTATCCGACCATCTGCTTCAGGGTCTTGACCGCGTCCATCGGGTCCTGGAAATCAGGGACATGGTTCTTCTCAAGTATGTCGACACCGGGCGAAACGTCGTCTTCTCCCATGAAGGAGGCCATAACAGGTTTATCGGATTCTTCGGCTGCTTTCACTATGGTTTTCGCAGTCTTCTCTATCTCGGTGTTGGCCTGGGGTGTCAGTATCACTATGACTGCGTCAACGTTGCCATCGTCAAGCACGAGTTCGAGCGCATCCCTGTACCTGTCGTGGCCTGCATCTCCAATCACGTCCATCGGGTTATGGGGCGTCGCCTCGTCCGGCATGACTTTCCCGAGTTCGCGTTTCGTCCCGGGTTCGAAAGACGCCATCTCAAGCCCGTGCTGCGCGACCTCGTCGGTCGTCACGACCCCTGGCCCGCCCGCATTCGTCACTACCGCCACTCGCGGCCCTTCCGGCAGCGGCTGGTAGGCGAACGCTCTCCCGAAATCCAGCAGTTCGCGGTTCGACTCGGCTTCGATGATGCCCGACTGCCTGAACGCAGCTTTGTACGCCTCGTAGCTGCCAGCGATGCTTCCTGTGTGGGAGGATGCTGCGTCTCCTCCTTTCTCTGTCCGGCCGGATTTTATCATGACTATAGGTTTTTCCTTGGATGTGGCGTGGGCGTGGTCCATGAACTCCCGGCCGTCCTCGATTCCTTCCGTGTATCCGATTATGGTTTCGGTCTCGTCCTGGCGCCACTTTCCCAGAAAATCGACTTCGTCAAGCATGGCCTTGTTTCCCAGCGACACGAAGTGCCTGAAACCGATATGCTCCGCTTTAGCGTAGTCAAGTATCGCAGTACAGAAGGCGCCCGACTGCGACATGAATGAAATGGCACCGCTCGAAGGCATCTTGGAGGCGAACGATGCGTTCATCGAGTTCTCTGTGTTGATAAGTCCCAGCACGTTCGGCCCGAGAAGTGAGATGCCGTGCTCCTCGCAGATTTCAAGCACTTTTTGCTCCAGCTCGCCGTTTCCGGTCTCTGAGAAACCTGCCGAAATCACGATAGCGGCCTCTACGCCTTTCTCGCCCGCATCCTCCAGAACATCGGGAACGATTTTCCCGGGCACCGCCACCACGACCAGGTCGGTGTCTTCCTGTACCCCGTCGTAGCATTTTTCGCCGTGTATCTCGTCGGCGTTCGGGTTGACCGGGTAGACCTCGCCTTCAAAGTCGTGGAGCAGGTTGTCGAATACCTCGTGGCCTGTCTTGCCTTCCTCACGCGATACTCCCACGACCGCTACCCTGTCCGGCGAGAAGAGAGACTCCAGCATGTACCTGTTTTTCCGATGCCGGGATTAATAGCTACCGGAGGCCCTGAAGCTACCGAACGGTCGCAAACCATCCTTTATATTTCAGCCGGGGCTTTTCAATAATAATGGCGCGAGAGGAGGTTTATTCGGGTTCTATAGAGAGAATAGAAGTCATGGACTCCGATAGCGACGAGGATATACCAGACCTGGAGGAAGAAGAGTTCCGCGAGCTCTACAGGCAAATGATACTGGCCAGGAAGTTCGACGAGAAAGCCTTCTCGCTCCAGAGGAGAGGAGAGATTTCTACGTATGCACCTCATAAAGGCCAGGAGGCCGCCCAGATAGGCGCGGTCTTCGCAATGACTGACGACGACTGGATGGCGCCTTCGTTCCGAGAGACAGCAGCTTTCATCGCGAGAGGTGCTCCTCTGGACAAGATATTCCAGCGGTGGATGGGAGACCCTAACGGCCAGTCAGGAATCGGAAACAACCTGCCCGTCGCTATCCCTGTCGGCACACAGAACCTCCACACCGCGGGCATAGGTATGGCGATGGAGAAACGCGGAGACGATGTCGCGGTGGTCGGCTTCACCGGCGACGGTTCTACCAGCGAGGGAGACTTCCACGAGGCACTGAACTTCTCAGGTGTGTTCAACGCCCATACGGTATTCATAGTACAGAACAACCAGTTCGCCATCTCGCTTCCGGTCGAAAAACAGACCAACAGCGAGACAATAGCGCAGAAGGCGATAGCGTACGGTATAGACGGCATCCAGGCGGATGGCAACGATGTTCTTGCGGTCATAAAGGCAGTCAGGGAAGCGATCGAGAAGGCCAGAAACGGAGAACCCGTGTTACTGGAGGCGGTTACCTACAGGCTTGAAGACCACACCACTAGCGACGACTCGACACGTTACCGTGATGAAGAAGAGGTCGAGGAATGGAAGGATAAAGACCCTATAAAGCGGTTCCGCGAGTTCCTGAAGCAACACGACATCTGGGATGAAGAGCTAGAGAACTACGAGGAAGAGGCCGAGCAGAAGATACAGGAGGCCGCGGAGAGCGCCCTCGAGATGGACGACCCAGAATTCGACGAGATGTTCGACTATGTGTACAAGGACCTGCCTGAGATACTGAAGGACGAGAAAGAACAGTTCCGGCCCGAAGGTGGTGACGAATGACGGAAGAAATGAACATAGTAGAAGCGGTCAACGCAGCGCTCCACGACGAGATGGAGGCTGACGAAGACGTAATCGCGTACGGAGAAGATGTCGGAGAAGACGGTGGTGTCTTCCGCGCGACAAAAGGCCTCCAGGAAGAGTTCGGCGAAGAAAGGTGTTTCTCATCGCCGCTTGCGGAATCAGGCATCGCGGGAACCGCCATCGGTATGTCGCTCTACGGCTTCCGCCCGGTCGTCGAGATGCAGTTCTCGGGCTTCTCGTACCTGGCGTTCTACCAGATAAAGGAGCACGCCTCACGTTTCAGGATGCGTTCAAGGGGCGAGAGAGAAGTTCCGCTGACAGTCCGGGCGCCTTACGGGGGCGGCATACAGGCGCTTGAACACCACCAGGAGTCACCGGAAGCGTTCTACGCGCACTCCCAGGGACTGCATGTCGTCATACCCAGCAACCCGCAGGACACCTACTCGCTGCTCAGAAAGTCGATTCAACTTGACGACCCGGTGGTCTTCCTCGAACCCAAGAAGATTTACCGCGCGTTCAAGGAAGAGGTTGACCGTGACAAGGAGGTCGAACTTGAGAAGTCGCGCGTAGTTCAGGAAGGAGACGACGCCACCGTTGTGGCCTGGGGGGCGATGGTGCCGCTTGTCAAGGAAGTGGCGGAAGAGGTCGATGCCTCGCTTGAAATCATCGACCTCCGGACGATTTACCCGACAGACTTCGAAACAGTATACGAGTCTATTGAGAAGACTGGACGGGCGATGGTGGTCCACGAGGCTCCGAAGACCGCAGGTTTCGGCGCAGAAGTCGCTTCCCGTATCCAGGAGAACGAGATACTACACATGGAGGCTCCGGTAAAACGTGTAACGAGTCCCGATGTGCCTTACCCGATTTACAGGCTGGAAGAATACTACATGCCGGGCAAAAAACGTGTCAAAAACGGCCTGAACGAACTGCTGGAGTTCTGAGATGGCACTAGAGTTCGAGTTCCCTGACACAGGGGAAGGCGTCACAGAAGGAACTTTTCTAGAATGGCTGGTCGAAGAAGGAGAAGATGTCGACGAAGACCAGACCGTCGCTGAGGTCGAGACAGACAAGGCAGTGGTCGACGTCCCGGCTCCGAAATCGGGAACAGTCAAAGAGCTCAGAGCCGAGCCCGGAGACACCGTGGAAGTCGGACAGGTCATAATGATACTTGAAACCGGCGACGCCGGCGGTACAGAAGAATCTGAAGAGGGCGAGGAGCAAGAGCCTGAGGAGACATCCGGCTCAGAGGATGAAAAGGAAGAGGAAGAAATTACGGACGAGACCGGTTCCAGGGAGCCAGAAACTAAAACTACTAGCACTTCAGATTCCGAGATACTGGCGCTTCCGAAGGTCAGGAAGCTCGCAGAGGAAAAAGGCATCGATATCGGGAAGGTCGATGGAAGCGGACCAGATGGCCGCGTGACAGAGCAAGATGTCAAGCAAGCCGCGGGAGAAGGAACCGCCCAGAAGAAAGAGAAAGCCACATCTAAAGAACCCGAAGAGACGGAAACGGAGGAAACTGACGAGAGCCAGGATGTCAGTACACCTGAAGACGTTAAGGCAACGCCAGCCACGAGAAAGCTGGCTCGGAAAAAAGGAGTCGACCTCGCGGAGGTCGAAGGCTCAGGAAGAGGAGGCAAGATAACCCGAGACGACGTACTGGAAGCAGCTGAGGGTGAACGTGAAGAAACGGAGAAAGAGCAGCGTACACCGGAGCAGACGGATGAGGGAGAAGTCGAAAGAGTCGAGATGTCGGGCATAAGAAAGACCATCGCCGACAGGATGGAGAAATCCCGGTTCACGGCGCCACACGTGACACATGTCGAGAAGGCAGACGTCACGGAACTGGTCGAGCTACGTGAGGAACGGAAGGAGAAGGTCGACGTACACCT
>CAZEKI010000053.1:0-5885 GCA_964512895.1 uncultured archaeon
ACCGAACCTGATTTTCCCCACCGGAAAGGAGTCGAAAGCTTTGAAGGACAGGAGTTCGGCGCCGAGATGTCAAAAACCGTCAGAGTATATCCACACCACCTGAAGTCAGGTGTCATCTATGTCGCAAAGCTTGGAAAGTAAAGGTCGGCGATACCTGAAAGAACGGTTCGGAATCGAACTCGCCAGCTACAAACTCAAAGAGGTTCACGGCGACCTCTGGCTCGTGTCAGAAGGTCTTGAAACTGACTATGATGTCGAGACGTACGGCGTAAGATGCGTGCGAGACACAGGGAGGCATCTGAAACCCACGACCTACGCGCTCCAGCTTCTCGGAGACCGAATAGACAGGAACACTGTCGAAATCAACCGCGGAGAGCTGGAAAAGCTACTGAGCCAGAAGATGATAGACCGGGAGGCAGAAGAGGAAGGATACGTAGCTCTGATGTACGAGGGAAGAGTCATAGGATGCGGGCTCTACAAGGACAGGAAAGTCTCCACGCGTATACCGAAAGGCCGTGGACAGGAGCTCAGACGCATACTTTTCTAACCTGTCCGGGAAACGTCCGAACATATGTCCTACATTATAGCCAGATAACTGTAGCAAACCGTTTTTAGGGGCGGGCGTTAGTTAACCAACGGGTGAAAAAGAATGGCGAACCTAAAGCTAGCCGGGTTCATGGCGGCCGTCTTCCTGGCCCTGTCTGTGTCGGCAGCCGCACAGCAAATGGGCAACCAGTCAGACAGCCAGACACAGCTCAGGATGCAGGCAAACTGCAACATCTCCGAGAGCGGTGCGATGGTCTGCGTCTTCCAACCTACAGGAGAGCAGACGCGTCAGCACATGATGCAGATGCACCAGATGATGAACCAGTCGATGATGGACGGACAGATGGGTCCGCCCGGCGATGGAATGATGAACCAGTCTGAGGAAGAGAACGGAGGGCTCTTCGGATGATTCCCGGCGAAAAGAAAATCAACCATCCACCCTTCTTTTTTCTTCGAAAAAATCTCCAAGAGGTTTAAAAGATTTCCACCCCAGTTCAGAGATACTGGCGGCCATAGCGAGGGGGCAACACCCGTACCCATCCCGAACACGGAAGTAAAGTCCCTCAGCGATCTGAGTAGTACTGCCTCGCGGCGGAAGGCTCAGGACGCTGCCAGACTATTTTTCTCCTTCTACCTGCTCTCTACCCGTGATTGTGCATAATCAATTATTTCGTGTCACAATAATCCATATGGTATTTAACCGGGATTGACTTACTGAGGTGGCTACCATAATGAACAAGACCGCACTAACAGGAGCTTTGCTCCTGCTTATCGGCCTGGCAACTGCAGCAGTAACCCCGGTACAGGCCCAACCACAGCAAGGACAACAACAGCTGAACTGTTATGTAGCACAGGAAGGCGTAGTGGTATGCAACTTTACAGCGACCCCGGTCAACGAGACTAACATGACCCTGCAGAACCAGACGATGAACGAGACCAACCTGACCGAGGGAAACCAGACGAATCTGACCCCGCAGGAAGAACGCCCAGAAGGGTTTGCAGACCTGTTCTATGCGTATGACGCCGACGGAAACTATCTCACCCTAGTCATCAACAACCAGGGACAGGTCACCAACGTTTTAGGGTCAGTAGGCAGCATAAACGAGCTTGACCAGGACTCGCTTATAGCATGCGAGTACTTCATGCAGCTCGAACGACTGGGCTCGTTTGAAGACCCAACCCGACAGTACTGTTCGGGATACGAGGGACTGCAGAACAAAGTACAGCAAGGGATGGTGCCGTATCTTACAATACAGGATTCACGAATAGAAATCCAGGACCAGTAACCCTACACCCTCATTTTTTATTATACACCGACATCAGCATCTCCAGCTCTAGTCTCTATTGTCCAGAATCAATTGTTTTCCGCCGCAATAACCCATATAGTCTCTAGACGGTATGAAACCTTTGGTGCCAGAAAATGAACAAAACCTTGCTCGTCGCAGCCCTTCTTTTTCTGTCAGGCATGGCGACAGCCACTCCACATCCCGAGCATATCCAGCAAAACCAGAACAGACAGCTGAACTCGATCTATGCCTATGATGCCCAGGGAAACTTCTTCGGGATACTATTCAACGACAGTTCCGCCACCGCGCTCAGAACTATAGACAGCTTCGACCAGCTAGATTCCGAGACATCCTGGATATGCCAGCACTATCTCGTACAGGAAGGTGCACTGTTCAGAGGCCTCCAGGGCCAGCCAGAATCAGAAATCCAGTGCTTCCGGCTGCACCTGGATGCAGCACAGCCACAGCAGAACGGTGAGATGAACCAGACTCCGCTTCCACCGCTTCTTCCCGGGCCGAACCAGACACCTAACCAGACCCAGGCACAGCAAGAGCCACAGACCGGCATAGCCACCGTGTTTTACGCCCAGGACCAGCAGGGAGACTATATAGCCATGCTTATAGATAACCAGAACCGGATAGCTGGCAGAACTGGCTCAGTAACCTCCCTAGAACAGCTCGACCAGGACGCCCTACTGGCCTGTGAATATCTTTTACAGCAGAATGCCACCGGCGGAGCCACGAACGTAAGATGCTTCGATTACGAGGGGCTTCAGAGCAGGATACAGAACGGCTCTATACAGTACCTCGAAAACCAGATACAACAGGGACAGCCACAGAACGAAACGGTAAACGAGGGTCCTTCGCTCCCGGTCTGACACGGAACAGGTCCCAGCAACTACCTCTGGACTTTTGAATCCTTAGACCGAAAGCTAGACCATGGGAATTCGTTCCTGGATATCGTGGAGAGGCCAGTTGCTCGTGGCCTGGCCGCTCGCAAAGATACTCTGGCCCCCAGCATCAGCCGCCGCCGTAGTTCTAGAAGACGGAAAGATACTGGCTATCGACACTGGCGACTATCTCATGTTACCCGGAGGAACGGTAAAGTACGGCGAAGAGTTTGAGGAGACAGCAGTCCGGGAGACAGAAGAAGAGACAGGGGTCAAGATAGAGATACTCCGTAAAATCAAAGAAACAGTCAACGACGCCGGAGGTAACGAGTCCATCTTTCTCGCAAAACCAGTTACCAGGGAAACAGGGAACAACTGGGAAGGAACCGCCCGATGGATAGAAACCGACGAGTTAAAGCAGAGACAGTGGCGGTTCAACCGGGATGTCAAATCCCTTGTAGAAGAGTGCGGTAAACAAAGTTAACTCTTGGCCTCCATAACAGGAACCATGATAACATCCCAGGGATTCAAAACCAACCTGAAGCTTTTCGGGCTTCTCTCGATACTTACAGGCCTTTTCCTCGGCGCAGGCTTCCTGCTGGCAGGAGACACCGGCCTCATTGTAGCTCTGGTCTTCGCGGGCATTTTCAACTTCGGGAGCTACTGGTTCTCCGACAGGATAGTGCTCAAGCTGTACAGAGCCGAGGAGATAACCAAAGAAGAAAACCCTGAACTCCATTCACTCGTGGAGGAGCTGGCAGACAACGCAGACATACCCAAGCCCCGCCTGTACAAGAACTCAATGCAGGTTCCGAATGCCTTTGCCACTGGACGTTCGCCGAGTAAAGGCGTGGTATGCGTCACCGAAGGATTGATGCAACAGCTTGACCAGGACGAGATAGCAGGAGTGATCGCCCACGAACTCGCCCACATCAAGAACCGGGACACCTTGACGAACGCGGTGGTCGCAACTGTTGCCGGCGCCATAGCGGTAATCGCAAGAATCGTGTTCTGGAGCGCCATGTTCGCCGGCCGGGACCGGGAAGGAGAAGCGCTCGCCTCACTGGCCTTCATGATAGTGGTTCCTGTGATAGCCATGGTTATCAGGCTCGCCATTTCGCGTAGCATGGAGTTCCGGGCAGATTCGACCGGTATCCAGATACACGGCCAGAAAGACGGACTGTCCTCTGCGCTCCAGAAGATAAATTCGGCGTCGAAAAGCTCTAACTACAAGGCTTCACAGGTGCAGGAAGCAGGCTCGAACCTGTTCATAGAGAACCCGTTCTCCGGCGACTCGCTGACCAAGTGGTTCTCCACCCATCCGCCGCTCCAAGAAAGGCTGAAGAACATCGAATCGACTGAGGTGTGATAGATGTCAATCGCCGATAAAAGCTATAGCGACTTTGAACTGCCCGAAGAGGATAATCCCTACAGCGTCCTGAATACGGGCTCAATCGACAACGGAGGCTGGACTCCGGAAGCGATGGAGTTCGAGCAATGGGAGCCGGAAGTAGAGGAGCACGTAGAACGCGCAGAAGAACGTTTCGACCGCGATATAAAAGACTCATTCCGGTCGGGCAAGATAGAGGAGCTTCCACCCGGAGCCGTAGGCGCGACCGTTCCGGACATCAAGGTCTACGGCAACCAGGTCGAGAAACAGAGCGACCTCATAATAGACAGCAACGAGTTCTACCTGCTGGATGACCTGCGGCAAGACCACTCCATCCTCCACGAAGATATACACGCGAGAGCAAACACCGGCGAGCTATACACCGACCTCATACAGGAAGGTATGCCCGCGGACACCGTCCAGTACCTTGCGGAGATATTCGAGTACGGCAGCCAAGCAGAGGTTGAAGGCGCCACCGAGTTCGTGGCCCTGTTTCTGGACGACAACAGCGACGAGGTCGCAGGCGACTTCTATCCCTTCGAGACTGCCATGGTCTCCGACATGCTACGTTACAGCGGCAGACATCCCGACTACCGGCTCGCCAAGGAAATAGAGGAAGGCAAGCAGGAAACCGTCAACGAGCTTATACTCAACTACTATACCAGTATCGACCTGGAAGACAGTATACCTGAACAAGGATACAGTGAGACCGGTCCGGACGGGTTTTACGGCCTAGGACTGTATGATTCCGCAGATGATTACGGTTCGGATGGATATGGCTCCGGTTACGGGGAAGGTAGCGTTGAGCACTATGAGTCCGGAGAAAACGGTTTTGATGACCCGGTGACCGCGCCCTGGGAGGAAATCACCGGGATGCTCTCGACGGGGAAGAACTAGAGCGAGGTGTGCTTGCCGACTATCGCGTCGTTGAGGTCGGTATCTTCCAAGTTACACTTGCTGTCGATTATCGAGTTTCTTATCTCCGAGTTCTTTATCGTCGTCTCAGGAAACACTATGCTGTTCTCGATGGCTACGTTCTGTAGCTCGGAGTCCTGGAGAACCAGTACGTTTTCCCCTATATCGCAGTTGGATGTTTCTCCCTCGATGATGTTGTCGTCAAGCACCGCGGCCTGGGCCTGGAGATAGCCTTTCGGCGAGCCGATGTCAAACCAGTCGCCGTCAAACGAGAACGCATACATATCCGTCTCATCATGCGCCCATTCTATAAGTCGTCCTGGCTCGTCGAGGTAGACCTCGGGAGGTACATCCTTCTGCTTGAAGTGCTCCTCGTACTCGTTGAACATCGAGAGGTCGTCCTCAGGGAAGAAGTAGCACGCGGTCGAGGCCAGCGTGGAAGGCGGCTCATCTGGCTTCTCCTTGAAGCCCGTTATCTTGTCATCGTCGGTATCCACTATACCGAAGCTGGACGCCATCTCAAGGTCCTTAACATCGTACACAACATTGACCGGAGCGCTCTTTCCCTCACAGAAGTCTATCAGCTCGGAGAAATCGAATCCGAAGTAGTTGTCGCCCCCTATTATCAGCAGGTCGTCCTCGAAGTCTTCCTTGTCGAGCAGCTTGATTATCGCGCCTATGGTACCGGGCTTGTCATCCTCGCTGTCCTGATCTTCGACCACTACTCTTGCATCCCGGTCGAAATCATCAATGTAGTCCTCGAAGTCCTCCTCGAACTTGGCATTGGTGGAGATTATGACTTCTTCAGCCTCGTCCTCAAGGCCGTCCATTATGTATTCTATTATCGGCTTCTCGCCC
>CAZEKI010000054.1:0-5871 GCA_964512895.1 uncultured archaeon
GGTTTCAAGGTATGGCAGTCTGGCATAAAAGATCTGATACCAAGAAGACCGGGGGTAAAACCCGTCCCTACCGCAAGTCAAGGAAGTACGACCTGGGTTCGGAGTTCTCGGAGCCTGAAGTAGGTGAGAAAAGAGTCGAAAAGCGGAGAACGAGAGGCGGCAACCAGAAGAACGTTGTCAAGCGCGCGGAAAAGGTAAACCTCGCGGTCGATGGAGAAGTCAAGCAGGTAGAGATAGAGGCTGTGGAAGACAACCCCGCCAACCCGAACTACGTACGCAGGTCTCTGCTTACGAAGGGAACGGTCATCGAAACTCCTGAAGGAAAGGCGCGCATAACGTCGCGACCCGGGCAGAATGGCGTGGTCAACGCCGAGCTTGTGGAAGAGTAGCCGGACCAGAACCGTTTTACCTTTCTATCTACCATAACCCTGTATGGTCTACGAGAACCCTGAAAAGAACGCTTTATACACAGAGTTCACAGGCGACATATCAGAGCTCGCAGAGAAGATAACCAGTTTCTGTGAGGGTAAGTACGGCGACAGATGCGAGTTCTACGATGTTTCTATAGAACGCACGAGAAACGGCAACTCCTGGAAGGTACACGAGTTCAAGAACTTCGAGGACAGGGCTGTCCGTGCTGTAGAGAACCACTTGGAGGTTGACAGAGACGTTATACGTGTAAAGTTCGGCGGCGAGGACAGGGACTACGAGCTTGAGTTCATCATATGTTCCCCGGAGAACACTGCGCACGTGGCGCGTTTCGTGGACAGAGATGACTTGTCCGGGTTTGGAGAGGATTCTCTGGTTGTTCTGGCCGTGGAGAGAAAGTCAGATAAGATATCTGAGATTCAGAGAGAGTTCCTGGAGGATCTATAGAATAAAAGAAAGATTTGGGATGGCTGATCCACCGTCACTTAAGGGTGTGCAAAACTCTTTTGACGAGTCTTGCAGGGAAAGACCCCTGTGGTCCGAACTCCACTGAAATCTGGTGTCCAGTGTCGTCCATGAAATCGGTGTCCATCAAGACAAAATCAAGTCCCTCAAGCTTATAAACATGTACCCAAAAACGGCGCTAATCGTTCAAAATCGTTCAAGAAGGTTTCTGCGCGCTTTATTCGGCTATCGTGTTATAGGGTAAAAACCTGTCTAGAGAAGGTCTATTCCTGGACTCTGTAGCGGCGCCATCTGCCCTCTCCTTCGGACTCTATGAGCCGGTAGTGGTCCATCTTCTGCAGGTATTTTCTCAGGGTCCTCTTGACCTTTGGCTCGTCGACTCTTTCCTCGTACTCTTCGTACAGCTCGCCGGGTTCTATCTCACCCTCTTGCTTTATGATGTCGTACAGGGCCTGCTGGTGCTTGTTGAGCTTGTCCTCGGACTTTGACTTGTTCTCCTTTTCAGCCTCGGGCAAGGACTCCTCGACTATATCCGACGTAATTTCCTCTGTTTCTCCTGACTCTGCCTCTTCCGCAGCGAGTCTCAGGGCGTTGAGCGCTACTCGTGCGTCTCCGTCAGCCCTGTTGGCTATCCTGTGGAGCAGCGAGGTATCGATGGCTCCCGACCTCAGACCCCACTTTCTCCGGTCCTTGAGGATATCCACCAGCTCCTCGGTCGTGTAGGCGGGAAAGTGTATCTCGCGGGTGCCTTCGAGCGATGAACGGATACGGTCGTCTACATCGTAGAGGGCGGTCTCCTTGTTGGCTATCATCAGCAGGCCGGCCTGGCTCTCCCGGGCGAAGTCGTAGAGTATGCGCTCTTCCTCTATCTGGTCGACCTCGTCGAGTATTATGATGCTGGTCCGGTTCTCTATCTTGGTCCGTAGCTTGTCTACGAGTTCGTCTGTTGGGGTTCCGGTCCGGTGTATCAGGTTGACGCCGAAGTCCTGGAGCAGGTTGTAGTAGACCTTGAACCGGGACGGGTAACGCCAGCAGTTGACTTTGCCGTAAACGACCTCGGAAGAGTACTTCTGCATCTCGTCCACTACGTACTGTGCGAGAGTCGTCTTTCCAGTTCCTGGAGGGCCGTAGAGAAGCATGTTGCGGGCCGAGTCGTTCTCCAGCAGAGGCTCCAGATTCCTCTTGATTTCATTTATCTGGCTCTCTCTGTGCACCATGCGGCGCGGGAGGAATCCTTCTGTCAGGACGCGTGCATCCTCGATTATGGAGTTCCGGGCTCTCACGGAACAATAATGCTTCCGCTACTTTAAAAGTCAAAACTACGCCGTTCCGCAAGTTCCGGAAATTATGTAATACGAAAGCAGCTATAATGGCGCTATACGCATATTATGTATTACATTATGTGTGGGGGTTGGCAAGCTATTAATGCGGCCTTTCAAAGTATCTTATATGGCCACGACGGTCATCTATGAGTTCTCCATCGGACTGGTCGGCCTAGTCTTCTCACTGTTCTTCCTGTGGATACTCGACCGCAGCGCCGGCTGGAAGTGGCAGAAGATAACCTACAAGTTCACCGCGGCTCTGACCCTCTTCTGTGTCTCCCTTATGACCCAGACCATAGAACAGACATGGCACGTTATGACCGTCTACGGCATTAATGTCCCGCCTCTGCAGGTCTGGTTCGAGGCTATCGTCGGAGGATTCCTTATCTCCGGTATCTGGGACTTCCTCAACCTTGACGAAGACTAGATATGCCGCAAGTTGAGTTCGAGGACGTCTTCGTCCCTCAGTTCATGTTCCAGACCGACCTTCTGCTCTGGAAAGTCTGAGCTTTCACCCGTGACCCTCGCGGCCTTGAACCGGTCCTTCATGTTGCCTGGCAGCTCCTCCAGCGCGTCCTCGACGGTCGCCCCCTCTCTGAGCATCAAGGGCTCGTCTCTGTCTGGTTCCTCGCCTTTCTTCTTCATGTAGATCCGTATCAGGCCGAGGCGTTCGAAGATTAAATCCTTCAGCTCGTCCAGGTTCTCGCCTGTCTCCGCCGACACGAGCAGGTCGTACTCATCCTCGAGCTGGTTCCGCTCGTCAGGGTTGAGCGTGTCAGCCTTGTTGACCACTGTCACACCCGGGATGTAGCGCCGGTTGTCCATCAGGCCATCGATGAACCGGTCCAGGCCGACCTCCTCGCGGATGACGACGTTTGCGTTCGTGTAGCCGTTATCGTGCATCAGATGTTTGATAGTCTCCTCTCCTATATCCAGGTCGACGGTCGCGGATACGTTGATGCCGCCCTTGCCTTTCTTCTCGACCTTGATATCCGGAGGCGACTGGTTCATCCTGATGCCGACATTGTATATCTCCCGAGTTATCTGTTCGTACCGCATCTCCTCCGGGTCGAGTACCACGAAAACAAGGTCGGCGTTCCTGACGACTGACAGCACCAGTTTACCGCCTCCTCTTCCATCTGCTGCGCCTCCTATAAGTCCTGGGACATCGAGTATCTGTATATTGGCGCCCTTGTGCTTCAGCATGCCGGGTTCGACATCGAGCGTTGTGAACTCGTACGCACCTGTTTCCGATTCTGCGTTTGTCAGGGCGTTAAGAAGCGTCGACTTTCCGACGCTAGGGAAACCCACGAGAGCAACTGTCGCGTCCCCGGTCTTTTCCACCGCGTAACCTGTTGTCTCGCCTGTACCTTTCTGTCTCTGCTGCTTCTCTTCCTTCAGCTGGGCTATCTGGGACTTGAGCCGTCCGCGCTCTGTCTCTGTCGCCTTGTTGATGGGTGTCTTGTCCAGCTTCTCTTCCAGTTCGCGGATACGGTCATCTATGCCCATGTCGGGAAAGCCGTTAAGATATTTTTAAACTGTTGGCGTATACTTGGAGAATTCAGTCAGTCTGACTTCGGCTTCATTTGCTTCTGTGAATCCGGCCATAATCTCTGCTCTATAGGCCCCGGCATCTGTCATTATCCTGTAAGCTCTTTCAACGTAGCCAGGTGCGGGTTCTTCATGAGTCATCATTTCAACCTGGACGTCTTCCGTTTCTAGGTAGGTTTCAAACTTCTCCAGATCAAAGAAAACCTGCTGATTGAGTTCTTCTAACGCCTGGTTAATCAAGTCCTCTACCATGAGACCGGGCTTACTCTTCAACCATCTCGATGTTGCCTTCCCTGCTGATATTGAGCTGGATGTCGTCTCCCCACTCTCTTACGTAGGCTCCTGTGATGTGTACCTCGGCTCCTTCCTCTACTGCCTCGATTTCCTCTTCCCAGAGCGTAAGGTCGATGCTTCCAGTGTCGTCTTCGAACACACAGGTGGTGATCTTTTTCTGTCCGTAGCGGGTAGAAACTGCTCTCGGCCGTGGCAGGTCGGTGATGGTGCCTGTGATTTCGACATCGTCGGCTTCGGGATTAAGCTCTTCGACTGTCATTTCAGTCATGTTACTCACTGGTTACTCAGTACTGCTACGAACTTTAAAAGACTTCCGCTGCAACCGGCTCAAATCGGCAAGCCCGAGGTCCTCGGGAGTTAAAACTCTCCGCTGCCAAAGAAACGACATGAAACTTCCGTGGGGGAAAGAAGACGAGCTAGAGCAGCTGCGGCAGGAAATCGAGGGGCTCAGAGACGAGAAACAGAGCCTGGAGAAACGGTTCGAGGCGGAGAAAGAGCGCCGGAGCAAGCTGGCCCGGCAGAAGCAGGAGGCCGAGGAAGAGCTCAACCGGCTGAGGGACAGGCTTCGCTCCCTGGAGTCGCAGGATAAGGAGGAAGAGCAGGACGACGAGACCAGAGACTTCGAACCCGCTGATTTCTCCCGGGTGTACAGGATGCTGGAGAAGCTTGACTCGCTCGAGTCGCCTGAAGAAGACCTTGTAACGGTATTTTCCCCGGGCAAGCTATCTGAGGTGGATGACATGAAAGGCCTGCGTAACTCCGTGGACCAGAAACAGCTCAGGCTTGTGCGGCAGAACGAGTCCTTCGCGGCGTTTCTGGAACCAGACTTTCTGGAACTGATTCTGAAGACCCGGCCATTCTTCGAGCCCGGCTGGTCTCTTGGCGACAGGTTTGAGCTATCGCCGCTTCTAGAGTTCATCGAATCCGAGAAGACCTGGGTGCTTGTGTCCGCCGGCGAAACCAAGATTTACCGGGAGCAGGCAGGAGAGGTGAAGGAAATAGGCCAGGTGAAGACAAGGGTTAACAGCAAGCACTCCAGCGGCGGCTACTCACAGACCCGGTTTGAGAGAAAACGGGAGGAACAGGTCCAGGAGCACCTCGACCAGGTCAGCGAGGCGCTAGAGGAGCGCGAGAACATCTACCTGCTCGGCGAAAAATCGCTCTGCAAGGAGCTTCCCGGCGAGCATCTTGGAGGGTTCGACCCCAACCTCGGGCACCCAGAAGTATTTTACAGTTTCCAGCTCCTTTCCTGAACATGAGCGACGAGGAAAAGATACGGGAGATGAACGACTGGCTATTGGACCGGTATGGTGAGCCAGAGGAGCCGGCGGATATATCCGGAGTCGACTACGTTATCGAGACCATACTATCCCAGAACACTAACGACGTCAACCGCGATAAAGCGTTCGACAACCTGAAGCAGCGCTACGGCGACGACTATAAGGCCATCGAGAACGCTGACCTCGACGAGTTAATAGAAACTATACGTATCGCAGGGCTCGGCCCGACCAAAGCAGAGCGCATCCAGGAGGCACTGAGAATAATCCGGGAAAGATCGGACGGTTACTCTATCGAGTTTCTGAATGAGATGAGTGTGGAAGAGGCCAAGTCATGGCTGACTGATATCCCGGGAATCGGACCGAAGACCGCGGCAGTGATTCTCTGCTTCCACTTCCGTATGCCGGTTTTCCCTGTCGATACTCATGTCCACCGCCTGGCGAAACGGTACAACCTTGTGCCGGAGAACGCTTCAAGGGAGAAGACACATGAGATACTTGAGGAGAAGGTCCCGGACGACATCAAGTACGAG
>CAZEKI010000055.1:0-5587 GCA_964512895.1 uncultured archaeon
ACCTTGAGGAAACCGTTGAGAACGAAGTGCTTGAGGATGTCGAAGACGCAGAGGAACAGCTTTCCGAGCGCATAGAAGACCTCACGGAAATCATAATTGACAACCAGGACTACATCGAGACGCTTGAAGGCGAGATAACACGGCTTGAGAACAAGATGGAGGACCGGGACGCCAGAGCCCGGAGGCAGCAGGAGCTTCCATCCCCGGCTGCAACAGGCGACATAGACGAGGTCGAGGAGAAGATAGAGCGGATAGAGAACCGTGTATCAGAGGCAGAGACACTGGAGGAAAAGATAGACAACCTGGCCGAACACGTTATCAGCAACCAGGAAAGGCTGCACGAGCTTGAAGAAGAACTCCGTACTAGCTCTACAAGGCAGAAAGCGCCTTCTAGCACAGGTTCAGACGATATAACTATTATCAGCTAGAAAAGCATCAGGAGTGTTCCGACGCCGATACCAAGTACGTCTGTCATAACAAGCGCCACGGGAAACGCTGGCACAAACCTGACTCCGCTCTTGATTTCTATCTCATCCTCGGCAATTTCGGCTATCTCCTCCTTTTTCAGACCTTTTACCCTGTCTCCAAGACCCTGGCCCTTCACAGGGACCTCGCCGCCCTCCAGGTCTTCAACCTTCACCCTTTCTATCAATGCCTCTTCTTCAATGACCTTCAGGAACCGGTACAGAAATATCATGAGCAACAGGGCAGCGAAGTAGAGCCATCCAGACCTCGCCACAAACTGAAGCAGGGCTGCAAATATACCTGCGGCGAGTATCTCGGCACCTATCCGCTTCTCCTGGTCCAGAACAAGCTCGTATGTCTTCCGCAGCACATCTTTCTCTCTATACGCTTTGTAGCAAGCGAAGCCGAGCGTGTATATGAATCCGGCTATCATCAGGTTGAGAAACAGGTTGACAGGATAAATCAGGCTAATGCCAGAAAGTCCGAACGGCGCCGCAAAACCCAGTACCCCCATACTCAGGGCGTCGGCCCCGCCCCACATACCCAGGTAGTAAACCGTCCATCCATAGATAGAGAACGCGATTCCCACCCCGAGCGACCAGTAAAGGGCCTCGGGCGCCGAATTCAGGTAGGCGTAGGCGGCGTGAAGTCCAACGCCTGCGACTATACCGAAGAGCGGGATAGGATCCGGAACCTCGGTGGTCTTCAGGTCCCAGACAGAAGCCACGAAAAGAGCGGAGAAGGCCACCGCATGGGAGAGAAGTACAAGCATAACAGTCTTTAAAACCTGTAGAAATTAAAACTTATACTGCTCGATGGCAGAAGACTGGGAAAACGTAGTTATTGAAACCGGTGTTGACACCCTTCTTAACTATCTTGCCGAGAATCAGGAGGCCAACGTCTCCGAAATATCAGACGATATCGGGGTTTCTGAAAGCCGCATAAAGGACTGGGCCGACGCCCTGGAAGAAAGCGGCTTCATAGAGAAGAAGTACTCTGCACGGAAAGGAATGATACTCCGGTACACGACGAAGAACAAGGAAGAGGCCGACAAGAGGATAGAAGAACTCAAGAAGGAGATAGAGGAGAAGTCTGAAGAGATAAACGAAGAGATGGCGCGCCGGAGCGACGAGGTCGAACAGGCGAAGAAGAACCTCAAGAAGATGTCCGAGGAGCTTGAGGAGAACCGGGAAAAAGAGGAAGAAATCAAAGAACAGCTTGAGGAACTCGAAAAACTGGAGAACGAGATAGAGAGCCGGCTGGAGCAACAGCAGGAGAAAGAAGAAGAAGTCCAGTCAGAGGCTGTAGACATGATATCCCGGATAGACTCAGCACTGAACCGTATAGAAGAGGCCGAGGAAAAAGCCAGCAGTTTCGAGGAAGAACGCGACGAAGTAAGGCGCAAAATCAAGGCTCTGAAGAAGCTTGAGAAACACTCGGAGAAAGTTGACGAGATGGAGGACCAGCTTGCAGAGCTAGAAGAGGAAGAGGAGGCCGCTTCCAGCATCTTTGACTCACTCAAGAACACGCTGGAGAAGATATTCAGAGCGACCGAGAAGGACTACGAGGAAGTTCTTGCCGGTACAGTACAGGAGGCCAAGAACGAGATATCACAGATGGCTGACCCGGACTACAACAGGCTCCTCAAACTCGAAAGGAAGGGAGAGAACCGGCAAACCCTGATAAGTTACCTGGAGCGTCACAGAGAAAGTGATGACCAGTGAGCCAGGAACGGGAGTACCAGATAGATGCCGACGGTGTCCCTGCAAGGGTAACGATAGAGGAGAAGGAAGACGACTACGTGTTGCGGTACCGGGTTGAAAGGCCAGAGATAAAGACCGCGACAGAAGCCGTTCTGGAAGATGTCAAAGAAAAGATAGTCAAGGAAGTCCAGCTCTCGACAGAAGAGTTCGTCAACGCGAAAGAGCTGGAGAACGTAAAAGAAAAATTCCGGGAACAGGCGCTCGAGCTGCTTGAAGAAGAGCTTCCCGAGACCAACGAGGAAGCGAAAAACATACTGATAGGAAACCTCATCCACCGGATGCTTGGGCTCGGCGACATCGAGCTTCTGCTCAACGACCAGCACCTAGAGGAAATCGTCATAAACGGGAGCACAGAGCCCGCCTGGGTGTACCACAAGGAGCTGGGGTGGATGAAGACCGACATAGAGTTCGAGGACGAGGACCAGATATACAACTACGCCTCCGAAATCGGCCGCAGAGTAGGCAAAAACATATCATCGCTCCATCCTCTTCTCGACGCCCACCTTCCTTCAGGCGACCGTACCAACGCGACGCTCTACCCGATTTCCACACAGGGCAATACTGTAACCATACGAAAGTTCGCCCGCGACCCCTGGACAATAACCGACTTCATAAAGAACGGAACTATCACACGGGAGGTCGCGGCCTTCCTCTGGCTCTGCATCCAGTACGAGCTGAACATCATAGTCTCAGGAGGTACTGGAGCCGGAAAGACATCGCTCCTTAACGTTCTGATGCCTTTCATACCTCCGAACCAGCGCGTGCTCTCCATCGAGGACACACGAGAAGTATCGCTTCCAGGATTCCTGCACTGGGTGCCGCTAACGACGCGAGAACCCAACCCTGAAGGCAAAGGCGGAGTCTCGATGCTTGACCTGCTTGTCAACGCGCTCCGTATGCGTCCCGACCGCATCCTGGTAGGAGAGATACGGCGGCAGCGCCAGGCAGAGGTGCTGTTCGAAGCGATGCACACCGGTCACTCGGTTTACTCGACGCTCCACGCCGATACCGCAGAGCAGACTGTCAGGCGACTGGTTAACCCGCCTATCGATGTGCCGAAGACAATGGTTGACGCCGTCGATGTCAACGTGGTCATGTTCCGCGACCGCCGCAGAAACTTCAGGCGTGTCATGGAGGTGGCAGAAATCAGCTCGAAGCAGGAAGACGAAATCGAGGCCGATGTCCTGTACGAGTGGCAGTCAAAGGCGGATGAAGTTGAGAAAAAGCAGGAATCCGATGCAGTTTACGAGACCCTGAACCTTCACACCGGTATGACTCCAGACGAACTCAGGCGGAACATAGAGGAGAAAAAACAGGTGCTTGAATGGATGGAGGATAAAGAGATAGATACGGTAAACACTGTAGGCAAAGTCGTGGCAGAGTACTATTCTGACCCAGATACCGTTGTTTCTGCCGCAGAGAACGACCAGAACGCGGACACCATACTTGAAAGCTGACTTATTCCTCGTCGACATCTACGTAAGGCGGAACACACATGGCAGCCTCATAGCTCTGCCATAGAGAACCGAAGAGGAACAGCGCCACGTACGCCAGGAACAGGTCCTGGACTATGGCCGAGGTAAAAAGGGTGCTGCCGTAGAAGGCCGCACCTATCTTCGAAGCCGAGAGAAGAGTCACTGAGCCGAGGCTGAGACCGATGAAATAGTATATAGGCACGAAGGCTGATTCGGCACAGTGTTCGATAGCCAGGTAAATCAGGCCGATACCAAGCACAGAGAGCAGAAGCGCCACAAACTCTAAGAACAGGCTAAATACGGCCATAATAGGGTTTCCGTTTTCTCTGTTTAAAAAACGCTACCACTCCCTGCTTTTTATTTGAGAGTCAAGATAGGTTTAAATGATGGATTTGAAGGCCCCGGACAAACTTATCCAGCCCCTGCTTCCGCTAGCGCAGAAGTCTAGGACGATGGTTCCGAACATCCAGAGAGACCTGACCCGGGCCAGGATGGAAGTTGACCCAGACATTTTCTTGGCGAACTCCCTGCTGAAAGGCATACAGGTAGGCGCAGTTATCTCGGCTGGTTTAATCGCCTTCGGCATAGTCACGGAACAGACCAGGCTGATACTGGCATCTGCGGCGGTCTTCCCTCTGCTGACCGGTTTCGGTTTTTTCACGTTTGCAAACCTCCCAAAGGTGAAAGCCAGGCGCAGGTCACGGGAGCTAGAGAAAGACCTTCCGTACGCGCTGAGACACATGCTCATCGAGGTCCGGTCCGGCATCTCGCTGTACGAGGCGATGGTCTCGGTCAGCCAGGATTACGGCGAAGCCTCGAAAGAGTTCAATACTATAGTAAAAGACATAAACGGCGGTAAACCACAGGTAGAAGCCCTGGAAGACTCCATCGTCCGGAACCCCAGCCAGCAGTACCGGAGGGCGATGTGGCAGATGATAAACGCGCTGAAATCGGGCACCGACGTTTCGAACACGCTGGAGTCGCTGGTCGAATCGATGGTGAAGCAGCAGAAGCTGGAAGTCAAGCGCTACGGCAAAGAACTGAACCCGTATGTACTCGTATACCTGATGATAGCGGTCATCGTTCCAAGCCTCGGCGTTACTTTCCTGATAGTGCTGTCCACTTTCACAGGAGTCGGGTTAAACCAGTTCACGTTCTACCAGATACTCGGCGGACTCATACTGTTCCAGATATTCTTCCTGAACTTCGTAAAATCGAAAAGGCCAGAGGTGAAAACATGAGGTCGGAAACGTGGTAGAGGCAAAGGCTCTGTACGAGAAGCTGCCTGTTTTCTACAAGGAGCGGGTGAACGAAGAGGCCAAGTACGCAGCGATACAGAACCACGAAAGCACGGTTATACACGGAATGGTCGCCTCGGCTGTCGCAGTACTGCTCGCCGCAGTGTTCCTGCCCTTCGGCCCTATCATGAAGGTAGCGACCGCGGTATCCGGACTGATGGTAGGTCCTCCACTGATACCTTATGTAATAATATCGATAGCCGCCGAGAAGAGAAAGAATGAAATGGAGCGCGTGCTATCCGACGCGCTGCTACTGATGAGCGCCAACCTCAAATCCGGTTTAAACATCGAAAAAGCTTTCCTGCTGAGCGCCAGAGACGAGTTCGGGCCGCTGGCCGAGGAGCTGCGGCAGACCGCGATGGAGATGTTCGGCGGCAAACCGGTCGAGGAGGCGCTGAGCGACCTTGAGCACAGGGTGAAATCAGAGCTTTTCAGAGAGACAATCAAGCTTATGATAGACGGTATAGAGGCCGGAGGCAATACTGCGAAGCTACTTGAGTCAAGCGCTGGCGATATCAGGAACTCGCTCGAACTCAGGCAGGAGATCAACTCCAACATCAGGATGTACGTAATCTTCATACTGATG
>CAZEKI010000056.1:0-5454 GCA_964512895.1 uncultured archaeon
GGAACAGGTCAAGGTTGTTCTGCTCGGAGTAAACGGCGCGCGTGAACGATTTGAAGTCCATTCCAAGCAGCTTCTCTACCTGCTCTGTCACTTCCTGGGTTGAAGGCGCCTCGAGTAGCTCGCCGTCACGTCTCAGCTCGGAGCGTTTGGTGCCTTTGTCGCGTTCTATCGTCCGTTTAACGGTGTAGATGTCTCCATTGACCTCGAGTTCGACCCGGACAGTTGCCTCATCGGCCTCTGCAGGCGTACGCCTTATGACGTCATCAAGTGTGATTTCTCGAGCGTTCAGTGCGGGTGTAGTGCCGTAGAGGGCAAAGGTTATGGCCTCTAAGACGCTGGACTTGCCTGAACCCATCGTCCCTATCAAAGCGTTCACCCCTTCCGAGAACTCTAGCCGGGTTTCGTGGTGAGACTTCCAGTTCTTGAGCTCTACCTCACTGATCATCTTTATCGAGCTCCGCGTCCTTCAGGAGTTTAAGTGCCTGAGAGCTGTTACCGTCCTCGAGAAGTTCGAACAGCTCCTCCTCGTTTATACCGACATCGTCGACTTTTTCCTGGAGTATTTCCCGGCCTTTCTCCATCGCGTCAACCTGTTCCTCGATGCTTTCACTGATGCCGGATTCTCGATGTATCGACGAGTTAACGTTCAGGAACATCTCGTCTCTGAACATCTGTTTTAGCTCGCGCGGGTTGACCCGGCCTGATGCCTCTCCGGTTACCTTGAGGTTGACAAGCGGCTTCAGGTCGGATTCGATTTCCTCCAGTTCCTGCCTGGCCCTCTCCTTTACTTCAGCCCAGCTCTCGCCGTCCACCTCCAGTTCGATATAGTGGACATCACGCGGCTTTTCGAGGCTGATGAATTCAAGCTCTTCGTTTTCAGTGTCGAGCCTCAGGAAGCCTTTCCCGCGCTCGGCCTCGATTTTACGCATCTGGGTTGTCACAGTTGAGCCGGGGAACACCAGCGGCTTTTCGCCCGGGAAACGGTCGATATTGTACCAGTGGATATGGCCGTCTATTATGAGGTCGAAGCCGTCTGGCAGCTGTTCGAGCGTAAGGTACTCGCCGTCGCCTGTATAGACGAAGCCCTCGATCGACTGGTGAAGTATCAGGATGTTGAACGCGTCCTCGACAGGCTCCGGGGAGAACTTTTCCAGGACTCTGGGTGCGTACTGCTCGGGAACCCCGCTCATGCCGTGGACCGCGACCTTTTCGCCGTCTTTTTCGAACACTATACTGTCGTTGTGGAGGTGGTAGAGGTGGCCGGTCTGGGCCATCAGCTCTATCGGGTTAGTGTAGGAGCTCGGGCGGCGTTCATGCGTGCCATGTATCGCCACGACCGGTATACCTGAGCCGTGCATCCCGAGGTCTTCGTCGGTCTCGACCTGGCGCTCGCCTTCCATCGGTATCGAGAGGATTTCCGCGGCTCTGTCAAGCACCTCCTGCTTCGGTATCTTCTTGTCAAATATATCGCCCGGCAGAAGGATTAAATCGGCGTCCAGAGATTTTTCAAACGCCTCTCTGGCATTTTCGAACGGGTCGTCGCCGCGTTCCTCTCCCCACTTGTAGCCGAAGTGGGTATCGCTTATGATAGAAACATCCATCTGGAAACTCGATTCTCTTCAATTCTTTTATCCCTACTGCTCAAGGGCTCTACCTTCACTCAGTCGCTGGGCTGTCCGGGCCCTTTTGTGTGGTATAAGGTATGCATCCTCGAACTTTACAAGGGCAGATTCGACCTTTTCAAAATACTCTGCTCTCTCTATCTTCTTGTCAAAGATAAATGCCGGTACATAGCTTATATCGTACTTCTCTATCAGTTGCTGTCCTTCTTCGCTCTGGTAGTCGACTTCCTGATACCGGGCTTTGAACATCCTGTCTGTAGCGTCCTGAAACTCGTCGTAGCTACAGTTGTCGCAGGTGACGACGGTTACAGGTACTGTAACACGGTGGTCGAGCGAGCTCCAGTAAAGAAAGCCACTGAAGGCTATACCTGTAACGAGCATCCCGACGACGAGGCCTGCGGTAAACGATTTCCTTGACTCTGGACGGAAGTTCCTGAGGTGCGATAGCTTATCGAACACCTGGCTTTTTTCCCTGGTGTTCTCCTGGTGAGAGGAAGAACCATGTTCCAGTTTTACGTGTTCTTTCAGCAGGTCCTCAGAACCAAGGATGTTCCCGCACTGGGGGCACTCGAACTTCTCCTCTGCCATAAAGGGATTTTGCTAGTTCACGTTAAAGAGTGCTTCGCTCTCCAGAAGCGATAAAAGAATCCGCAGCTTCTCGTACATGTGCGGTGTAAATGTTCCAGCAAGAAACTTTTGCCGTTATCAAAAACCTTCAAATAACTGATTCCCGGAGAATCCAACAGGTGAACCGAGTATGTCTCAGGAACTAGGGATAACCGTTGACAAGGACAAGAATCCTTCGGACTGGTACACAGAGGTGGTGCAGAAGGCGGACCTGGCTGATTACGCGCCGGTTAAAGGCTGTATGGTCATCAAACCATACGGTATGAAGCTCTGGGAGTCGATAAAGCAGGAGTTCGACCAGAGAATCAAGGACACCGGGGTTGACAACGCATACTTCCCGTTAATGATACCGGAGAGCTACCTGGAAAAAGAGGCTGACATAGTAGAAGGTTTCTCGCCCGAGGTCGCATGGATAACACACGGTGGCGACGAAGAGCTGGAGGAAAGGCTCGCAGTCAGGCCGACCTCCGAATCAATCATCGCGCCTTTCATGAGCAAATGGATACGCTCCCACAGAGACCTGCCGATGCGGCTCAACCAGTGGGCTAACATCGTCCGCTGGGAGGCGACCGATACCCGGCCGTTCCTGAGGACACGCGAGTTCCTGTGGCAGGAAGGCCACACAGCGCATGAGACAGAGGAAGAAGCCGATGAGGAGACCATGCTCCGGCTCGAACAGTATCAGGAGGTCGTTGAGGAACACCTTGCTATACCTTCGATTCTTGGCTACAAGCCGGAGCACGACAAGTTTCCTGGCGCAAAGTACACTACCACCATCGAGACGCTTATGCCTGACGGCAAATCCATCCAGTCCGGTACGTCACACCAGCTTGGACAGCACTTCGCCGAGGCGTTCGACATAACCTTTGAGGACGAGAATGCCGAGAAACAGACCTGCTGGACCACCAGCTGGGGTCTGTCGACGCGGACTGTCGGAGCGCTCATCATGGCGCATGGAGACGATAATGGTCTTAGACTGCCGCCTTCCATCGCACCTGTGCAGGTAGTTGTGGTTCCTATCTACCAGGACGATAATAGAGAAAAAGTACTCGAGTACGCTGGAGAAGTCGCGGAGGAGCTTGAGGCGGAGGATATGCGTGTCGAGTTCGACGATGATGACTCGAGAACGCCCGGCTACAAATTCAACAAATGGGAGCTGAAAGGCGTCCCAGTAAGACTCGAAATCGGCCCTAACGAGGTCGAGGAAAGCGAGATTACCGCTGTAAGACGGGACGATGGCGGTCAGGAAACCATCGACAGAGGAGATGCGGTCCAGAGAGTCAGGACGCTTCTTGACGATATCCAGGAATCGCTCTACTCTGAACTGGAGGAATACCTTGAGGAAAACATCAGGGAGGCAGATTCGAAGCAGGAAATTCTCGGCACTATCGGCAAGAACCGTGGCTATGTCAAAGTCCGGTGGTGTGGCGATGAGTCCTGTGAGGAAGAGGTCAAGGACGAAGTTGCAGCAGAGATAGTTGTGCTGCCTTTCCAGGAGAACTCGGAACCTGAAACCATCCGCGACTCCGAGATAGAGGGCGGATGCGCGGTCTGCGGCCGCGACGCCAAGAAATGGGCCTATTTTGCGAAAAACTACTGAAAACTACTCCCGGTCTATCTATCCCTGTTTTCCCGGAGAGAACGGAGTACCTATTTAAAGTTAAACCTCAAAATATCGCTTAAGGTTTTAAGCCCCGCTTATTTCTGGGATGTGGTACATGATGAAAGAAGCTCAAACGGGAACGAACGACATGGACAACTTCGAAACAGGTACAACCACGATTGGACTGACCACAGAGGAAGGAGTGATTCTCGCCGCTGACAGGCGCGCAGCGCTCGGTGGCCGGTTAGTAAGCAATAAGCACGCGAAGAAGATTTACGAGCTAGATGATCAGATAGGTCTCACTATCGCGGGAAGCGTGGGAGATGCCCAGAAAATCGTGCGGGTTATGCGCTCCCAGCTCAGGCTCCACAAGCTTGAAACCAAGGAGCTCAGCGTTAAAGGCGCGTCGACTCTGCTTGCGAACATACTACACGGCAACAAGATGGTGCCTTTCATGAACCAGTTCATCGTTGGAGGAATCGAGGAGGACGAAGGCATCCTTTACAGCCTCGACCCTGCAGGAGGCGTCATGGGGCACCGAGAATACACCGCTACGGGCTCTGGAAGCCAGATGGCGTTCGGTGTGCTGGAAGACGGTTACGAGGAGGATATGAACCACGATGACGGACGAGAACTCGCGACTAGGGCTGTTCAGGCTGCTATGGAGCGAGACACCGCGTCAGGCAACGGTATAATGGTTGCAGAGATAACAGAGGACGGTTTCCAGATACTGGAAGAGAAGGAGATCGAGTCGCATCTGGCCTGATTCACCGCTGATTTTGCGTTTATAGCATTAAAGAACATACTAGGATTGATTTCAAATGGAAGAATTAGAAGATGTAAAGGAGTTTTTACCCTCGAAAGCTGATGTCTCTGACATCCGTTTCGAGGCTTCGGACATAGTTATCTACACGGATAGCGAGGATTTCTTCCTCGACAACTCCGATACTGTGAAGGAGATAGTTTCCTCTCTTAAGAAGAGAGTAGAGGTAAGACCGTCCTCCAAGCTTTTCAAGGACCCTGAGGTCGCGGAGGACCGGGTAAAGGAGATGGTTGATGAGGAGGCCGGTATCGACAACATAATATTCCAGCCGTCTCTCGGCAAGATGATAATAAGAGCCGAGAAACCAGGCGCGGTTATCGGCCACAACGGCGAAGGCCTCGAGGAGATACGAGAGGCTACCTACTGGGCGCCACAGGTGGAGAGGGTACCGGCTATCAAATCGAAGATCGTCGACCGTGCCCGCGAACTGACCGTGGAAGACCCGGAGTTCAGGAAGGACTTTTTGCACGAGGTAGGCAAGAAAATCAGGCTCGACAAGTCGGTCGGCGACGAATGGATACGTGTATCATCTCTCGGAGGCTTCCGTCAGGTAGGACGCTCCTGTATACTTGTCCAGACAGAAGAGTCGAACGTCCTGATGGACTGCGGCATAAACCCGAGCGCCGAGCCGGGAACACCGGACAACTACCCTCATCTTGACGCGCCAGAGCTCGACTTGCAGAATCTCGATGCGGTGGTTCTGGGCCACGCCCACATGGACCACTGCGGCATGATACCATACCTATACAAGATGGGCTACGACGGCCCGCTTTACTGTA
>CAZEKI010000057.1:0-5329 GCA_964512895.1 uncultured archaeon
CGAAAAGGGATAGGATACATGATAGAAGGCTTCGTAGCAGCACTGATACTCTTCGTATTCGTCACCGGAACCTTCGAACCTGCTGAAACACAGGACTGGGATAGCTTCCAGCGGGAAGTGGCCTCGAACGACCTCTCGCATGCACTGAAGGACAGCGGCCACATGGAGGCGCTGCTACAGAGGTCGGAGACCGGGTCGCTGCAGACAGCGGTCTCCAGCCTTTCCAACGGACAGCTAGCGATATCTGGGACAGTAACTCATCTTCCTCTCGGCGATTACCAGCTCGGGTTCTATACATTACCGGACGATAGACACACAGAGACGCTGCAGGAGGTCACGTCAGGCGACCGGTGCTACGACGACCTCGAGGAAATCACATCTGAAGAGCCAGTTCTCCGTTCCGACGAGACCGGTCTATCCAACCACGGCGTCAGGCTGTACGTGGCCGATAGCGACCCACAGCTCCCGAACAGCTTCAACGGCGAGACAGACTACGACACGGTCTGGGTCGATAACCAGACCACCTGCCAGTTCTCGGCGAGTGAAGGCCCTTTCTTCCTTGACCAGTTCATCTACTGGGGCAACAAATCAGATTCAGAGACCGATACGCATTACGATGTAAAACAGATAGACGACAACGGGAACAGCCTGGACCTCTACAAGGCAGACCAGCCCGTCAGGATAAGAGATACGATGAATCAGCCTGTCAACGGTATACACACCGATACCGCCTTCGACACGTTCACGTTCTCCGCCAACGACCTGTCCACATACGACGTACTTGTGTTCAGGAAATCGGACGCGCTGGACCAGATAATGACGGGTGATAACTACGATAGGCTTCAGGACTACATGAGCAGTGGCTCGGTCCTGTTGCTGATGGACCTCAACCAGCCAGATATGAACTACCAGGTCCTGGAAGACAGCGGTCTTGTATGGATGGGTCTGGAGATAGACCCGGCGGCAAGTGGTGCCGACTTCTCGGGAACCGAGCGGTCCCAGCAGATCGAGTCCTACTTCGCCGGCCAGAGCGGCGTCCCTACGGACGTAAGCATAGTTCCCGGCGGCAAGATAGGCTCAAATATTACAGACACTGTAACCGGCACCCCTCCGCTGGTCTACGCTGCAACCGGACAGTACAACCTCAGCGGCTGGAACTCTGAGGACAACAACATGCAGCCGACCAACAACCCTCCGGCTGGTAGCCCGGAAAGCGGGTGCAATGACTACACGGAAGGCACTTTCACATTCCCTACAGGTAAAAGCGCGTACGTCCTTAACACCCGGCTCGGCGACCCATGTTCGAGCATACGAGGCCTTAACATTGACCTCGACGGCGATGGGGACTTCGCGGGCGGCCCAGAAGAAGGGCCGTACGTCAACGGCGACCGCCTGACTATAGCCAACCGTGAATACACCGTCAGGATATACGATTCAGACCGGGCGGCGTTCCTCTACTCAGGAAGCAGCAGGATAGAGCTGGTCAATTTCCGGACAGAGTTCGAGAACTACGATATCCAGAGATTTGCAAGGATACCGCATGAAGATCAGTATGACCCTGAGGACAGAAAAATCGTGGTCTCAGCGCTTTACTGGCTGCTGGACGACGAGAAAAGCTTTGGCCAGGAATCCAGCTCGTCCATATCGAACACCGTGGTCGGCAGCATCAAGGAAAACACCTACATGCCTTACAGGCTTCACCTGAGGTGGCACCGGTGAAAGGCCAGTTCATGATAATCTCCGCGGTAGTAGTCGGTACCATACTGATATCCGCCTCGGCTACTATCGACGAGATACAGAACCACAGGTTCGATGTAGAATCAGTGTCCTACGAAGTGGACAACCTGAAGACCGAGGCCGCAAAGGTCGAGATGGCGTCTCCAGAGGAACGCTACAACTTCCGGAGGATGGTCGGGATGATGGAAGGATACCAGACAGAGGCCATTCACTGGAGCGAACAGAACTGTTTCAACGTGACCCTGGAAAGGCCAGGAGACGTGATACGGCTCCGGTGCATCGGCTAGAAGCCCTTGATGAACTCGGCCTCGTCCTCCTCGAGTTCGAGCCGCTCCGCTATACCCGGATTCTCTTCAAGCAGCAGCGACAGGAACGGCAGCATCTGCCTTGACTCCCTCGCCGAAACATGAAGCTTCTCGCCCAGCTTCTTGCCTACAGAGTCCATCTTGTTTCTCGCGGCTCTTGACTGGCCCATCTTCTTTATCTTGGTAGGGTACTGGTACTTGGTCCAGCCTTCGTACTTCTCCTGCTTGCTCAACGCGACTCCAACAGTAGTGAAGGAGTAGACATACTTCAGCAGCTTCCAGTTCATCCTGCGCCTTATCCGGCCATTGAAGATATCGGCCTTCGAGACCCAGTTGTACGCCTCGGAAACGTCACGAGTCTTCTTGTACTCTCTCGGAACGTTTTCCCTCACCCACTGGAGGAAAGTGTCCGCGTCCTCATCTATGTTCTCAGATGCCTCCCTTGCTGTTGACGCGGATGAGGTCTTGAATATCATCTTTAACGCATCAAATATGTCCTGTTCCGTGTCCCGGTAACCCAGGGAGTCAAGGTCATCAGACGTCAGCTCATCCTTTCCAAGCGCGACTGCTTCAAGGTCGTTTATAGCCGAACGCATCTGTCCGCCGGCACGCCGCGCGATACGGTCGACCGCGCTTTTCTCGTACTCTATGCCTTCCTCCTCCAGAATCGAACGCAGGTGGGCCGCGATAGAGTTAGTGTGGACCGAGTCCAGCTTCACCATCTTCGCCTTCTCCCTGAGAGAACGTATTTTGGAGTCATAGGCGTCGTTCGCGGTCATCACAACCGGGAACCTGGTCTCGTCCACTATCCTGTTAAGCTCCTGTGTACCGCCCCTGTCAGAGGCGCCCATACCGTCGACCTCATCTATCAGTATCAGCTTCTGCTTCCCGAAGAACGATGCCTGCCGGGTCGCCTCCTTCAGCTCCTCCTGAAGCTTCGACTTGGTCCGGACATCCGACGCGTTCGTCTCAACCAGCTCCATGTCAAGGTCGTTCGCCAGCGCCTCGACCAGAGAAGTCTTCCCGGTCCCGGCCTGTCCGTGGAGAAGAATCGGGCTATCCCCGACCTCCCAGTTTTCAGCCCATTCCTTCAGCTCTTCCTTCTGGTTCGACGCTCCTCTGTACTCGGAAAGCGTCTCCGGTCTATACTTGTCGGCCCACATCTAGGTTATCACCCTAAGTTAACCGTCAAGCCATTTCTCGGAATGGCTTCCACAATGCTCCTGCTCATTGGTTTTCGCCTACCTCGGCTATCTTGGCGAGAAGGGCCTCTATCTGGATGTCGCTGGTGCCGCCTTCTGCAATCCTGAACTCGAACTCGCCGAGGTGTTCCATTATCTCAAGCTTCCCGCGTTCGCTGATATCAAGGTCAAGTATCTCGCGGTGGATCGAGCCTATAACGTCCTGACCATCAAGACCGCGGTCTATCATCAGCTCAGAGAGTGTGTCGCGGGCGTCCATGAAGTTGCCGTCCAGCGCGTTCTCAAGTATCTCGCTGATTTCCTCGGGTTTGAGGGAGGCGGCGGCGCCGTAGATATCCTCTTCTCCTATCTCGTCCTTCTGGATGGCTGCGGTCTGGAGAATGTTCGTCACTCTTCTCAAGTCGCCTTCCGCGACCCTGAGGACTGCGGAGACCGCATCGTCCGATATCTCAAAGTCCTCGCCGTCAGCCACGCGGTCGATATACGTCCTTACATCGTCGTCCTCCATCCGGTTGAACCGGAAGACAGCACACCGTGACTGGATAGGGTCGATAATCTTGCTTGAGTAGTTGCAGGAGAGTATGAACCGGCAGTTGCTGGAGAACTGCTCCATCGTACGCCTCAGAGCCTGCTGTGCGTCGGGAGTAAGGGCGTCGGCCTCGTCCAAGAATATTATCTTGTAGTCGCCACCAACCGCCTTGGTCCTCGCAAAGTCTTTTATCTGCTCTCTAACGACGTCGATACCTCTTTCATCGGAGGCGTTGGTCTCCATGAAGTTCTGCTTCCAGCCGTCGCCGTAAAGATCCTTTGCCAAAGCAACTGCAGAGGTTGTCTTGCCTGTACCGGCCGGGCCTGCAAACAGAAGGTGGGGTATCGAATCCTCCTCCACAAAGGCTTTCAGCCGGTCTACTATGTCTTCCTGGCCTATGACCTCATCCAGAGTGTCCGGCCTGTACTTCTCGGTCCATATGTCTATCATTCTATATCACCAGGGTCGCAGAAGATTTCCAGTCTTCGAGTCCATATATCTATCATGATGCTCTCCTACACCTGAATCCGGAAACCAAACTTTTATGCTTTCATAAACCGTTCATGGGTATGATACTGGTGCTCACCGGGACTCCCGGAACCGGAAAGACCTCGGTAGCCGCCGAGCTTGATAGCTTCAACGTTGTTGTAGACCTCACGGAGTTCGTCCGCGAAAAGGGTCTCGGCGTCCAGAAAGACGGGTTCGAGGTAGACATCGATGCGATGGTTGACGCACTCAATGAGGAAGTAGGCAGGGGGGATAACACCGTTATAGAAGGCCACCTCGCGCACCACTTTCCCGCGGACTACTGCGTCGTGCTTCGCTGCGAGCCCGGAGAGCTTGAAGAACGGCTGTCGGAACGGGACTACTCTCAAGAGAAGATACGCGACAACGTCGAATCAGAGGCGCTCGACCTGATACTCCAGGAAGCAGTTGAGACCCAGGATAACATCATCGAAATCGACACTACTGGGAGAGAACCGGAAGAAGTAGCAGCGGAGATAGAAAGAAGGATGGAAAATGGAGATACAGGTTACGGCGAAGTAGACTGGTCGGACTACTTCTAGGCCTTGCCGATAAGGTCCTTCAGCTCGTCCTCCTGTAGAACGCCGGCGCTTCTCGCCACTTCTTCGCCGTTTTTCAGGACCAGAGTGGTCGGCAGTGCACGGACGCCGAGCTCGGTTCCCAGCTGCTGGTGTTCTTCCATATCGACCTTGCCGAAGTTAACGTCTTCGACCTCCTCAGAGACTTCTTCGAAGATGGGAGCGTACTTCTTACAGGGGCCGCACCAGTCAGCCCAGAAATCTATCACCCAGATTTGATCAGAGTCCTTGATGTCTTCCATGCGTTCAGGGTCTATATCTTCTGGCATGGACAGGGTTTCCCGACCAAAGCTTAAGAAGAAAATGGTGAGCCGGGAGTAAGTCAGACACATTAGTTTGCCAGCTGCTCTCTTATAGTCTCTCCCTCGTCTGTTAGCGCGTATAGCCGGCCTAGCTTGTCATCAGGATTCAGAACACGTGTCAGACCTTTGTCCTCCATATTTCTCAGGGAAC
>CAZEKI010000058.1:0-304 GCA_964512895.1 uncultured archaeon
GAGTTTGTGAAGAACACCACGGTAACGGGTGATGTTGAGGACGATATACCAGCATCCCCGGATATAGAGGAGGGCTTCATACTGGAGGTGCTGGAGCGGCTGAACGAGTACGTCAAGTACCGTAAAATGGTGGAGAACCCTGTTAGCAGCGTAGAAGAACTCAGAGACTCTGATATTAAGGTCGTAGTCTCCGATTTCAAGGAGGGTGAAGCAGCTGGCGTTTCCCATTCTGACAACTGGACCAATTCTGCGGTCCTGATGCACGACTTCGAAAACGATGACTTATTCAAGTCTGTTCTAGCGC
>CAZEKI010000058.1:314-5254 GCA_964512895.1 uncultured archaeon
CCCACGCCGCCTCACCCCAAGACGTCATGAGTTACTCGGTGCTGGCCGACCTCATAAACGCTGCAGGGATAGTACATTTCTCCTGGGAGTCACGGTATAAATGGTGGAAGATAACCAACTATATCCGAGAATAGGATGCCTGTGGTAGAACTTATTTTTAACAGCTTTCCAAATCATTAGGTGTGAGACAGCTACAGGTCTCGGTGCCGAAGAAGTTCAAGGACGAGGTCGAGGAGATTCTGGAGGGCTACAGCAGCGATATCTCCTCCAGCGAGGCCGAAAAGAACGATGAGAAGGTAGCAGAATTCACGGTGACCGCAGAGTCTGACCAGATAGACGACCTGACCGAAGAGCTGAAAGCAGTTGAGGACCTGGAGTCCGGCGACCTTTCTATCCGGGTGCTTGAGCAGGAATCGCTTATCAAGAAGGGGCAGCCGACCAGGGGAGGCGCGTCGATGCTTTCCCAGGAGGAGATATACAGTAAAGCGCAGGAAGCCGCGACGTTTAACAAGGCTCAATGGGGCTTGATAGGGCTTTCTTCCGCTATCGCTGCGTATGGCCTGGCGCTGGACAACCTCATCGTCGTCATAGGTGCGATGATGCTCGCCCCGATGCTGTCGCCGTTTGTGTCGGGAGCTATATCGCTAAGCGTAGGAGACCGCCGACTGATGACTGAATCGCTCCGCTCCGGTGTAACAAGCGTCTTGATAGCGGTCGCGGTGTCGTTCATCGCGGTGCTTGCATTACCGGTCAATATGAACCCGACGCTCCAGCTGGTCGCGGCGTCTGGCATCGTCAATATCTTCCTGTCGCTGCTTGTCGGTGCGGCTGCCGCATTAACGTTTGCGACAGGGCTCCGGGACCAGATAGCGGGTGTCGCGGTTGCCATCGCGCTGGTGCCGCCTCTGGCATCCGTCGGAATCGGGCTGAAGATGCAGAACATGTTCTTCGTAGCCCAGACTGCATCCATCGCGTCGATAAACATACTGTCGGTCATAATTGCGGGCTACCTGACGTTCCGCCTGCTCGGGATAAGACCGGAGACCTACTACAAGAAGAAAGAGGCAGAGAAGATGAAGTACCTGGTGCCCGCAGCATTGGTCGTGCTGGCACTTCTTTCTGTCCCGATCTTCTACTCTTCCTACCAGAGCTACCAGGGATACGTCACACAGCAGAAGGTCGAGGTCGCTGCAGAAGACTACTTCGGCGAGGACCTGCTGGAGGTCCGGTTCACTGATTCGAGCGTAAAAGTCATAGTCATGGGCGAGCATGTCGAATCGGAGTTCATGGCCAGAGTGCCGGCTGGAGCAGATGTTGAGGTCGTGTCGCTCCAGAAAGTAGGCTAGTTATTTAAAAAAGCAGTGGCAAGTCGACACATATGGCGGCTCTTGACCAGCTAATCCTGGCGATGAACACTGCCGGAACTCTTGCCATAGGGTCTATAACGTTCTTTATAGTCTACACCACGTTCAGGGGCATCGAAGACGAGAAAATCCAGCAGTTCTCGAAGCGCTTCATGATGGCTATAGCGGTCCTTATCCTCTACGTTTCCTACATGATGATGTATAACACGTTCTTCCCGAACTCCGTGCTGGGCGAGTACCCGCTCTACCTGATACTGGTGCTGGTCTTCGTCTACATGATATGGGCCGCGATAGGGTTCGAGAGAGTGGCCGAGTCCTACGGTATCTCACAGGAAAGCAAGCTTGACAAGATGGAGAAGGAAGAGATAGGATAGCTCAGCGGTTCCTGTGGTGGTCGGTTCTCTCGTCGTGTTTGTCCCGGATAACACGGTTGAGTTCTCCCAGCGCCTCGTCCACGACATCAAGTATGTCCCAGCCTGACTCGTTTATAGCCGTGAGACCGTACTCCGACGACAGCTTGAGGTCGACTTCGTACCGGTGCTTTTTCCCGTCTTTCTCAGCCTTCTTGAAGCGCAGGGTCAGCTCCTCCGGGTTCTTCAGCTTCCGGCCGAGAGAGCCCTGAAGCTGCTGTCTTATCTTGTTATGTATCGCCGCCTTTTCTTCAGGTACGTCGACGCCGGTAAGCTGGACAAGAACGGTCTGCTGCTGGGCAAGGTCCGCGAGATAGTCGATGAAGTCTTTGACTGTGACGATGGCTTCAGGATAGCTGTCCTCGGTAAACACGATGTAGTCCGAGTCTTCGTCTATCATTTTCTCTAATGCGTCATCACCGTCCATGTATTCTTCGCTGCTGACGACGTTCCGCTGCATTATCTGGTCGACGGTTACGTGCGACATCCTCTGCTTTTCGTCACCGCCGGCTATGAACACTTCGTTGCCTTCTCTGTCGCCGGCTGCACCGCCTGAATGCGGCGCCTCACGCGGTATGAGTATCCTCAGCATGTCCACGCTTGTAACTATACCTGAGAGGTCTCCTTCAGAATCTGTTATAGGGACGCGCGAGATGTTGTTGTCGAGCATCGCGTGCCTGGCTTTCTCCAGGCTGTCGTCTTCGCGCGATGTTATGACATCACGCGTGGCTATCCGGCCGGTGGAGACATCCTCCAGCTCTTCAGAGTTCGCAAGTGCCGAACGGAACTCTTGCTCTCCTATGATTCCGGCAAGCTTCTTGCCGTCGAGTACCACCAGCATCTTGCGGCCCGAGTTAATCCTGAGTTCGGCCAGGTCTACAAGCGAGTCATCAAGCTCAAACTCCGGCGGCTGGTGCATCATCTTCTCTGGAGCGGTGATTTCCGGGTTGAACTGGACGAAACGCACCAGTTCACGGTAGCCTATCGCACCCTTGAACTGGTTCTTCTCGTTGACCACCGGTATCGCCCTGAGCCCATGTTCCTCCATCCTGTTCTTTATCTGGGAGACCGATTCCTCTGTCGAGGCGGTTACCGGTTCCTGGTTCATAACTTCGCGTGCGGATACATCGAACGCGGACGCCATCTCAGTCACCGTTTACAAGGAACTTGTCAGGATTGTCGTCCATGTCCAGGAAGTTGTCCGCAGCTTCCCTTATCTCCTTGGCACTGCTCCTGCCGAAGCTCATGACTTCGACCCGGCATCCCTGTGCCTTGAGGTGGTTGACCGCGGTTGCAAAGTCGCCGTCGCCGGTGACAAGCACCACCGAGTCGAGCTTCTTTGCCTGCTGGATCATGTCGACGACCATGCCGACGTCCCAGTCTCCCTTCTTCTGGCCGCCGTAGAACTCTTTGAGCTCCTTGGTCTTCACCTCGTAGCCAATCTTTCTCAGGGCCTCGAAGAAGTTCTCCTCATCAGGTGTATCTGCCTTGATAACGTATGCTACCGCCCGGATAAGCTCCCGGTTCACGGTCGCTGCGTTGAGAAGTTTCTGGAAATCCACTTTCGCGTCGTAAAGGTTTTTTGCGCTGTAGTACATATTTTGGACGTCTACGTAGACGCCTACTCTCTGGTCTTCATGTATAGATGACATATTTTGAAACCTCATCTGGTGAGAAAATCGATACTGAATCGATTTCTATACATGTGTTTAGCAGTACCAATCTTAAAAACCGTTTCTTTAAACCGGCATCCTGTCGACAAAGCTGTTCAGAGTCCTGAATTCGCCGTGACGGAAGTATTCGGCTATCATACCGCACACTGCCTGCCTGATGAAGAAGTAGGCCGAGACGAACTCGACCGCCTCCGCACTTAACTGGGCGGCGATGAAGAGCGCTCTACCTATAGCCTTGGAACCTGATGAAAATCCAAGAGCTCGTGCCTCACGTTCGCTTATAGTGGAGACGTGGCGGGCAGCAAAGTAGGCGATGCCGAACGAAGCCGCAACGAAGAAAGCCATGACTACCGTAGCCAGTCCGATGCCCTGGATAAACCCAAGGCCCTGTGCCTGGTAGAGTATCTGGAACTGAACTCCCATAACAAGTACTATCAGCCAGAGCGCGACCTTGGAGAAATGGTGCTTGAGGTCGTCGAACAGGAAGTTGTCGAAACGCTTGGCTCCTATACCCAAGAGAAGCGGTGCGCCGATGAAGAGCGCGTTTTTCCGGGCTATCTCAACTACTGATATCCCTGCGTCGAAGCCGAAGAGAAGCAGCGGTATGATGAGAATTCCTGCGAAAAGCGATACACCGGAAACTACGAGTGCAACGTCTCCTGAACCCTTACTCAGATTTGACCAGACCACCGGTGAACCGATAGCGGCGGCCGAGACACCGATAGCGATAAACGCGTCTCCCAGGCCTCCGCCGACGAAATGCGCGATAACAAAGGCGAGCGCTGGGGTAACGAGATATATCATCACGAGCCCCAGCCCGAGTTCTTCGCGCTGGTGGAGGTTCTTCCGGAGCTTGTCCATGTCAAGGTGAAGCCCTATAAGGAAGAACAGCACACCGATAAGAGCGGTAAACAGTATGTTGGAGATTATCTCCCCTGATGCAAAATAGGATACTATGCCTGCCCCGGCGACCAGCGCCAGGAACTCTAGGTCGAGTCTTATACCGTGTACAGGCATGTCGAAAGATTCGGATTCCCGACTTATTAATCTACTAGCCGCCAGAGATACAGCGACGCGATGCTTCTGTACGGCCTCCAGTCCTCGGCTTTCTCGACCATCTCTTCCTGTGTCATTTCGCCGTAAAGCTCCTCCATCGCGTTCCGTATCCCAAGATCTTCAACGGGAAAAACGTCTTCCCGGCCAAGCACGAATATCAGAAACATCTTGGCGGTCCAGTCGCCTATGCCGTGTATCTCGGTAAGCTCCTCGATGACCTCCTCGTCGGTCATCTGATCGAACTTCTCTGGGGAAAGCCCGTCATCGAGCCAGTGCCTGGAGGCGCTCTTTATGTAGTCGATCTTCTGCCGCGACAGCCCTACGGACGCGAGCTCGTCTTCATCCGCGTCTAGAAACGCGCCGGGCTCTATCTCGAACTTCTCGAAGAGCCTCTCCCTGATGGCCTCGGCTGAAGCTGTTGAAAGCTGCTGGTTGAC
>CAZEKI010000059.1:0-4988 GCA_964512895.1 uncultured archaeon
AACTACTCTGCCATCCCGGCACATAGCCTATGCTGGAAGAATCTACCAGGAAAAACTTTGAACTCCAACCTTGAAATATAGAAGCTTCAGCGACCGCTGTCCTTACACGATAACCCGAGACAAAAACGACCACTGCTCATGGATAGGCGTTCAACTCCAATGTTTTTAACAGTCACGTCAGAGCCATGGAGGCATTTTTAACTATTGGCCTCGATACCCTACTAAAAGTAGACGAGGGGAAGTGAGAGATGAATATAGAAGTTCTTGGAAACGTTCAGGACGGGGGAGTACCGCATCTCGGATGTGACTGTGAAGTATGCAACAGGGCACGTGAAAACCCCGAAGAGCAGAGATATACTGCCTCTATAATACTCAGAGAGGACAACTCGGAGGACACTGTTGCCTACCTGATAGCTGCCTCACCTGATATCCGTTACCAGGTCGATTCAGAGTTTATAGACGGCATATTTGTCCCACACACAGGACTTGGCCACATAACAGGGCTTCTCTACTTCGGAGAAGAAGGGCCTGATGCCACCGATCTTAACGTCTATTGCAACGAATATGTCCAGAACTTCCTGCGGAAAAACGACCCCTACCGCTATCTGATAGACCGCGGTAACATCGAGGTACAAGACTTCTCGGACGGAGACTCGGAAGAACTCCAGGGCGGCAAAATAAAAGTACTGGAACACTACCACCCGCAGTTCAATACCAAAACCGGTAGCTATCTCATAGAAGGTGAGGAGAAGACGTTTTTCTACATCAGCGATGTCACAGAGTTCACGGATGAGATAGTAGATACCATAAAAGAAGCCGATATCGCTATAGTTGACGGCACTTTCTGGAGCCGGGACGAGATAGACCGGTACGAAGAAGTACCTCATCCGCCTATAAAGGAGTCGATGGAGCTTCTGGACGGCATCGATACGGAAATCTACTTCACACACCTGAACCACACCAACCCTGTTCTCCGGGAAGACACTGAAGAACGCCGTGTTATGGAGGAAAAAGACTTTGGTATAGTGGAGAAAGGCGACAGATTCCAGATTTGAGTTGAAAACCTGCCTTAGAGCGCCTGAAACCGGCGAAAAACACCTTCTCTCAGGCCAATCGGTTTATAAAAGTTACTGTCTTTAATCGGCTTAAAGGAGCAAAAACTCCGTTTCTTGCCCTACCGAAGGCGAACAACTGATGCTAAACAAAATTCTACTCGACTTCAAGTCGTTCTCCATCGCGGCGACCGCGTTCATGAACGCCAATATGTCGGATTCACCGCTCAGAAGCCTCAGCTACGCAGCATTCATACTCACCGCAGGCGGCTCCCTGCTCTGGAAAGCCGAGATGTTGCTGCAGGGCTGACAAACCATCCTGCTTTTAACATTTCCATAAGAATTCTTCCACGGTAGGCCGGGCGACTGGGGTCGCCTGTGACCGGAAATCCTCGTTAAGCCGGGGCCGAAAACCAGGGGGCGGCGTTTTCCGCGGTAGCGGCCCTCGGACTAGTGCTGTCGACAATCCGTCCTCCGGGATGCGGCCGGGTGTGAACCGGGTCAGGCCTTGACGGGAGCAGCCCTAAGCATTCGGGCGTATGTTCGGAGGGTGGCGGATTCGAGGCGCTACCGAGGATTCCCGTTGCCGGGGAAGCGTCCACCCCTGGGAACCACTATTTTTACCGCACAAAACCATCGATAACGTATTACATAATTGCTTATATAGCTCAAATATCCTTTTTCTGTATTACAAAACCAGGTTCTTGACCAGGTATTAGAAAATCCGGGTTCATGGAGTTTTCAGGGTAAGAGAACTTGATACACATCTACGGAACCTCTCACGTGTCGGAGGACAGCCTGAAAGTAATCGACGAGAAAATAGATGAGCACGATCCAGATATAGTTGCGCTGGAGCTCGACCTTCTCCGACTTGAAGCGCTTCTCACCGGCGACAGACCTTCCTCCGGCCCAGTGTTCCTCTGGATTATGAAAAAATTCCAGAACTTTGTGGGTTCAAGAACCGGAGTTATGCCCGGAGAGGAGATGCTGCACGCCTTCAAGAAGGCCATAGACGAGGATAGAGAGGTAGCGCTTATAGACCAGGACATACGTATAACTGTGAACAGGCTGGGGGAGGTCCGGAGAAAGGAAAAAGTCAAGGCAGCCTTCTCGCTCCTGGGCGGACTGTTCATAGGTGGCGGATTCGACCTTTCAAGCATCCCTCAGGACGAACAGATAGAGAGGTTGCTTGAAGAGTTTAAAGACCGGTATCCTGAGCTCTACAACGTCCTGGTCAGAGAGCGAGACCAGGTGATGTCTGACGCCCTGAGACAGCTGCAGACCGAGAATCCGGACGCGGAGATAGTAGCCTTTGTAGGCGCAGGACACGAACAGGAGCTGCGGGAACGGCTCCAAAGTTAAGTAGCTGGAAATCCAAGGATGAGACAGAGATGACAGAGTTCGAACGCGAGCTTGTAAAAGCATTCAACAGTTTCTTCGAAGAAGAAGACATAGACGGATTTGCCCACAGGAAGAAGCAGCACAGGTTCTCCTCCCAGATATGTGACGTACTGGTGGACTCGCCGCACGAGATGTTCTACCTCGCCATCGAGAACAAGTCGGTCAAGACCTCCAGCACCAACAAGCTCTACTTCTCCCAGCACTTCTCGTCCAGCGAGGACGGTCACCAGGTCGAACGCATCTCCGACTTCCTCGACCGCTCGGGACGGAAAGGCCTTCTCGCGGTAGAGTTAAAGCGCGGCAGAGGTCGGCCGAGAGAAGCGTACCTCGTCCCCTGGAACGAAATCCGGCGCAGGTATGAGAACGGTGAGGCCGGACTTAGCATAGAGGACATACGGGGGCATCCTGAGATACTTCGCTCTGGCGAGAAATACTCTGTCGCAGAGATATCCATCAACATGGACCTTTAAACAGTGCGTGCGGATTTTTTAACCAGCCTGACCCAATCTTCAGCTATGGAGTCCAGCTTCCGCGTCTCTCTAGAAGAGCTCAACTACTTCGTGATGTCTTCGATAGTCATAGGCGCCGCCTTCACAGCCTACACTGGCGAACTGACACTCAGGAACGGGGTCATCTATACTTTTCTGGCCGCAGTTCCTCTGCTGTTACGGGAGCTGGGACAGCGTGCCATCGCACAGTCTATGACCGCATACACAGAACTCGAGATGTCGCTCCAGGGCTCGGTAACGACCATATTTGGCGCGATTTTCGCGGTGCTGACAGGGCTGCCCATCATACTCCTTTTCCCGATAGAAAGCAGTTTCTCGGGCAAAAGGTATGAACACTGGGGCAAAACCATCGACGCAGTCTGGATGAAACGGCAGTACTGGATGGTCGCAGGAGGCCTTACCGCGCTCTTCATCGGATGGATATTTACCTTCGCCGCAGGATGGAACCAGGTCGCAGAAGTCATAATAGTGTTCACCTTCTTCCAGCTCATGCCGTTCGGCTACTCAAAGATACCCACAGGAGAGCTCGACGGCGCCTACATCCTTAGATGGGACGGCTTCGTCTGGCTGACCATGACGGGTCTCGCCATACTCGGCATCGGACTGACCATCTAGCGTCGCCTGATTTTATATTCAGGACCGGGAATTTCTTTTTATGCCGAAGATAAGCGTCGGCCGCGATGAGGAAGACCGTGAAGAACACGGACTCGAAGGCACAGGAGTCATAGGAAAGCATCTCGTCGGCGAGAACGAGGAAGCCCACCAAGCCAACCCCATCTACTTCGACCTTGCAAGGCCACACGTCATGGGAATCTTCGGCAAGAGAGGCACCGGTAAGTCCTACTCCATGGGAACCCTAGCAGAGGAACTCCAGACAGCCGACATCTCCGAGAACCTCTCCACCATAATAATCGACCCGATGGGAATATACTGGTCGATGAAGCGGCCCAACGAACGGGCAGCAGGACTTCTCGAACACTGGGATATAACTCCAGAGGCTTTCGAGGCCCAGGTGTACATCCCCGAGGGAAAGGTCCGTGACTTCGAGGAACGGGAAATGCCGTACGACGATACGTTCACGCTCAACGCAGGCGAGCTAAGCGCCGCAGACTGGTCGATGGCATTCGACCTCGGCAAGGACTCCCAGGCACGGATACTCCTGGAGCGGGTCATCAGCGAACTCTCGGACAAACAGGGCGAAGACTATACAGTAGAGGATATGATACATCTCGTCAAAGAATTCGACTTCCCAGCCGAGACAAAGAACCGTCTTGAGAACCGTTTCATGAACGCTCAGGAATGGGGTCTTTTCGGAGAAGAATCTACACTTGAGAAGCTGACCAACAGGGGCGAACTATCGGTCGTAGACGTCTCGGTCTTCGGTGAGATGGGCTCCGGCTGGTCGGTCAGGGCTCTCGTAGTGGGACTGCTTGCCAAAAAGATACTGAGGAAGAGGATGACCGCCCGCCGTATCGAAGAAATAGACGAGATGGAAGGGCTCAACAAAAACGAGATGCCTATCGTCTGGATGCTGATAGACGAGGCCCACGAATTTCTTCCCGCGGATGGCGAAACCGCGGCATCGCATCCCCTGCTTAGGTGGGTGAAGATCGGACGTGAACCTGGCGTCTCGCTTGCGCTGGCCACACAGCAGCCTGCGAAGCTTCACCCTGACGCGCTTTCACAGTGCGATGTCATACTTTCGCACCGGTTGACCGCGAAGCAGGACATCGACGCCCTCGGCGAAATCATGCACACCTATATGCGGCACGATATCCAGCACTACATCGACGCGTTACCAGATGCCGCGGGAACTGGCCTGCTGCTGGACGACAACTCGGAGCGTATCTATCCTGTCCAGATGCGGCCGAGAAAATCCTGGCACGCAGGAGGAACGCCGGACGCGTTCGACGACTAACATAATCTTCTAGAGTTGAAACCAGCCATGGTAGGAATAACGGCAAACCAGACAACACTCCTCAATAGAGCTGTAGAGATAGCCATAGCACCCATGAAACACCCGGAG
>CAZEKI010000060.1:0-4850 GCA_964512895.1 uncultured archaeon
TGGAACCGCTCCAGAGCTAGAGTTTGAAAACGTCGAGTACAGCGGAATAGACACGGCTGACCCGGTGAGAACAGCTTACGCAGCCTAGCGCGAGCCTTCAAATATGTGGAAAAGCGCCCTCCAGAGACCGGCAGCAGCCCTGTCACGGGAATCGGCTGAAGCTATCAGTAGGACGTCGCCCTCCCATGCGTCATCGAATTCTTCGTCCAGCTCTATAAGCTCGCCTTCATGGAGCTGCTCTCCAGGAAACTTGAAACCGTCGTCGTAGTGCAACACTGTCATACCGTCGGCTCCAGCCCTGACAGCCTCGTCCCGGAGCTCGAGCCCCGAACCTATCCTTGACTCGGCACCCATGACAAGAGCGGCGATGTTCACCTCTCCGACAGCTATCTCTTCAAGCTCCAGTTCCTCTATCCTTTTTATCCGGGAATGATACCCGCTGTACAGACGCTCGCCTTTCGATGAAAGCTTTGTGTGGTCGTCAGCGGTAACGTACCCGGATTCCCGGAGATGGTCGAGCATGGTTCTGGTCTTGCTCTCGCTGAGACCGATACGCTCGGCTAGCCTGCGGCGGCCGATGTCCTCCTTCCCGGTATAGTAGAGGGCCGCGAAGGCGTAGAACCGCGGCACGTTCAGGTCTTCGAGCTCCAGCATAAGCCTATATTGGCTTCGAGAGCTATTAAAACCGGTTTACGCGAGAAAAGAGGTTTAAAGCTCAGCGAGCAATCCCCGACCATGGATACTTCCGACGCGATAAAAGTCCGCTACTCTGGCGACAAGGACTTCGAGATACTGGTAGACCCGGACCTGGCGAAAGAAGTCAAGTTCGAGGGCGAGGACCACGACATCCAGAGACTGCTCTTTGTCCAGGAGATTTTCGTCGACGCAGCCCAGGGAGAGCGGGCCTCTGCGGACGAGATAGACGATGAGTTCGGAACCAGACAGATAATGGAGGCCGCGGAACAGATATTCGAGAAGGGCGACATGCAGCTCACGACCGAGCAGAAAGCCGAGATGCGCGAGGACAAGCGGAAGCAGATTATAGACATGATTGCGCGGCGTGCACAGGACCCAAAGACGGGTAACCCGCATCCACCTCAGCGGGTAGAGAACGCGCTTGAGGAGGCAGGCTTCCATGTCGACGCGATGGATGACGTCGAGGAGCAGTTTCAGGAGGCTATAGACGCCATAAGACCGATTATCCCGGTTTCACTCGACGAAAAACATGTCGCTGTCCGGATACCTGTCGATGTCGCTGGAAAGGCGTACGACAGGCTACAGGCAACCGCGGACATGGAAGAAGAGGAGTGGGGCAACGAGTACTTCATGGCCAAAATAACTGTTCCAGCGGGCGTACTCAGCGAGCTGATGGAGGATCTGCAGGACATCGCCAAGGGCAAGGCAGAGGTCAAAGAACTTGACTAGGCCCGAGAAGAGCTTATAAAAGAGTTTCTGTTCTCTTGTATACCATAAAACAGATCTTTTCTGTGAAGACGCTAACTATAGAGGTAAGATTCAAATGACACGTGTCAAAGAGGGCAAGGATTTAGTCGCTCCTGGAGACCTGATTTTCGAGGGCGAGGAGCTTTACCCTGGAGACGGAACATACGAAGACGAAGATAAAATCTATTCAAAATACGTTGGAACCGTTCACTATTCCGGTTCCTCGGTCAAAGTCGTCCCGATGGGCGGACGCTACATCCCCAGCGAAGGAGACATCGTGATAGCAGAGATAAGTCACGTATCCTATTCAAGCTGGATGGCGGACATGCGTTCACCGTACGAGGGCCGGCTCAAGATCGACGTTGCTGTCGACGAGTACATCGACCTTGAAGAGGACGAGCTCAGCGACTACTACGACGTCGGCGATGCGATTGTCGTCGAGGTATCCTCGGTCACCGAGGGCATGGACGTCAACCTTTCGATGGAAGACCGTCGCTGCAGGAAACTCAGAGGCGGACGCATCATAGAAATCGCGCCTTCGAAGGTACCTAGAGTCATCGGCAAGAAAGGCACCATGATTAAACAGATAAAGAACAAGACAGGCTGCAAGATGATAGTCGGCCAGAACGGACTTGTATGGATTCGGGGCGAGAACCCGAACCTGGCAGCCAGAGCTGTCAAGAAGGTCGAGCGCGAGGCACATATCTCGGGACTCACCGAGAAGATAGGAGAATGGCTTGACGAACAGCTAGAAGAAACAGAGGTGGAAAACTGATGACAGAAAACAAAGAAGTGGAATGGTTCGACGAAGACGGAAACCGGGTCGACGGAAGGAAAGCAGATGAACTCAGAGAGACAAAGATGGAAGTCGGAGTTCTCGACGAGGCCGACGGTTCTGCGATGGTCGAGACCGGAAACACGCGAGTAATCGCATCGGTCTTCGGACCACAGGAGCTGCACCCGCAGCACCTGCAGAAATCCGACCGCGCGGTAATCAAAATGCGGTACAACATGGCTCCGTTCTCTGTCGACGACAGGATGAGACCAGGCCCGAACCGCCGGGCAAAAGAAATCGGTCTCGTCGCCAAGAAAGCACTTGAACCTGCGATTGAACTTGAAAGCTTCCCGAAAGCCGGAATCGACATCTCGATGGAGGTAGTCGAATCCGACGGCGGTACAAGAGTGACGGGCATCAACGCCGCAGCACTCGCGCTGGCAGACGCCGGCATCCCGATGCGCGGCCTGGTTTCGGCGTGCGCAGCAGGAGTCATCGACGACACCGCAGTACTCGACGTCAACGGCAAGGAAGACAAGGAAGGAAACGCTGACATCCCAATCGCGGTCATCAACGGCGGAGACGAGATAACGCTCCTCCAGATGGACGGCGATATCGACGAGCAGATGCTGGAAGACTGCGTCTCGCTCGCAAAGGAAGGATGCGACCAGCTCTACGAACAGCAAAGACAAACCCTTCTCGAAACATACGAAGAAATCAGAGGTGAGCAATAATGGAACTTAACAAAAAGACAATCAGAGAGATGATTCAGGACGGTGAACGACTCGACGGAAGAAGCAGAGACGAGTTCAGAGACGTAGAAATCGAGACAGACTACATCCACGAGACAGCGGAAGGCTCCGCAAAGGTCTCCATCGGGGACACACAGGTACTCGTGGGCGTCAAGGTCAACGTCGAAGAGCCTTACCCGGACAGGCCGGGACAGGGCAAAATCGTCACCAATGCAGAACTGGCGCCTATGGCTGCCAGAGAATACGAGTCAGGTCCTCCCCAGGAGCCTGGAGTCGAGCTCGCAAGAGTAGTCGACCGGGGCATCAGGGAGTCCGAAGCTATCGACCTCTCGGAACTCTGCATCGAAGAAGGCGAGAAAGTTTACTCTGTCTTCATCGATATCCATGTCCTCAACGACGACGGAAGTCTGATAGACGCGTCCTCGCTCGGAGCGATGGCAGCACTCATGACAGGTTTCATGCCTGAGTACGACGAGGAAGAAGAGACACTGAACAGAGATAAAGAAGCAGGGGACATCCCGCTGGCGGAAGAACCGGTCACAGTAACCGGACACAAGATTTCCGACACCATCGTCTGGGACACCACCGGCGAGGAAGAAGAGGCACAGGACGCGCGACTGACGGTCTCAATCAACGAGAACGGCAACATCGTCGCGATGCAGAAAGGAGAGACTGAGCCTTACTCCCAGGAGGAGATCATGAGGACGGTCGAAGAGGCACGTGGGAAAACCGAGAAATTCAGGGAACTACTCCACGAAGAAGCAGGGGAGTAAAAAACTTTCCCCCTCATATTCCTGTTAAGGTGAGCTAAAAATGCCAAGAAAGAACAAGAGCTCGAAACGGTTTGGCTCGCGGTACGGAAGCAAGATAAGACAGAACGTTGACGTGGCCGAGTCCCGGGACGAGGAATGCCCAGAATGCGGCTCCGACAACGTTGAGAGAGAAGCCGCAGGCATCTGGAGATGCAGCAACTGTGGCCAGAAGATAGCAGGCGGAGCATACCGGATGGACACCGGCGCTGAAGAAACCCTCAAGAAGGCGCTCCAGGTCGAAACCGAGGAACTGGAAGCCGCCAAAGAAATCATCGAGGACGACGAGTGATTACGATGCCAGGATATGTCTGCGTGAAATGTGAAGAAGAAGTCGAAATCAACCCGGTCGAAGAGAAAGTTATCTGCCCAAACTGCTCGCACCGCGTACTCCTGAAGAAACGTTCAGAGGAAGCGGACCGAGTGGAAACGGTCTGATGAGATCGGAAGTCGAGATAGATACAGAGCGGCCGGAAGAGCTGAGAGAGATACTGGCTCCAAGTCTTGAAGCCGATGACAAAGTAGGCTACGACATAGAGACGAATGACAGCAAGCTGACGGTAGCGACCGAAACCGACGGCATCGGACCTTTGAGAGGAAGCACCGACACGGTATTCAGGCTGGCGTCGCTCGCGCTTAAACTATACTAGAAAGGTGAAGACTATGGTGGATCAAGAAGAGATGCAACAGGAGCTGATGGAGATGCAAAAGTCCCAGCAGAAGATGCAGCAGATAATGGTGCAGAAAGAGGAGACTGAATCCGAGCTGGAGGAGACCCGACGCGCCCTTGAAGAGGTTGACGGGAGCTCCGGGGACGAAGTCTACAGGTCTGTCGGCGAAATAATGGTACGGAAAGACCGGGAAAGACTGGTAGAAGAACTCGAAGAGAAAATCGAGGACCTTGAAGTACGGAAGAAGAGCCTGGAGAAACAGGAGAAAAGACTCCAGGAAAAACTCGAAGAAAGCAGGGAAAAGTTCACCCAGATGCGGTAAAGGTGAGGAACAATGTCCTCCATCAACAGCTTGGCAGCCAGGATGAGAGATATGGCCGACAGTAACTCTATACCTTCT
>CAZEKI010000061.1:0-977 GCA_964512895.1 uncultured archaeon
TCATCTTCTGCGACTGGATAGACCAGGGCGAAGAGCTTTCACGCGAGTACGACATACCGTTTGTATCGGGCGAAACCGACTTCGAGGAGCGAGAGGACTACTTCGAAAAGTTCCGGCAGGGAGAGCTCGACACACTGATAGTTTCGCGCATCGGAGACGAAGGCCTCGACCTTCCCGATGCAGAGGTCGGCATCATAATGTCCGGCCAGGGCGGCTCCCGGCGACAGGCAACGCAGCGCGCCGGACGTGTCATGCGCCCGTTCGGAGACGCGAAGGTCTACATGGTCGCTACGAAAGGCAGTAACGAGGAGGACTTCGCCAAGCGCCAGGTCGAGCTGTTGAAGGAGAAAGGAGTGCCGGTCAAGGTGGAAGAATAAATACCGGCAGCCACAAGAACATGGTGTGGCAGCCGAAGAAGGCAGTTACGCGGTAAAGGCATGGGAGTTTCCCAGCCCTGGTTCACGCAGCGGTTTTGAAGACGCCATCAACCGGCTTGAAAGCACCTGCTACTCCACAGTTTTCTTCCCTGAAGACATCGACAGTCAGAGCCTCAGGTACGGCGAAGGACTGGCCTATCTTGTTGATAAACTGCCCGAGACTATAGACGGCAGCTTCGAGTTCGTACAGCTTTACAGGAACCAGCCGGCTTCAAAGACTATGATAGCGCAAAACCCGCGGGGTTTCATGGCATCGCTCGTTACACCTGCGGAACCCTACAGCGAAATCTACGTTATCGACACCGCAGAGGGAGCGGCTGTGGCTGGAGACCAGGAACTCCTGGAACACTTCGACGAGCTGATGACCGGCCAGCACAATACTGTCGTTGACCTTCTGCTTGAAAGCTGACCGCGCTCCTGTTTCTTAAATCTTCCAGACCGATTAAGCGACATGGCGCTTATCAAGGCAGAAAATCTCGGCAAAACTTTCAGGGTCTACCAGCAGGGCGAGGGCATCCGCGGCTACCTGAAGAGCTTTGT
>CAZEKI010000061.1:987-4799 GCA_964512895.1 uncultured archaeon
AGACCTGGACCTGAAAATCGAGGAAGGCGAGATGTTAGGCTACATCGGCGCGAACGGTGCAGGGAAGTCAACCACCGTCAAGATGCTGACCGGTATCCTGGAACCGAGTTCCGGAAGAATCGAGGTCGATGGCCGCGACCCGCACCGCCAGCGGAAACAGAACGCGATGAATATCGGCGTGGTCTTCGGCCAGAAGACACAGCTCTGGTGGGACCTGCCGGTGAGAGAGTCTTTCAAGCTCCTGAAAGAGATATACGAAGTTGAAGAGCAAGACTACGAGGAACGGATAGAAGAGTTCAACCGGGTGCTGGAGCTCGACGATTTCTGGGACCAGCCGGTACGGAAGCTGTCGCTCGGGCAGAAGATGCGGGCCGAACTCGCCGCAGCATTTCTCCACCACCCGAAAATCGCGTATCTCGACGAGCCAACTATCGGCCTCGACGTCGCGGTCAAGGAGAAGATACGGGACTTCATCCGGAAGATGAACGACGAGAAGGATATCACTATCATGCTGACGACCCACGACCTCGGCGATATAGAGGACCTGTGCGAGAGAATCGTGGTGCTTGATTCGGGAGAAAAGATATACGACGGCGAACTCGACACACTGGTCAACCGTTTTACCTCGAGACGTCTGGTGCTCGACCTCAAGGCAGGTGAAAAACTGGAGCTCGAGCTTGAAGGAATCGAGAGCGTTGACCAGAACAATGGCCGGGCAGAGATACTGTTTGACCGGGAGGGAATCACGGCCTCCGAACTCATGAAACACATACTGGAGCAGTACGAGGTCATAGACTTCCAGATACGTGAACCTGATATCGAGGCCGTCGTGAAGAAGATATACAACGAGGGCATGGGAGAGTGAGGCCGGGAAAGTACATAGAGATAGCCCGCATGGGTTTCAGAGAGGCCATCGCCTACCGGCTCGACGCAGTTATGAACTTCGCGACCTCGCTTTTCTACCTGTTGCTCGCCTACTACATCTGGAGCGCGATAGCTGCTTCGGGAACTGTTTCCTCTTCCTTCACCAACATCATAACCTACATCTTTGTCGGCCAGGTAGTTTCGAACTCGATTTCCGCAAACCTGGAAAACGAGATAGGTGACCGGGTCAGGGAAGGCACCATAGTCAACGAGCTGAAGAGGCCTCTGTCTTTCCGGGCCCAGATGTATTTCTACACGCTTGGGCGCTCAGTATTCAGCTTCCTGGCAAAAGGTGTGCCAGTAGCGCTTCTCGGCGCCTTTGTTGTAGGGCTGGAGTTTCCCTCTCCGGTGAACGGCGCAGCGTTCCTGCTCAGCCTGTTCCTCGGGTTTAACCTGGTTTTCACTCTTTCCTACTTCACCTCCATGTTCGTCTTCTGGACCAAGGTCGGATGGAGCATCCGTTCGATGCGCTCTACTGTACAGCAGCTGCTTTCCGGAGTTCTGTTCCCGCTCTACCTGCTTCCCGAAAACCTGAAACCGATTTTCTTCGCCACACCTTTCCCCTCGATGGTGGACACGCCCATCTCCATCTTCCGGATGGATGTGACCGGAAAGGCCATCGTACCGCTTTTTGCCGAACAGCTTTTCTGGATACTGGTGCTGTTCATACTCGGCGAGATAGTCTGGAGGAAGGCGAAGAAAATGCTCACGGTGCAGGGCGGATAGCATGAAACTTGACGAAGTCAAGAAATACTGGAGGATTTACTGGCTCTACTTCCGGCAGTTCTGGAAGTCGAGGCTTATCTACAAGGCCGACTTCGTGCTCGGATTCACCGCGCACAGTTTGAGCGTGGTATTCTCCGTGGCGTTCCTTACACTGCTCTTCACGCAGGTCGAACAGATACAGGGCTGGACCTTCAACGAGATGCTTTTCCTTGCAGGAGTCGGCGGATTCATAATGAACATACACCACATCTTCCTGTTCAACATCTACAGGCTAGGCGATGACTACGTCGTCACAGGCAAGTTCGACCGTTTCCTGGTACGGCCTCTCTCACCGCTTTTCCAGGTCTATGCAGACGAGGTCAGGGACAACAGCGTTGCAAAGCTGCTGGTCAACATCGCGTTGCTCGCCTATGCGATTCCACGGCTGTCTGTCCCGATTTTCACGCCGGAAAAAATGGTCTACTCTGTGCTGGCACTCACAAGCGGTGTGCTGATTTTCGCGGCGATATACCTGGCTTTCGCCTCGACAGCCTTCTGGACCGGGCGTTCACGGGCAGCTATCTGGCTTATCTTCCGGATGAGCGATTTCAGAAAATATCCGTTCGGCATCTATGGCAGCGCAATCCAGCTGGTGCTGGTGACGCTGATACCGATAGCTTTCGCCTCTTTCTTCCCCGCATCATTCATGCTTGAGAAACAGGGCTGGACTAGCTTCCAGATAGCTGCGATAGCAGCAGGACCGGTGTTCTACGTTCTGGCCCACCGTTTCTGGAAGCTGGGGCTCTCCAACTACTCCAGCACCGGCAGCTAGCGTCTTGCAGAAACTTCCAGCTGGTACGCCATCTCGAGTAGCCCGGAGGCCATGTCCTGTACCCACTGGGTATCGTACGCTGGAGGCACACCGGCAGTATCGCGTATCCCGAGGGCTTCCTGAGTATAGGACCTCAGGCTCTCGTAGGCCTCTACCAGGCTTTCACTGTCGTCGGTAAGAAACTCGGCCACGGTCTCGCCGCCTCTATGACCCCAGTAGTCGCCGATATCTGATTCGAGTATTTCAACGGCAGCGTCCACCGGATTTCCATCAGGCATGTAATCGACTTCAGGGCTCAGCAGGTTCCTTAACTCGGCGGTTGCAGTGTGAAGCTCCCGGGCGAACGGCATCGTCTCCTCCGACAGCTCGTCAAGCTCGAACTTCATCTAATCACTCGAAGTTCTCGCTGTAAAGCTCCTGGGAGTGTTCAATTGCTTCCCTGGCGTCTTCTGCATTGCCCCAGCCCTCTATTTCGACTGTTTTCTTGGGCTCCAGATTCTTGTAGGTCCGGAAGAACTCTGCGATTTCTTCTTTCCTGTGTTCCTTGATGTCGTCGAGGTCTTCGACACCGTCCCACCGCGGGTCTTCCGTCGGGACCGCGATGATGTTGTCGTCCTGTTCTCCGTCGTCGTCCATGTAGAGGATTCCGACAGGCCTGGCTTCGATAACGCACCCCGGAAAGGTCGGGTGCGTCGTCAGCACGAGGATGTCCATAGGGTCGCCGTCGTCATAGTAGGCGCGTGGTATGAAACCGTAGTCGCCTGGATAATGAACCGAGGAATGTAGAACGCGGTCAAGCACGACGGATTCCATGTCTTTCTCGTACTCGTACTTGTTTTTAGTGCCCGCGGGGTTTTCGATAACTGCGTAGATCACGTCCGGTGCGTCTGGACCTGTTTCATAGTCCTGCCACTTGTTTACCATAGTTTATCAGGTAAAGCCGAGAAAAAGAACTTTTTATTTGCTTCGAACCTTCCAGCTACCTCTATTCCCGCTTGCGTGTGTTAGCGGATAGCCGTACCATGGAGATATTCTTGACGGTACCGCAGTCGCTGCACACGACTTTAACCCAGTCGATGTTGGGTTTTTCGACTGTGTTGACATGCAGTTCCTTACCGCATTCGTCGCAGGTTACAGGCAATCGAATCTCCTCTATGTTTGACTTGTCGGCGAACTATTTAAGCCTAACTTAGACCACTTAAACCATAGGAATCAATACAAAAAAGTCCTCCCATCATAGCCTAACTGCGGGGTTCATCTGGAACCCGGCGACCTGCTAACTGGGTCTCCAGTTATGGGTTCGTGGTCTAGCTGGTTATGACACCGCCTTGACATGGCGGAGATCCCCGGT
>CAZEKI010000062.1:0-4737 GCA_964512895.1 uncultured archaeon
GTCGATATTGTTCTCTGCTGCTATCCGTTCTACTACGTCTTCTTCGCTCGGAGTGGGTTCGTCCTCGTGCTGGAGTTCGACCTCTACGTCCCGTCTTTCTAGTAGCGGGTTTTCACGTACCGAGGTGATTTCAGCTTCCATACTATCGTCCTCAGAAGTAATCTTTTTATTTAACCCTTATCGCGTATCTGCCGGGTGTCGCGATTCCAAGCTTGTCGGCTATCTCCGAGTCTTCCGGGTCGTAGATGACGACAATACCGCTCCAGGAGTTGGAGAGGTCGATGTTCTTGCAGACCGGACACTCGTCCGAGTCCTCTACAATTCGGTTACAGTTTTTACATGCTCTCTCTGCCATCTTAAGCGGCACCCCTACGCTTCAAGCTCATTACGGTTCCATTTTCGCTTCGCTCAAATGCCGACATTATTCTTCACCTTCTTCCTCTTCTTCGTCTTCCTGCTCTTCCTCGTACTCCTCTATCCATTCGTCTTTGCCGAGTCCTGGCTGCCTCATCGTCAGGTTAATCTTGTTGGCTTCCTGCTTCTCCAGTGATACAGCGATTATACGGCTGGTCATAAGATCTCCGACCTGGACGCTATACTGGGATTCGTCGGATACAAGCATCTCGTTTTCCTCGTCGTAGTTGACGTAGTCATCCATTATCTGGCTGATGTGACACAGTCCGTCGAAGGGCCCTATCCGTACGAAGGCTCCGAATCCGGTTACGTCAACTACTTCTCCCCTTACTACCTCGTGCAGCTCCGGCTCAAAGACTATTGCCTGATACTCCACATCGTAGTGGACGCCAGGGTCTTCTGCCTCGATGTCGCCGCCTTCGATGGAGTTAACCTCTTCAACGCCTACGACGACTCCGACTTCGCTGAATATCTGTCCTTCGACCTCTTCCCTGAGGCCGGCCTGTACGCTTTCTTTCAGGTTGTCTCCCAGGTGTTCGGGGGGTACTCTTACTGAGTCCTGTATAGTGAGTCTTTTGTACATCTATTCTCGACCTAGAACAATTACGAGATTCGACGCAAGTTTTAAGTGTTGTTTTGTTAACCGGTTCACTGTTCGTACTCCTTCCTGTTCAGAGCCTCAAGGTAGTTTCCGCTCCGTATGATGACTATTTCGGCGTTTCTGTCGAGCAGGCGGCGCTTCAGCTCTTTGTCGTTGGTCGCCACTATAAACTCGTCCGCGAGGTCGACTATCAGGTCGTCAACGGTGCCTGAACCCTCTGTCTCAAGTAGCTGTATGTCCTCTGACTCCAGCAGTTTTTCCACCAGCTCTCCGTATTTGCCGGATTCGATGCTCTTGGCCTCCTGGAGCGCGTCGTCAAGCGTGTATAGCTCATTGTATGGATAGAGCCTGTCAAGCTCGTCGAAGACCGATACCGACAGCTGGAAAGGCGCCACCAGGAAGTTAGTATCGAGCAGGATTTTCTTTTCCATAATCCCGAAGTTGGCCGGCAACTGACTTAAAACTGGGACGGTTTATACCCGGTTAAGGATGAAGTGTGAGAATATCGCCGTTATCTGGGATGCTGAAGTCAACTGGGACGGGGAGAGACCTTTTCGAAATGATATCGACCACATGAACCATACCTATAGAGTCTTCTCCGAACTGGTGCTTGACCACGGTTCGAAGGCGTACATCGCCAACTTCAGCTGGTACGAATCAGGCAAACTCGAGAAGGCGTACCATTTCGACGGCGACGAGTGGCAGAAAGTCGAGGATGTCGAGGTCGATGCGGTGTTCGACAAGTACAAGTTTGACGACGAGACAGTCCCTCTGAAAGAAGAGATACAGAGAGAGAAGCCTGTTGTCAACGATTTTGAGCTTGAGCAGATATGCAAGGACAAGCTGCTGAGCTACAAGGAGTTCCCGAAACTCCTGCCTGAGACTCGCGAGGCGACGCAGGAGAACGTGGAAGAGATGCTGGAGGAGTACGGTCGCGTCATAGTAAAGCCAAGATTCGACTACGGAGGTGCCGGCATCGAGGTGATAGAGGAGATTTCAGAGTTCGAGCCGGGCGAGAACATGCTTGTGCAGCGCTTTGTCGACTCTTCCCAGGGCATCCCGGAGCTGGATATCGAAGGCGTCCACGACCTGAGAGTCTACGTCCTCAACGGCGAAAACACTCTTGCATACATCAGAACGCCGGAAGAAGGTTTGTTGAGCAACGTACATCTCGGCGGCAGCATAACGTTCGTCGACCTTGAAGACGTGCCTGCGGCCGCGCTGGAGACGGTCGAACTCGTGAAAGAGAAGTTCGAGGAGTACAACCCCTCTCTTTACTCGGTTGACATGCTGTTTGATTCCTCAGGCAAGGTATGGATACTAGAGTTCAACTCGAAGCCAGGACTGGCGTTCTACGAGGATGAAGAAATCGAGGAGAGGAAGAAGCCGACGATGCAGGGGCTCGTGGAATCGCTGGTCAGTATGTGCTAGCTGCTGTTTCTCTCTTCCCCGGCTTTTTCGATGGCTTTCTCGTGCATCCGCTCCACTAGCCGCAGTATGATGTCTTCCCCTATTATCTCGTTCATCGCCTCGTTGACGGCGAAGGCGCCGTTGACCTCCAGTATATAGTACTCTCCTTCGATTTCTATCAGGTCGCAGCCACAGATGTCGAAGCCGGTAGCTCTCGCGGCCTTCAGGGCAAGCTTCCGTTTCTCGTCGGTTATCTCGACAGCTGTCCGTTCGCCACCTGCAGATATGTTGGAGCGCCAGTCCTCGCCTCCCGAGGTCCTTCCATATCCTGTGACATAGTCACCTATTATCACCATCCGGGTGTCGCTGCCTTCATGCTCCTTGTACTCCTGGAGGCAGATTTCCTGTTCCAGCGACTTCATTGTGTCCATCACCGGCTTCAGCTCGTTTTCAGTGGTGGCGCGCATCACGCCTTCTCCTCCCGCACCTTTCACGGTTTTCATTATAACCGGATATCCCAGTTTCTCGGCGGCATTTACCGCAACGTCGGGAGATAACGTGTAGACGCTGTCGGGCACTTTGACGCCATTCTGTGCGAGCACCTTCATGTTGTAGAACTTGTTCGAGTCGTAGGCGAAGGTATCGCTCTCGGCCTGGGTAACGACTCCTTCGTCGTTTAACACCTCTACCAGGTGTTCGCCGAACATCATATCCCGGTCGTCTATCCTTATGTAGACCGCGTCGAACTCTGTCAGGTCAGTGTCCTTGTACAGGACTTTGTTCTCCTCAGGCGAATGTACGAATTTCAGGCCGTCTATAGGTGCTGCGAGCACTGAGTCGAAGATATCGTCGGCTCTCTCCATTATCAGCTGGTGCTGGGTTGATATCTCGCCGTAGACTATCGCGAGCTTAATCTTTCTCACCCTTCAGAACCTCTGCAACGGCTTCGAACGTGTTTTTGCCGGAGACGTCGGTGTATGTCTGCAGGTCAGGGTTGGGATTGATATCGAAGACCTGTTCGCCACGGATAAGTACTTCTGCAACATGTGTTCCCAGCGCTTTCTTGGTATCCATCACCATCTCTTTCTGTGTGTCGGAGATGTTGGAGTACTTGAGGTTTCCTCCAGTGAAACGCCAGTCGTCCGAGTCTTCCTTCAGAGATATAACCTGGTCGCCTATGACGAGGCAGCGGTACTTATCGCCATCGTCGTATTCGTGGAATATCAGGACATCTTCCTCGTATTCCGAGCCCTCTGCGAAGCCCTGGATTTCTCCTTTCTCCTCAAGCATCTTGGTCTCTGTCTCTTCAAGCTCTTCCATCCTGCGGGCGATGAGAGGGGGTTCGATCTCGTTTTCGATGTTCCTGGCTGCTTTCTCGGTCGCCAGAGTGACTGTCTTCGGTGCAGGTATTCCTCTCTCATGCAGTACGTAGTATAGGTAGTTCTTCTTGGACATCACGAAGAACGCGGTAGACGGGTAGTTGACGGAGACGTTCTTCTCCTCGATCATCTCTACCAGTACACGGCCGAAGACAGCGTTCTTGGCCGGTATCTCCAGAAATACTGCATCGAAATCGTCTATGGTGTGGCCGTTAAGCCGGACCTCCGGCACGCCTCCTACTACTTCTGGTGCGGCTTTGTCCGCCCCTATGTTATATACCTCGTCGAAGTAGGGTTCAAACTGCTCGTATTCTTGGTCAGCTATCGTCAGAAGCTTCATCGTCCTCCCCTCTTTCCGGCCCCCATATCCTTGTTACCGGTTCTCCTGACCTCCATTTCTCCATATACTTCTCGAGAGACGGTGGCATGACATCTGTAAGGAGCCTGCCCTGCCGCAGGATCTTCCTCATCCTGTTCTCCAGCGTCTTTGAAAGCTCGTCGTAGTGGTTCTTCTCGGAGTAGAGCAGGTTGTTCTTTATCCTCCAGTGCGCTGTTGTTCCTTTTGGAGCCACCACGATGTAACCCCCCTCAGGGTGCTGTACCATGGCGTCGTAGAGCCTGCTTTTATCGACGTAGTATACTCCTCCTGTCTCGCTGTTAGGATCTATTATAAGCATCTCCTCGTCCTCTGCACCTACTGATAGTACGTAGTTGCCGTTCTCGGCTTCAGGGAACAGAGTCGGCTTGTCGAAGTGCGGCACTATAAGCGCGCCGTCGTTGAACCACGCCTTGAACTCGTCTCCTATGTCAGATATCTTTTCCACCGGCACAAAGCCGGTTCTTACCTCTTTCTCGGTGAGGTCCTCGACAGCCTCCTGCAGTTCCGCCGGTGTTGCGCCTTCTCCTTCTGCAGCCCCCGATTTTTCACCTATT
>CAZEKI010000063.1:0-4727 GCA_964512895.1 uncultured archaeon
TATCTCCTGTTCTACTCCATTTGGCATAGTATCTATAACCTCTGAGTATGATTAATGCTTTATCTTGGCCTGGTTTTTCTCCAGATACTGGTACGCGGTGGCGTGTGAGCTGCCCTGTAGCAGCATCCTGACCGCTTCCTGAGCTATCTCGATGTTCTGGGCCTGGCCGATGAATCCTACCGTCGAGCCGAACACAGAGATGTCGACGTTCGCGTCGTTTTCGATGTGGCGCCTGGCCTCTCCGTCGCGGCCTATCACCCGGCCCTTGAGCCGCTCCCGCGACTTCTGGGTATCTGCGAACTGCTTTATGTCGAGCAGATGGAAGTTGACGCCTTCCTCTATCAGCTTGAAGGCCTTATCCGGGTTGAAACCTCTGCCTATAGCCTTCACGATGTTCTGGGCTATCATCTCGTCGAGAGGTTCGCCCTCTAGCTGTGCGACGTTGCCTTCCATGCTTAAATCGCACGATGTGAGGTCTTCGAACTCCTGTTTGGTCTCTCCGTCTTTACCGATGAGAACACCGACTCGTTCCTCAGGTATCTTGACCTCTTTCATCGCAGGTTCCTGTATAAAATGAATCGACAAACCTTTTTATACCTTAAACCGTATTTACAGGCTCTCTTCGCCAGAAATAATGGCCTCATAGGCGTTCTCAGGTTCGGTTTCAGCACCCATCTTTCCAAAGAAGTTAGAAACGTTCTCCAGGTCTCTTTTCAGCAGCTCACGGGCCTCGGGATGGGTTCGGTGGACACCCTGCGAAAAGTCTATCCAGTAGAGTTTGCCTGAGCCGGTTACGAGAAGGTTGTACTCCGATAAATCGCCGTGCACAAGCTCCTGCTGCCGCCATAGCCGCTTGATACCTCTAACGCCGTTGTCGTAGCCTGTCTGCGGGTTCTCTATCTCTACATCCTTTATCTTGGGATATGGCGAGAAATCCTCCCCGATGAACTCCATCACCAGTATATTTTCCTGAAACGCTATCGGCTCTGGACAGTTCACGACTTCGCGGGCGCGCTCCAGGTTCCTGAACTCTTTCTTACACCATTCGTTGATGACTGAGCGGCGGTCTCTCTTGAACTCCCGGAAACGCTTATCGCCCTCCAGGTACTTCGTCATGTCCCTGAAGCTGCCGGCCTGGGTCATGTAGATCTTGACAAGCACCCGTTCATCCTCCGGCGTGTCGGCGAGAAAAACCAGTGATTCTTTGCCGGACTCTATAGTGCCGTAGAGCTTCTTCAGAACTTTCCTGTCAGCAAGCTTCAGCAGAGCACCCTGAGTGCTGTGGTCGAAGACGTTTTCAAAAGCCTTCCTGGCCTCCGAAGTATCGAACATCGTTCTGCCGCGTTCCTTCCAGCGCTCTCGAACATCACGGTCTTCATCCATCTGCCTGTAGAACCATCGAGTTCAACTTTCAAACGTCTTCCCTTTTACAGGAACTCGGATATTTCGTCGAGGTAGCCGCGGTCTTCAAGCCAGTCAGTCTCTGCCTGTGAGTAGCTCTGTACTATGTCTCCCTTCTCATCTCCCTGTATCTTCCAGGGGTCAACGAGTACAACCGAGTCTCTTTTGACCCAGATGCCTCTCTTCTTGCTTCCCGGGATGCGGCAGATGCGTTCGTTTCCATCGGTGCAGTATACGCGGTACTTGCCGCCGCCTTCCTTTCTCAGGACTATTCCCAGTACTTCGTCGCCTTCTGGTTCGCGGACTCTTCCAACTCCTTCCTCTTCTTCGGCCATAAGAACATTCTTGAGCCCAACGCTTTTTAAAACCGGTTTGATGCGCTACCGGGCAATATTTAACTCCTCAGTAGACAAGCAGAGTTAGAATGGCAGCCGCCAGCAGTGAGAACGTAAAAAAGGAGGCCACACGTCTCTTCGACCGACTTGAAGAACACGAAGCCGTGGAACACTTCTTCGATGGACAGGTGCTTGGACTTCTGTATGACTGTGGAGAAGACCATCACCATGCGAGACTGGGTTATTACGAAGATACTCCTGACGGCGGACAGTTCAGCGCTGAGATGATGATAGACTACACCGGCCGCTCACTGCTTGTTACACAGCACAATGAGCAGCAGGAGCTCCACCCAGACGCAGATTACAAGATAGTCGAGATAGACGAGTCGTATCTTGACAGGCTAGAAGGGTTCTAGAGCCGGACCGAGATGACGTTCCGGTAGACTTCCTGGCCGTCCTCCTCGCCTATAAGCTCGTACGAACGCTTGATCTCAGGGTCATACCTCGACCTCATCATGTCGAGTATCTCCTTCGCCATGTCTTCCGTGGAGATGAAGAAGTCATAGCCGTGCTTGTTCTTCTGGATGTTGGACAGAAAGTTCTTTCTATCTTCGTCCGTGAGGCTCGCGGCCTTGTCGGCGATAGCATTCGCCACCTTCTCCAGGTCGCGGTCGCCTCTTAGCTGGAGCTTGACCTTGTAGAAGCCGCCCTGGAACCGCGAACATTCCTCGCACTGTTCCTGCTTGAAACGGACCTCGGCGTCGTAAGAGGCCTCCATCTCGCCCCTGGATGCGTGGACGCGGACGAACATCTTGTCGTTCTCCTCCCAGAACTGCAGCTCCATGTCTATGCCCGGTTCTGAAAACTCGCTGAACCTGGCGCCGAGCTGGTCCTGGACCGAGTATTCTTCAAGCCATTCGCCGGACTGCCTCATACGTCCGCATACAGGACAGACCTCTATCTCGACCACATCCGGTATCTCCAGCAGGTCGTGGACGTCCGGGTAGCAGTTGGGGCATAGCTTCTTCTTGTCGCCGTAGAGTTCCTCGGTCTCTTCACCGCATCTAGGACAGAATTTTGTGAGTTCCATACCCCTGTTTCCTCTGGAAAGCTTTAAATCTCAAACTCAAGCCGCTCTCCCTCCTCGACTTCCAGTTTCTCGAAGGATTCAAGCAGGTAGTAGAACCTGCTCTTAGAGCTGTAAAATCTCCAGCTTCTCGGGTCCGGACCCCAGGGCTCCGCCTTCTGGACATCAATAACTGTTTTGTCGCGGTCCATGAAGTAGAGGTAGAGAGGACGAGGCACGAACATCATGTCGATAGAGGCCCAGGAGCCGTATTCAAAAGTGAAAAGCATCTTTCCCTCGTCCCGGAACCTGAGGCCCATGAACTTCGAGAAAACGTCGTCCGCCAGAGATGCCTCGAACTCTTCTTCACCGGCTTTTACATGGACTCCCATGTATAATGTTTTAGACCGACAGAGGAAAAGCTTTCTCCCGGAAGACAACTATAATAAATGCCGTCGACCCGACTGTATGATACTAGTGATCGGACGAATCAATCCCCGGCCTGAAGCCAGCTGTGAGAGATGCGGTAAGAAGCTGAAGAAACGTCTCAACCACGGCCGACAGATAACAGGCCAGCTCTACTTCTTCTGCGACAACAACTCCTGTACCAGACAGGGCGATGTCCAGGCCTCGATGCACCACACCGGCAGGAACTTCTACCGGCTCTGAAGTCAGGGCAGAGACTCCTCAAGCAGCGCCACGATCAGGCGGTTCTCGGTGACGTGGTAGTTCTCGGATTTGTTCTCCAGTTTGACAACGACTCTTTCCGGCAAAAGATACTTGCGAAACACCAGTGCCATGAGAGATTTGAGGCCCGATTTCTTTAATAAAAAATATTAGAGTTCCTCTAGTCTCGTTAGATGGCTTTAGAGCCTATGAAAAACACACCCAGAGTCAGCTAGTGCTGTTCTCGACAGCATAATCCATTACATCCAGAATCTTCCTGTCGTAGGCCTCGGCCTCGGGCCCCAGTGCATCAAGGAACTCGATGAGAAACTCGGGCAGTCCTTCCCGGGCGCGGTAAGCTCTCATCGCTGTCACAAGGTCTTCTCTGAGCATCTCTCTAAGAGAAGACTCACGGCTATACCTGACATACGCCTCTACATACCTCTCGACAAAACGTTCAGGAAGTGAGAAATCGGCATCGTACAGACTTGGAACGTAGTCAGCTATACCCGCCCAGTCGGGTACGTAGAACTGGGCCTTGGTCCGCTCTCCTTTCTCAAGTATCCCTTTATCCCGGAGAGCGGACAGAAGACGGTTTGCATCCTCTCTTGAGCCGACAAATCCTTCATCGTGCAGCTGCTTGCTGTAGACGCCATTCTCTCTTCTAACTGCCTCGCGGAAAACGGCGTAGACCTGCTGGCTGCCCCTTAGACGCTTATCCGGAAACTTCTCCCCCATTAAACGGTAAAGCGGCTTCTCGTAATATACCAGTACTCAAGTGGTTGTATATAACCACATCTAATATAAACTCTCGAGACATACACCTAGACGTGGTCGAAGGCGACCACATCTTTTGAGTGCCGCCAATGACTGAACAAAAAGAAGAGGACAGGATAGAACAGCTCGTCGAAGAAGAACTCGACGAAATGGGCTCTCTGATAGAAGAAATCGTCAGGGAGAAAGAAGAGGAACTTATACAGAAGATGGTGGAGGAAAAAATCGCCGAACAGAAGAGCTCTCAAACCGTCCAGAAACCAAATTACGGAGGCTGAACTCCCTATTAGCGATAAAGGAATCGGAGACCTCTCAGAGGAAGAGATACAGCGCAGAATAAATGAAGCCGTTGAAGAGAAGATAGATGAGAGCGAGATATCAGGAACGCGGAACGATATAACCAACGAAATAATCCGCAACCTCAAAAATTCAAACAATCCGCGCCACAAAAAACTACTCGACAACTCACCTCGACGAATCGACCG
>CAZEKI010000064.1:0-4685 GCA_964512895.1 uncultured archaeon
GACGGCGAGATAGACTATCCTAACGACCCTGGATGTACTGGATATGACGATGACAGCGAGGACAGCAGCTGTTCTGGGAGCTGTACCTATGAGTGTAACGATGGCGCCGACAACGACAATGATGGTGCAGTTGACTACTCCAACGATATAGATGGTGTTCCGAACGACCCTGAGTGTTCCAGCCCTACGGACGATGACGAAGGAGACCCTCCACCGCCGCCACCTCCGGAATACACCCAGTGCAACGACGGCATCGATAATGATGGCGATGACAAGATAGACGGGAACGACCCTGGCTGCACGGAGCCCTATTACAAGGACAACTCCGAGGCTAATATCTGGGACTCCGACCTGACCGCCACCATGATTATAGAGGGTGGAGACACGCTCGCCTTCTCGCTCTCTGAGACGGAATCTGTCTTCTTTGACGCATGGGTGGAGGAGGGTACAGATACAGTAGGTCCAGACAAGACTCTGGATGATGAACAGGGCGATGAACTGACTGAAAGGTACATAGACGCTGTACATGATGAAGATAGCGCAAAGTGGGCAGGGGGTGACCTCTTGAGCAACACTTATTCCACACCCTCGGACGCGGACCTTCTCAACGACCGTTTCCTGGACCCGGTTCACGATGACAACTCTCAGGGCAACCGATGCGGCGACGGCATCCGGAACGATGACGAGTCGGCCGAGAACGAAGGAAACGTCAGGGATGACGATACATCCACGCCCTGGGGTGACACGACACCGTGCAGGGCCGACTATGGCCGTACCTGGGAGAAGTACTATGTAAAGTCTCCATACGATGACGAGGGCTCTACCGGCATGAAATGCGAGTCAGATGATGCAGAATGTAACAACGCGGATGTCGACTGCGACGACTGCAGCTCCTGCCCGTGCAGCGGTTCATGCAATACTCCCACTCCGGCTAGCTGTGAGGTAACGGATGACAATAACCATATGGAGGGCAATATGTTCTGGGAGATAAGGAACGGCGACACCATATACCAGGAAGAATGTACCGAAGACGGCTCGGTCTCGGACAACCCTGTGGCCTCAACTTCTGATTCATGTACTGTGAACGAACAGGACACAGAATCCCACGAGCACGAGGACGACAGCGATACCAGTGATACATCTGGCTCTGGGAAATTCTTCGACTGGAGAACGGAAGGAGTAACATTCCAGTCGTACAGCGGCGACTTGAACATGCCGAACCGTGCAGGCGGCACAGACTCTACCCTGAAAAGGGTGCACACCATATGTGAAGGCGACTCATATGACTGCAGCACTGACGACGAGGCCGGTCAGCATAGAAGCTGGGAGGAACAGACCTCGAAGGACTGCAACGACTACAACGTCGTGGACGGGGGAGGCGATACGAACGACGACTACGGATACGGTTCGGGCGACGACAAAAATGATCACGACCCTGCCGGCACCTATACTGATTTTACCGCCCACAGCGATGACAGCTGGGGTGGCTCCCATCCAGAGGACGGCAAGGTCTGGTGTGGCTATGAATCCCGCCTGACAGTTGATGCCGACGGACCCAAAGGCATGGGCGACGGATTCGTTGTCGTTGTCGATGCTGGCGGCGGAAGCTTTGCCGGGTTCGAGAGCCCGGACGGGTCGAGCGACGTCGGCACGAGAGTTCTTGCGAACGGTGACTACGAGAACTATCGGCACAGGATATCTCAGAGCTGCCCGGATGACTACGAGGTATGCCTGAAGTACGTGGACTACTACACCGAAGAAGGCTCCGGAACACAGGGTTCGCCTGAATGGTCAACTGTATCGGATGCAGTCGAGATGGAGTCCGAGACCTTTCTACCGAGCGACAGCTACTCGGTCTGCAAGAAGGTCAACCAGATTTCCGGCGAGGAACTTGTCAAATGCGACTACGACCCTGACGGTCCGGGAGAAGAGGTCTGTGGCGATCAGAGCAGTGAATACTGGGCCTACATGGAAGGTCCCGAAATCAATGAAGGTATAATGGAAGAAAACAGCATAGACTACCAGACCTGCGTCGATTCGACCTCCGACTGCGTACTTAAAGGCAAGGAGGTCAGCGAGGGAACGGTGGCTGATGTAGCTCCTGATAAGGTGACCGACCAGTACGAGGAAGGGACGAATTCGCCTGACTGGGAGGTATGCCTCAATATCGACCAGAGTATCCCGGGCGGGACGGGAGACGATGCTGGAGGCGATAACTATGACTACGACCACGACGGCTCGACCGAGGAGGCTGGGGGCGAATGGTACGACCTCGACGATGAACGTATCAACAGTTACCTGCAGACTACCGGAAGCGGCATGGTCTCAAGCACCCAGGACGCCGCCCTCGTAGACAGCAACGGAGACGGCGTGGCGGATGAAGGCGATATAGACTTTTACTGGCATAAGAACCTGAACCCTGATGACCCGACCCACAATCCCCACGGAAACGAGTGGGGCGTCGCGGTAGAAGACGACTGTGATTCTGCTCTTTCTGGCTGCGACGATACCAACACTGCGGCTGACCAGCACGACCCGATTTTCTACAGCAACCTGACAGAAGGTGCAAGAGACGAGGACCACCATCCTCAGAGCCAGAACACCGGTGCGGAGAGCCCGCTTTTCTACGGGTACTACAACAAGATATCCGACGATTCAAACCAGCTCGAACCAGATATGGATACCTCGACGTTCGATGCATACAGTTTTGATTCAAGCAGGGCTGCAGACGACGGGGACATAACGAAGTGGTTCGACTCGCGTGGAGGCGCTGACTGGGCGGACCAGTTTGCGGTCGCGCAGAACCTGACAACCAGTATCTCGAACCGCGGCGGCATCTATCCTGCAGGAGGGGCTTACTACAGAAGCGGCTCGAATATCCGCGAGGACCCTGATGATACTTCTGTACTCAAGATGGACAAGGTGTTCGGAAACTCTTTCGCGGATGTTGCATCGCAGGATATAACCAGGGAAAGCAACGAAGTGGCCGATGCCGGTGATGGGGTCTGGATAGACCCTGACTACATCAAACAGGGCTGGGATACCGGGGAGTACCAGTACACCTCTATCTTCTCCTCGTGGCAGGACAAGCTTGTCTGGAACATCGACATAACAGGGCCGGACTCGGGCCTCGGACTCAACACGGGCGACGATCAGGGAATAACCTTCAAGGACTCCAACAGGAAATGGGTGATGTGGGGAGACGTATACTTTGAAGGCGAGCGCGACAACCAGGACAATGACGGAAACGATGGTGCGGACGAGGACTGGAACAGCCCCGGTGACAGAGACTGGACAAAAGTCGGGGAACACAAGGACACGCTTGAACCACCGCTCTGCGGCGATGACCAGAGAGAGTACCTGCTTGAGGAAGTAGGTGAGTCAGTCAACTCGGCCCAGTTCTCTGGACGGTACGCGTGCTCGGATTCACAGCAGTCCTGTATAACCCGGGACAATGTACCCAAAGTAGTTCCTGCGGGGACGCTTCTGGAAATGGAGGAGCCTGACGAAAACGTAGGCCGGCTCAAAAACGATAGAGAGATATGTAATGTCGCAAACGATACGAAAGGACTTTCTGAGACCGTCTACAAATGGTGGGACCAGGACTACGGAGACCTCGATGGTGACGGCAACCAGGAGACCTGCCAGGAAAACTCGCTGTACGGCAGCGAAGGCGTCAGATGGATAACATCCGACTACATCAAGGACCATCCATACGCGGTTACAGGCGGTATAGACGATGACTGGAACCAGTACCTTGCCGACCAGGAGGCGCTGGGCGACTTTACCGGAAACTACACCTACAAGCCCGGCCGGAGCAGCTGGAGCTCATCCGTGATACAGAGCAACCACTGGACGCCTGTGCCAAGTGGCGGGCCAAACCGTTCAGTGGCAACGCTCGGGTTCTGTGGTGGCGATGACGACGGCGAACACCTCGTAACCCAGAGATGCCAGACCAGCCTGTGTGAAACCGACAACTCGGTTATGGGTGTGGCGAGCGACCAGAGCTTCTGTATGATGGACGGCTCGCGGTACCCGCTTGAAGACCCGGACAACCAGAAGAGAAAACTGTTCGAGACAGGCGACACAGTAACCTTTGACCTGTCCGGTTCGAACCAGGAAGTAGGATGCTTTGACGGCACCTGGTTTGATTCATGGCCTGTGGTCTTCGACCAGGAGAGGATGGACGTAGGCAGCGGCGAGACCCGTAGAGTATCCTTCCGGATAATAAACGTAGAAGACGAGGAGAGGAGCTTCGATGTCGAGATACAGGACGCAACCACACAGCCCCACATCGTCCAGTTCACAGATCTGGTCTCACAGTCAGGGGATGGCTTCACCACGACCGTAGAGGCAAGGAGTTCGAAAGAGTTCCAGGTAGAGCTCTACGGCGGCAACACAGATATAGACAGCGACGATTCAAACGGCGAGCTGCGGATACAGGCTGATGCACAGGACTCGCCTATCTCGGGAGAAGACATGCTGGCAGTTGATGTGCTTCCAGTCGGCCAGACAGGGACAACAGGGGGCAACAGGACTGCAGAACCGAGAAACGTTCCGGGCATCGGTTTCATCCATGTAATAGTCCTGATGATGCTCTCGGCAGCCTTCGTCTTCACCCAGAGATAAATCCGTTATTGCCCAAAACAGAGGTATGATAGGCACAGTTATAGGCCTGGAGGACA
>CAZEKI010000065.1:0-1922 GCA_964512895.1 uncultured archaeon
AACCTTACCGCCGAGGACGGCGGCTCCTTTGCGAACGGAAAAGTTACGTGGGACACAAGTTTTGGCGGGACGCTGGCCGCGGGCGAGACGCTCTACGCCAAGTACCTTGTGAATATCTCGATGAACCGTTCCAGTTCTTATAGCCAGAACTTCACCGCCAACGATACCTCAGAGAACAACTACACCCGGGACTACCACGTCCTTAACACGACCAAATGGGGTCTTCTGGACCTTGAACTTTCCGAGCCGCCGAACAACACAGTGGTCCAGCAGAACCGGACGTTTGTGATGAATGCTTCGGCAATCTGCAGAAACGGAGAGTGCGGCCAGGTAAAACTATCTGCGAGATATAATGAGTCGGCTGGAGCTGCTGATACTCTTGTCCCGGAGACTGAGGACAACCCGTTCCATACTAACCAGACCAATACCCGGGAATGCAGCCAGAACCTGGGCTTCAACCAGTCATGCTTCGTGTCCTGGGGTGTCAATGCCACGGGAACCCTGGCTTCCTGGCATCTTCTTGACGCCAACGCCTCGTCTTCTTCATCCTATGTCTCTAACAACGACTCCGAGGACCATCTCGTCCAGGTGAACAAGGTGATTCTTATGGATCTGACGTGGGACGTCATCGACTTCGGAACCCTGCGGCCCGGAGAGAAAAACCAGTCGGCTAACGGCAATTCGGGCCATCTATACAATATCTCCTTTGACAGTATAGGTTCTTCCGCCGACGACCTCTGGGTCCGGGCAACGGGCCTGGATTCAAACAGTTTGGATTACACTATCGCCGCTGAAAACCTCAGCATAGGGCTGGAAAACGATATCAACAACGAGACACGACTCACCAACAGCTACCAGCACCTCCGCTCCAGTATCTCTCCCGGAACCAACGTCACGACGTTCTACTGGATAGATGTGCCCTTCGGTATCTACAACGGTGGCTACTCGGGTGAGATATTCTTCAAGGCGAACAACACGGGATGACAGTATGGGATACAGAGTTTTGACTGCGGTTTTCTTCCTCCTTTTCCTCGTAGGCCAGGTCTCAGGAGCGGTGTTCGGGAGCTTTCCGTACGACACTAGAAAGACAAGTGGCGGCAACACTACTTTCCACATAGGTGTTTTTAACCTGGGTGAAGAGGAGTTAGAGCTTGAGATGGTGGCAGAGACTCCGAGAAACGTTGAGGTCATGTTCCCAGAGCGACAGACAGCTCTGCCGCCTTCTGAGACAACGAAAAACCCGGAAGGAGAGGGCTGGTTTTCGCTTGGAGACGGCCGCTACGTCGAGGTTACTCGTGTCCCGTTCCGTGTGCTCTCCTATCAGTCCGGCACACACCGGGTAAAGGTGAGTGTCAGGGCTAAAGAAACTGGGAGCGTTGACGAGGGCGACCGGACCCGCCAGAAAGTGGTCCGGGTGAATCAGTACACTGTCACGGCGGATGCGGAAGCTGCTCTCGGGTCTCCAGATGGAGGGGTCGATGCAGTTCTGGGTGACGACGGCTTTGAAATAGTCCGTGAAGATGCAAATGAGGAAAACGGGACTTCTGTAGTTCTCAACCGGAGCAATAACAAAGACTCTAATACCGACGTTACGGATAATTTACCAGAGGGCCCGGATATCGACACCATGACCATAATACTGCTTCTGGGAGCGGCGGCATCGACAGCGTACCTGCTGAAGGTGATATGATGAATGCAGAGAAGGTCCTAGTTGCGTTTACAACTGTTCTTGTGGTGGCGTCTATGGTCGCTGCGGATACGGACGATAACTCGACTTTCTCTGTAAGCGTGGAGAGAACGTGCCAGGTATCTCTCTGGGAGTTCCAGCCGCCGGGAGAGGGTATTATGGCCCAGAACGCCACGGGCACCTTCTTCACCGAACTTGAGAACACGGGCAGCATGAGGGCCAACATAACTATTCC
>CAZEKI010000065.1:1932-4614 GCA_964512895.1 uncultured archaeon
TATTCCGTACCTCAATGTTACCCGGGAAGGAGAAGACGAATGGCAGCCTGGCGAGGAGAAAGGAGAGGTGGTGGAGAGCTACAACGGCACCAAGTTCTCCGGTGTAAACATCAGTGAGAACGTGTTCTACACCGAAGAGTTCTATGCCAATTACTCAGTAGGCTGGTACACAGGTCACGAAAAATTTGTCGTCGACTGCTATACACCGGAGAGCAACAACACCTTCAGCTACAACTTTACCACGTACGCTAACTTCCGGATAGTCGCGGGAGGAGGAGAGGTAGGCGCCAATGAGACAGGTAACGAGACGACGAACGCCACTGTTCCTGAAGACTTCAACGAGACGGGTAACGAGACAGCAAACGAGACGGTGCCCCAGGACGCAAACCAGACAGGGGAAGAGTCGAACGACACCATCGAGGGAGACAACGATGCCCCCGGCCAGACGCCTGTACCCGAACCTGAACCCGAGCCCGAACCTGAACCTATCCCGATGCTGAGTATTGACATCGAACCGGACAAACGGCGTTACTACGGTATAAGAGGCCAGTTCGTGCCGATCAACCTGACCATATCGAACGAGGGAGATGAGGAAGTCACAGACGTTACGCTGCGCTCCGAGCTTGGTGGGAGAGAGGGCTGGAACGCAAGGTCTGCACAGATAAGCGGTCTTTCTCCGGGCCAGGAGATCTCCCGGCAGACGTTTATCCAGGTGCCGGAGAACGAGGACGCAGGCCTCTATGTCGTACCTGTGAGAGCCGTCGGCCCGGAGAACGAACTGGACCTTGACTACTTCTATCTCCGGGTGAACGAGACGCCTGTGTTTGCGACACCGCCTTCCAGACTATCGATAATCGAATCTCCGTCATCGCTTAACGTGCTGGAGAACGCGTCGCAGCCCGTGCCTATACTTATCGAGAACACGGGTGAGACCAACCTGACGAATATTTCGACTCGTTTGCAGAATATCGAGGGCTGTGGCAGCGTCCAGACTGGGGATATAAGAAGAATGGCGCCGGGCGGAACTGCCTCGCTTAACCTCACCTTCGACTCCGGGCTTGACACTGAGACCTGTAACACGACACTCATACTCTCGTCGGACCAGGGAGCCTACGCCTTCTCCAACATCGAGTTCACAGTGGTACCGAGCAGAGGACTGATTCCGCGAGAGCAGCGGGCACCGTTCATAGCCGTGGCCTGGACTGCAGTCCTCGTGGCCTACGCGTTTCTCAGGCGCCGGTTCGAGCTGGATTCTGTCGTGGTCAACGCGCCTTTCGTGCTTCTGGTGGTCGGGGAGAGCCTGATACTGCTGTACCTTCTGTCGGAGCACTACGGCATTGTCCAGCTAGCGGTCCTGCCTTTCTAGCTCGTCGAAAAGTCTTTCAAGAGGCTTCAGGCTGGAGACGAAGACCCCGAGCACTATGAACAGTATTGCAAGGTCAGTGTAGAAACCGGGCAGCGCCAGCAGCGAGGTGATGCTCTGTATGTCTCCCTTGACAGTCACGCTGAGCAGCACTGAGAGCAGCATTCCTGTCCCGGTGGCGGTCAGGATGAGTGAGACTTTTTTCGAGTCTGAACGCGTTCCAACGAGGTTCAGCAGACCGCCTGTCGAAATAGTCGCGGCATATCCGATGCTGTAGAACGCCAGCAACTCGGGCACCGACATGCTACAGACCGGCTGGATGCTGGCATAGAAGCCGGATATTGCAGAGAACCCGGCGTCGGTGCTATAGAAGCAGCCCAGGAATTCCAGCCAGGCCGCATGCATAGCCTCGTGTGTCAGGGGTCCGAGAAACAGTAGTGAGACCAGGAAAAGAACGCCGGCGGCTATAATCGTGAAAGCTCTCCCTCGTTTTTCCCGGTACGTGAGCTCCTGCAAGTTTTTCTCCGGCAACATCAGGAGAACTCTTTAACCGTTTCCTCGGAGATGTCTATTATCTCTCCCAGGTCGCCTATATCGATTTTGCCTGTGTACTCGGCTGTGTTCATCTTCTTGAAGAACTTCTTCAGCCTCTCCAGGTTTTCGCTATCATCGGTGTCGATGTTTTCTGCTAGTTCTCCGTAGGTCATCTCTCTGTCGATGTTGAAATGGTACTCGAGGAAACCTTTCATTATCTGGGCGGTCTTGATAGCACCCTCTTTTGGCTCGAGTTCCCGGTACTCTTCAAGCAGCTCGATAACATCCTCCTGCTTGAAGGCCTCTTCTTCGTCTTCTTCGCCGCCCTTGTTTATAATACTGCTAAACCGTTTCTTGAAGTCGTCTATCTTCTCTTTCGGGGTCTTGCCATCCTGCTCCTGTTCCTGCTCTTCCTTCGCCTTCTTGGCCCCCATCAGCATCTGGAGGTCCTGTTTCGCCTCCTCCTCGATTTTTTCTTCGTCTTTCTCGTCTTCCTCTTCGTCTTCTTCCTTCAGCTCCAGAGATATCTTCCGCAGGTCGGAAGTGCTCATATCTTGAAGTTTTTCTTCCTCCAGACCTTTACTTGACAGCATCCTAATCAGGCCGTCTCGCTCTCCTTTCTCCTGTTTTATCTTCTCCAGGTCTTCGAGGCTGACTTCCTCAAGCTGTTCCTCGTCAAGCTCCATGTCAAGGTCTTCAAGTATATTCTTTTTCTGCTCCAGCTCGGTCTTTTCTTCATCTTCTCCCTCGGCGTTCTCGCTCTCGAGTTCTCCCTCCAGGTTGCC
>CAZEKI010000066.1:0-4600 GCA_964512895.1 uncultured archaeon
ATATAAGAGTCCAGAATCGGATGGTGGACGAAGACTTGGCTGTGACCATATTCCACGGACGTTTAAGACACCAATTGACACGTAGATGGAAGGAAACCAAAGACTGGCTGAAATGGCTCTTCATCTACTTCCAGCTATGGGAGTATAGACCAGGCGAAGACACAGATGAATGCATTGACTTAGCAATAGAACTCACCGAAAACAATGTCTCTGACCCCGAAATTTTAGAGAGAGTTAAATTTCTGGAGGAAGAATCAATTCAATCCGAGTAGTTCTTCCGCAGCCTCCTTTATTTCTTCTTCTGAAGTTCCTATGTCTTCTTCTATCATTTTGGTCTTGAGTTTCTCTTTGGTTTCCTGGATCTGCATTTCGGTGAAGAGGTCGGAGGTTTTGAGTGTCTCGTCGCATTGTCGGCAGGTTTCGGCTTCAAACTTGTTGAGGGTACGGCATTCGTGGCATTTGACAGGGTTGAGGTCGGGCTGTTCTTCTTCCTGCTTGTCTTTGATGCCCGATATCTGCCTTATTCCTTGTTCTACGTCGCTTTCGGCCATGCGGATGTATTTGGCGACGTGGCTGCTGCCCTGGGCCCAGCCTCCGAACTGGCATAGCTGTGCTTGGTTCATGCCCTGGGAGGCGAGGTAGGTTGCGCGGCCTTTTCGGAAGGCGTGAGGGTTGGTCTTGATTCTGTCCGGTATTTCTGTGCCTTCTCTGGCTCTGGCGATGATGTTGCAGGCGGCGTTGTGGCTCATCTGTTTGTCGGTTGTCAGGCTTCTGAAGACGTAGGCGTCGGGTTCGCTGCTCCTTTCGTCGGCTTCTTGTAGCTCTTTGAGGTATAGATATCCCTCTCTTAGTGGCACGGTCCGGGAACCGCCGGTCTTGGTGTCTCGGAAGCGTACCTTTGCGATATCTTCACTGAATTTTACGTCCTTCCATTGTAGGCCGAGAACTTCTCCAATTCGGCCGGCAGAGGACCAAAGCGTCATTATCAGGGCTTTGTCTCGGGTTCTGTCGGCGTTTTTGACAAGCCGTTTGACTGTCTCTGGTGTCGGTAGTCGGTCTGGATCGACGGGCGTGGTGTTGACGGTGAGGGTGAAGAAGTCGCAGAGCTGTTCGCCGTCGAAGTCGCCGTTTTTCTTGGATTCAAGGTAGTGGCAGTAGAATTTTCTGATTGCTTTCTTGTACTCGTGCTTAGTGTGCGGACTGAGCTCTCTGTCTCGTATCTCGTCTTGGTTGATCTTTCCGACCAGTTCTATCAAGTCATCCTTTTCTGGTTCGTCGAGAGGCCAGTCGACGTGCTCGAGGAGCTGGTACCAGTTGTAGAGGTACCGTGCTATCCTGTCTTTTGAGAGGTCTTCGGCCTCGAGATAGGCTTTGAAGTCTAGGAGAGTTTCTCGGTTGTGGTCTTGGATGTGGTCGCAGTTTTTGATGGTCTCGACGGTCTTACGGATGCGTTCTGTGCGGTTGTGGATGTCGCCGTTGGCCATGCATAGGTCATCTCCACCCACTTTTAGTTGTGACCGAATTAATTCAGAGAAGTAGTTTCGCCCAGGGCAGGGCTCGAACCTGCGACCACCACGTGTCTGCAGTCGAAGACTATCGTCTTCTAAACCACCTTTCCCGCTAGGAAAGGCGGATTTAACAGCGTGGCGCTCTACCTGCTGAGCTACCTGGGCAACAACTGCCGTAGCAGTTGGCAATACAAGCCGCGTTCGCAGTTCTGCTCAGCGGCTTACGGTATTTGAATGGGTCGCGAGCTATTTTTTTAAACCTGAAGTAAAGACAGAGAGAAAAGAGAGGGTTCAATAGAACCCTCAAATAGTGATTAAACTTCGCAGTTCCTAGTCGAGGAACTCCTCGTTCTCGATTTTCTCGGGCAGGTACTCGTTTGCCACGAACTCGAGTGACTGTGAGGCGAGGGCCTGCTGCTCGACTCTTACTCCCATGTCAAGCATTTTCTGGAGCTGTTTCTGCCAGTCCTCGTTCTGCATCCACTCGTACTCCATGACATCTCTGGCGCGCTTGTAGTCCTTTGTCGGGCCGCCCGCATCTTCAGGCTTGCCTTTCAGGTTCTCTGTGACGTGGTGGAGGTCGTACTCGTCGATGTCCTCCATTGTCATACCTACGAGCTTGGCGTCCGGTGTCGCTAGCCTGTCGGACTGGAATGCCAGCGACATTGAGCCTGATTTCAGCACGGAGTAGATGTAGTAACCCCATGGGTCGCCGTCGGTGAACACGTAGACCGGGAGGTCGAGCCGGTTGTGCATGATGTTGATTAATCTACGTGCGCCTCTCGCCGGCTGTCCCTTGGTTCCTATGATGATGGCGTTGTTCTCCTTATGGAAGTCTTCTTCTACCAGCCTGTTAACCATAGCGTTGGTCTCGACTACGAGAATGAAGTCCGCGCTGCACTCCACGAACTCGTAGTGATCTACAATCGACGGGATGTTAAGTCCTGATGTCCCCATCTCCATGCAGTCGATTTCGTCGCCGGAGTCGTTGATGACGACAGGTCCGAAAAGCGAGCCCTTCGCCTCCGCAATCAGGTGGAGGTCCTCACGGATGGCTCCTGTCGCGGTCTCGATGTCGACGATAACAGGGTCGGATTCATCCTGGTCCTCGAAAGTGTTCTCGTCAAGCCCCGGTACTGTGTGCTTGAGCTGGTAGTACAGCTCTCGGATGGACGCGGTACGGCCTTCCTCGACGAACTGTTTCGTCTTCGAGGCTATCAGCAGGGTCTGCATGAACTTTCTCGCGTGCGAGATGTTCAGGAATTTTCTTGAAGAGTAGTTGTCACCGAGCTCCAGCCGGCCGTCTTCCTCGTCGTATTCGACGTTGGACTGTGACCGAACTCGTGTCTCAATCTCAAGATTGTCTCTCTCTGGGTCCTCGAGCTGGTTCTTTATCTTCCTTCCAAGGTTTTTCAGCCTGTCAAGCGTCTGTTCATCATTTTCAAAGTCTTTCTTTGGCATTTCTAATCACCTGTTAAAGCTGCTCCGGGTTGTAGTCCCTTTCCACGAGCTGCTGGATTTTGTCTTCTATCTCTTCCGGGTCGCCTTCCTCTGCCAGCGAGGCAATCGCCGGCCCCATCTCTTTGGCGTAGGAGGTCAGTTTCCGTTTCTTCTTCTCTTGGATGGCTTTTCGCTCCTTCCTGCCGATGTACCGGCCGAGTTTTCGACCTGCTTCCTGGAGCGCGAGCTTCATCTCCTTCCGGATAGGGTCGTAGTTGGCGACTGCTTCCTTTCCTTCCGAAGTGAACGGCACCCAGACCGACGCGATGTGCACCAGTATGTAAAGCGGTCCCTGTGGTCGTCCGCCTGCCTGGGAGACGTTGTACCGGCTCCAGTCAACCTCTTCGATTGCCTTGGTGGTGACACATGCTGACTTTTTGTAGAGGAGAGGTACCTTGTTGGCGAACCTGAGTTCTTCGTAGCTCCCGTCTTCCGGTATGTCGCCTCCCCATGCAATACCGACCTCTACCTGGAACGGGTTGCCCTTGTAGACCGTCGGCTTTCTGGTAATCGCGGTAGAGAACTCTGGGTTCAGCTCTTTCTTCAGACCTTTCAGCACGAGGTCTTCGCCTATCGGGGATAGACAGTCTGTCGGCGGCGACTGGAGCTTTACTCGCTGCGCCGCGTTCAGCAGCTCCTCTATCTCATCTTTTTCAAGCGTGTTGGGTCGGCGCCCATCGTCTATACCTGCCTCGTCGCATATCTCCTGGGCGGAAGTCCTTCCGACCCTGGTGAACTCCTGCTGCAGGAAGCTGGAGATAGTTCTCGCAGAGGAATTCTCTATCATCCTCATGACGATTCCAAGTTCTACACCGTGAAGGTGCGGCTTGATCTCCTTCGGCTTCTCCGGAAGCTCCTTGGAAACGCGAGGATACTCTATCTTGTTGCCGTCAGGCTCTCTCAGAACCACGCGTGCGTACGGGTTCATGATGGCCGTGTGTTTCAGGTAGTTCCGGACGGAGTGATGGCCCTTGGTGTACTGGGCCTCGACATCCATCTCGATAGAGGTTCCGTGGTCGAAGTAGTAGTCCTTGTCGCCAGGGAATTCGTCGCTATCCGAGTCTATGACCTCATCCTCTATAATCTCGGGCTCGTTTTCCTCGGTATCTATACGTACAATGAACTTGTGGCACGGCTCGCCTTTCTGCTTGGAGTAGATAGTTACAGGTTCTCCTGTCGTCAGCTGGGCGTACATCGCAGAAGCAGATATCCCGATACCCTGCTGTCCACGCGACTGCTGAAGCTTGTGGAACTTCGAACCGTAGAGAAGCTTTCCGAATACCTTCGGTATGTTCTCTCTGGATAGTCCGATAGCGTTGTCTCTGATTTCTACGCGGCATTTCTCCTCTCCTATTTCGTCTATCAGGACGTGTATCTCCGGGAGTATCTCGTCCTCCTCGCAGGCGTCGAGAGAGTTATCAACCGCCTCTTTTACTACGGTGATAATCGATTTCTGAGGGTTTTCGAAACCAAGCAGGTGCTTGTTTTTCTCGAAGAACTCTGCCACCGATATCTCACGGTGCTCGGATTCCTCCGTTATCTCCTGTTCTACTCCATTTGGCATAGTATCTATAACCTCTGAGTATGATTAA
>CAZEKI010000067.1:0-591 GCA_964512895.1 uncultured archaeon
GGTTCTTCAGCCGCTCCTCTCCTTCGCGGACTGCTCTATCGACCTCGGAGCTTATCTGTCTCATCCTGTTCTCGAACTCGGTCCGGATATCCTCTATCTCCTCCTCCAGTTCTTCTTCGCTGACAGTCTTGTTTTCGGCTTCTCTTACGCGCTGCTCGATGTCCTGCTTGAAGGCCTTCAGCTCCTTTGACTCGGTGTCCTTCTCCAGCTTCTTGATTCTCCTCCGCAGGTCTCTTAGCTGTGTCTGGTCGAGTTTCTGTGAGACTCCTTCTTTCTCGATGTCGGAGAGCCTGGACTTGATGGCCTTGAGGTCGAACTCTATGTGGGATATATCCTCGGGTACTTCAGCCGACGGCTGCTCCTGTGTCTGCTTCGTTGTCTCTGTTTCCTCGACTTCCGTCTCCACCGGTCGTTCGACTACTATAGGCTGGCCGTCTTCTTTCAGCTTCTGTAGCTGCTCGACTTTCTTCTCCAGCGTTTCTAACCGTTCCTCGAGTTCGCCTCCGTCTGCATCCTTTATCTCGTCCAGTTTCTCCATCTTCTTCTGGATTTCCTGGAGCTGGTTGTAGTTGGAGCGAACGGCCTTCCTGT
>CAZEKI010000067.1:601-4512 GCA_964512895.1 uncultured archaeon
ATTTCTCGCTTATACCGCCCTCGCTTTTCTGGTCTACTTTCTGTTCCAGTTCTTCGAGCTTCTCTCGGTATTTTTCCGGGATTCCCTGTCCGCCCTGGTCGGCTTTTTCCCGGAGCTCTTTTATCTGCCGGTAAAGGTATTCCAGCTTTTCATGTACCTTTCCTTCCTGGTACTCTTCCTTTATCTGTTCAACCATGTTGAGACGTTTTTCCAGCTCTTCCTGGCCCATATGGTTGAGCATGTCCTCTATCTCCTGGACTTCTTCCTCGAAAGACATGGTCTCGAGCTGGGCCATCATGTCCCTGTCTTCAACGTCCTGTATACGTTCTTCCAGCTCTTCAATCGCGTCTTCGATACCTTTAAGCTCTCTTTCGAGCTTCTCCTTACTTACCTCGTCTGACACACCGTCATCGGCTGACATGGTCCTAGAGGCAATTTAAGAAGGGTTGAATAAAAAACAAGAGGTAGAAAGAGGAGGTGTATCCTTTAGCCATTTAAGGCGTGTAGGTCGTGGTCGCCGCTCCTTCACACTGGGTTGGCTGGAGCCTTATCTCGTCGAGCTGGAAGTTGTTGTCTACAACACTCATGTTGGCGTATACTGTCACGGCATCCCTGTTGGAGTTAATTGAGGTGGTGTTCTGGAGAGGGCTCTGATCCTGATAGAACCACGTCACCGAGACATTCGCTGCGGGACTGTCGCCGGTGATTTGCTGGAATGTAGTGTGGTTCCTATCTCCGCTTATGACTTCCAGGCTGATAGCCGAGCATCTCTGTATCTCGGACGACCTGTTTTGGGTATCGCCCTGTGCGTCCTGTATGAGCTGTGGCGCCCACTGCGCGAACAGCGAGGCGACTGCCATCGTGAACGCTATAAGCAGAACTGCGGCAATCAAAGGCGATATACCTTTTCTAGACATACTGAAAGATTCCGATGCGTCCTATTTAAAGGTTCGCTTGGCCGTTTATGGCTCTGAACCAGTACACCCACATCCCGAGCACCAGTACGGTGAGACCCCATTTCCAGAGAGTGCCATGGATTATCTCGAACGAAATCAGCTCGATATGACTGAGATAGATAGTTGTTATCACCCGGAATACATTGGCTACTAAAAGGGCGGCTATGCCGAGCATGAGGAAGAAGGCCTTGTTACGTCTGCTGCCGGGGGAGGCCGCTACTAGGCCCGTGAAAGCCGCGGCCGATTTCCAGCCCAGGCAGTCCTGCGTTATACGGTAGGTCTCTGCGCCCACGTAGACAAAGATCTGGTCTGAAGCTGCGTCTATACCTATTAGGTTAAGCATGCCGGCCATCAGTTCGGCGAAGCCTTCCTGGAGTCCGTACGTGCTCGGATAAATGAACAGAATAGCGCGGAAGACCAGTCCGACAAGAAGCAGTTTTCCCAGGAAAAGAGATGTGTAGTAGAGTTTTCGCTGGGTTTCGTCCAGCTCGTCGACGTCTATGAGGTCTTTCATCTGCTCTGGTGGAGAGGTTTCTTCTCGTGGGTGAAGTGCCTGTGTGCGACCATCGCCCGTTCCTCGCCGGTCTTCTGGGTGTCGCGGTCTATCTTCTGTATCTGCCTCTGTAGGTTGTTGTAGGCGTAGAAAGCTGATGCGGCTGCGTCTATTTCATGTGAGTTGTCTCCCTGCCCCATCTCCTTCTTTCTCTGGCTTTCAAGGTCTTCGTCGGGCACGAACTTTCTCGCTCCAACAGAACTCGCTACTTTTTCGACAGTTGCAGGCATTTTTTCTGTGTCGCACGCGACCACAACCGGTTTGCCTGTTTCAACGAGACGCTTGATTATCTCTCTTGGCGGGAACTCGCGGCTGCTTTCAAGAAGTTTGAGTTCGCCGTCAAGGCCTACTGCGGCAACTGCGGACGTGTTTCCGGGGTCGATTCCGACTATAAGGGCTTCACTCATGCTCTGCTGTTATGAGTTCCCGAAGCTTTTTAGCGGTTTTCTCTCCGATGCCTTCCACGTTTTTTAGTTCTTGTTCTGAAGCCGTAAATACTTTCTCTATAGAGCCGAACTCTTCGAGAAGCCGTTCCGCTATCTTGGTATTGATATCCGGCAAACCCGCCACAACGTATTTCTGGAGCTCTCCCCGGGTCTTTGGCGCCTTGTCACCGCGGATGGCTATTTCCTTCTCTTTTTCCTCCTGCTCCCGTCTGGCCAGAGATTTGAGCAGCTCGGCAGTGCTTTTCACGTCATCGCTCCAGAGCACGGGTATTTCGTAGTCGAGCGAGAGCGAGGCAAGCGCACCTCTGATAGCGTTTGGGTGTACATCGCGGTGGGCGTACAGGTCCTTGCCTTCGATTATGACGATAGGGTTCTCGAACTGGTTAAGTTCCTCCAGCTGGGAGAAAAGCCGCTGGTCCAGCATCGAATCGACGAAGTCGGCGGCGGTCTTCCTCTCGACCGCAGTTTCTTCGGATACCAGAAAGTCGGCGACATCCAGCCGGGTCTTCCTGACAGTGACTTCCATCCGGGAAAGCTCTTTCGCAACCGCGTTCTCCCGGTCATCCGCGTAAATAACAATGTCATTACTGCTCTCGTCAAAGCCATCGAGCGTTCTCTGTCTGTCGCCGCTTCGCTCTTTCCCGGCGTCTTTCAACTCTTCAAGCACCTCCTGCATCCGGTTCTTCTTGTGGTGGGAGCTCCAGTAGGAGCCCTCGTCTCTAGTATTTTCCGCTATAAGCACAAATATCTTGCCTGACTCCTGCCGCCCAGTCCTCCCTGCGCGCTGTATGTCGCGGATAGCAGATGAGACAGGTTCGTAGAACACAACATAGTCGACCGCAGGTATGTCGAGCCCTTCCTCTCCTATCGAGGTAGAGACGAGAACGTTGAACTTTCCGTCCTCGAACGCTTCCAGCACCTCTATCTGCTTGGTCTGGCTCATACCTTCCTTTCCCTGCTGTCCGATGAACTTGACCGCGTTCAGCCCAGAATCGTTCAGTTCTTCGGCTATCTTATCCGCGGACGCTCTATACTCGGTGAAAACGATGGCTTTCTCGCCGTCTTCTAGGTCGAGGATGTCCAGCAATTTGTCCATCTTGGGGTGTTCGTCCCCTTTTTTCCGGAGATGTTCTACCAGGCTCTTCGCCTTCTGGACGTCGCTGTTGTTAAGCGCACGGGCGGCAGCCTTTGAGCTATCTTTCTCCATGCTTTTCAGGTAGTCGTAGCACTGGGACACGCCCTGCGTCTCGAGTAGTTCGACAGCCTGCGTAATCTTCAACGCAGTCGCAACCCGTGAAATCGCGGAGTAGAGCTTGGGGTCGTCCTCGCTCGAAAGCCGGGAGCTGATTTTTCCCCTCAGGTTAAGCAGCTCTTTCTTATGGATGTTCGAAATCGAGTCCAGCATGCCGAGCGACTTCAGCTTCTTTAGCTGTTCCCGTCTTCCTGATTCCAGGTGTTCTTTAGCCTTCTCGAACCGGTCGTCGAGCGAGACACGGGTCCAGTTGACCTCTTTGTCCTGTATGTATGGTTCGACATCAGGGTCGTCCTCTGTCCTGACCTCGAAGTTATCGATGTCCAGATTGTCTGCGACAGTCATGATTTTCTCTTTCTCGCCTCCCGGAGAAGCGGTCAATGCCAGCTTCTGGCACCTGATTTTCTCGCTGATGAAGACGTAGCTGTACTCGCCCGTTGCTCTATGGGCCTCGTCGAAGATGACGAGCGAGAACTCATCTCTCGGTACCTCGTTGGCTATCAGGTCGTTCTCGACTACCTGTGGCGTTGCGAAGAAGACATCTTTCTCCTGCCAGAGCTCGTACCGTTTATCCGGCCGTATCTCCCCGGTCATTACTTCCATCCTATCGTCGTCCACCCGGAGGAAATCCTGGAATGTGGACTGGTGCTGTTCGACCAGCGGTTTGGTCGGCGCTAGGAAAAGCACTTTGCAGTCCTTGATTT
>CAZEKI010000068.1:0-4406 GCA_964512895.1 uncultured archaeon
GAGACAGACAGTTTTACTGCGGAAGAAATAGATGAGTTAGAGACTGACGATGTCGGCCAGAAACGGTACCTCATGTTCAGGATTTTTGACGCGGTACTGGATTCTTTCTACGAGCTGAAAGATGTAGAGGTCGAGGAGGAAGACAAGGTTGTCAGGCTGAGAAATATGGACGGCTACATGTACAAGCTTTCCCAGGAGTTCCTGACTTCTTCAAGCACCTTTGAGAAGGAGCGGAAGCTGGAGAAGATGATAGACCATCTGGAGCGACGGAGCTAGACGTGAGGGTTGTCAGGGCTCAGCATCTTGAGGTCGACTTCAAGCCCGGTTTCGTTCTGCGTGATTCTGAAAGGTATTATATCCTGGTAGGGCTGGTAGAGCTTCCAGTCGTCACCCTCCAGCTGAATCTGTTTCTCGTCTTCGATAGAGTCAGCTAGTTCCCTGAGAAAGTCTGCCGCGTCCTGTTTTGACAGTCTAAATTCCCTGTGGAAATCGTCTTCTTCTGGCATCTCGGTTCAGCCCGAAAATCGGAGATTTTCTTGAATCCTGTAACGTTCTGTTGCAGTCATGCGAACATTTCGTCTGGGTACAGTCCTTCCTTTTTCAGGAAGTCTTTCTCGGTTCCGACGTTTCCTTCCTTCACGTCTTCTATGGCCTCCTGGAAGTCCTGCATTCCTACTCGCGCCTCTGAAACGTCTTCAAAACGTTCCAGTGAGTTGATGGCGGCCTGCTTGACTATCTGTTTTATGTCCCGGCCGGTGTGGTCGTCCTCCAGTTCTGCAGCTATCGCGTCCAGGTTCACGTCTGAATCAAGCTCGATTCTCCTGGTGTGGACCTGGAGTATCTCCTTCTTGGCCGCGCTGTCAGGTACGGGCACCTCCAGTGCGGTACAGCGGTTAAGTAGCGCCGGGTCCATTATGTCCGGCTTGTTGGTCGCGAATATAGATATCACGTTCGAGTCTTCTTTCGTGTCCAGCCCGTCAAGTTCCGACAGCAGCTGGGACATGGTGCGTTCAACTTCTTCGCCGCCGTGACGTCGCTCGTCCAGCCTCTTCTTGGCGATGGCGTCGATTTCGTCGATGAATATTATGGATGGCTTGTCGGAGGCTCTGGCCTGTTCGTACAGCCTCTTTACCTTCTTGGCTCCTTCGCCGATAAACTTCTCGACGAGCTGCGGGCCGTTTATCATGAACATCTCGGCGTCGTACTCGTTGCTCAGCGCCTTGACCAGGTGTGTCTTACCGGTTCCTGGCCGGCCTATCAGAAGCACGGACTTGTCGAGGTCCATACCCCATTCCTGTATCTTCATCCGTTTATCAGAATCCAGCTGTGCACCCACGTTGGAGCGCAGTGCCTTGATGATGTGGTCGAGTCCGCCGACTTCCTGGAAGGTCACCTCTGACTCGACAGGTGTGAAGTCGGCGTCCTTGTTCCGTTCTACTATGTCTGTTACGTTGAAAGTGTTCGGGTCGAGCGCTACTTCTGTCCCTGCCGAAAGCTCTTCCGGGTCGTAGCCGCTTGGGACTTCGACGCCGTACCGGCCCTTCATGTTGCCGGAGGCCTCTACCCAGATGCGGTCGCCATCGTATTCAGAAACCACTACTCCTCGAAGAACAGGTGTCTTCAGCGGAGTGCCGTTAGGGTTCTCTTTTTTCTGGTTACTGGCCTGGAAGTACTGCGGGAACTGTATCTTCTGTTCCTTGTTCGGCTTTTCACTCTCTTTCTCCTGTTTCTTTTCATCCATCTTCTGTTCCGGATTGTTGTCGTCTGTCATTTTCCACACCCTTTCAGCCAGGTGGGTGAAAAACTTTCTTATCTGCTCCACCCAGGACATATCGATACACAAGAGAAATTCCAGTTTCAGCTTTATAAATCAAGTCACAGTTTTCACCCACACTCGCTTTTAACTCTACCTAGTCACTTGCCCATCACAAATTCGAGAAGCAGGTCGAGCCCGCAGGGATTTGAACCCTGGACCTAGCGGTATCTTCTGTCGAAGCTCGGCTTAACCTCGCTTCTCCGACCGTCACCTGGCGGAAACGGTCACCGAAGCCGCTCGCTCTGTCCTGGCTGAGCTACGGGCCCATGTCGGCATTTGAGACTTTTTGTCTATTCTTAAATAAGTCGATTTGATGCGAGAGATTTATAATATCTGGACCGTATTTATCAACTGTTAATGGCAGAAAGCCCGATTTTTGAGGAACGCGAGCTGAAGCCGGAAATAGGATTGAAAGAAGTTATAGACGAGCTTGAAGAAGGTGCCGAACTCAGAGATAAACAGCGCGCCTATGACAAGGGTTCGCCGCTGGGAATCGAACACCGGGTCTATGTAACCGACTCTGGAAGCTTTCTATTCCTTTCTACCGCCGGCGTAAACCTTGCGCGAGACATCGATTTTGAAGCGATTGTCGACGAAGAAGGCGAAATAAGAGGATTTGACGGCCGTGACTTCGTGAACAGGCTGGGAACCTACAGAGAACTCCTCGGCGACAGGAACATCTTCGTCTCGCCTGACGTCATGGACCACTACTACCTGGCTGAGGACACTCCTGTCTATGGCGTCCTTGAGAACGGAGATATTTTTGCCGCGAGGCTACAGCCCTATGACCGCGGCCAGGAACGGATAGACTCGCCGGAAGTCAGGAATCTTTTCCGGGACACTGAAAACTGGCTGGAGAACTACGAAAGGTTCGAAAACGACCGGTTTAACCCGGCGATGCTGCCTGGATTCGCCTACATGGAGAGAAGAAACCTGGGTCTAGATGAGTTTATCCCGCGTTACTCGGTGGCAGGACTCATATGGCCGCTGGGCGAAGAAATCGCCACCTGGGACGACTACGACCTGGACCTGGATATAGATGGCTGGGATGACGAGTACGGCGGCGCCAAGGCCTCTGTGTAGCTTTAGAGGCTGTCTTTGCAGTTCTGGGCTGCATCGAACCTTTTATGTAGTATGAAACATATATTGTGATGTGAAGGGGTCCAAAATGACCTTTCTAGGACTTGAACTGAATCTCGGACTCACAGTAGCTTTCGCAGTAACGATTCTGGGAGTTCTATGGAACTACAGTAGCCTGCCTGACGTCAGGTGGACAGAAGTGGCCGCAGGAGTCATGGCATTCCTGGCAGGAGCAGGACTGGAGTACTTTGCAGGCGCAGAAGCCCTGCAGGTCTTTACCTCGGTAAGTGCCCTATCACAGCTAGTGGCACTGCTGTACATGGTCGGAGGCCTGCTGGTCCTCGTAGGAGGTCTGCTCAACGGGATTCAGTTACTCAACAGACGATACGGTCAGGCGTAAGCCTGGCACACTCCTTTTCTTTTCTTTTTCCACCTCGAACGGCAGACGCTCCGTTCGAGCGAGCTTGTTTTAGAAGGGCAGAATATTGGAGGGTGCACAGAACCCTCCCGTCCTCCCAATTGCGACGGGAATTGCAGGGGGCAGGATTTGAACCTGCGAACTCCTAAGAGACAGCGCCCTGAACGCTGCGCCTTTGGCCACTTGGCTACCCCTGCAAACGGAAATCCGTTTGAGCGATTGAGCCGTCCATTCGGACGACTCTTGCAATATAACCGGGATTCGGGGTGAAGTCTTAAAGATGAATCGACGGACCTGGTGAGATTCGAACTCACGACCGCTCGGTATCTCCTATCGAAGGCAGAGCCTTCTTGAACCGCCATCTCTTCCGAGAAAGCGGTATTAGGAACCGAGTGCTCTGTCCAGCTGAGCTACAGGCCCTTTAATGGAGAATTACTGTTCTTCTTCGTCGGCCACTGCGTCGACTGGAAGCGTCTTGTCACACTGAGGATAGCCCTCGCAGCCCCAGAAGTAGCCGTACCGTCCCTCCTTGATGCGCATCCTCATGCCGCATTCTGGACACTTGACCTCCTTCGGCTCCCGCTGCCGGTGCTTCTTGCAGACTGGTTGCCCGGCGTTGTTTGTCTTGGTCGCCGGTCTTCCGCAGAAGACGCACGGCGTCATCTTGGTTTCCTGTGGCATGGGATTAGAATCGGTAGGAAAAGTTAAAAGCTACTCCTCGGCCTTCTTCTCCTTGACGTAGTCGCTTGCGTTAAGCGCTGCCTGGCAGCCGTGGCCTGATGATACAGCGAGCTGCTGGACGCCAAGCGTGTTGACGTCGCCGGCGGCGTAAAGCCCGGGGATGCCGGTCTCGAGTTCGTTGTTGACCTCGATATAGCCGGAGTCATCGGTTTCTACAAGGTCTGTTATGTCGGAGTTGGGCACTGTTCCGATTTCGACGAAGATGCCAGTGACTTCGAGGTCATGTGTCTCGTCGTCCTTCTCGTACTTCATGCCTTCGACGAGCTGGTCTCCGTAAATCTCGGTTGTTGCCGCCTCGTGGATGACTTCGACGTTGTCCGCTTCCTTCACTTTCTCTATAGTGATTTCCTC
>CAZEKI010000069.1:0-4359 GCA_964512895.1 uncultured archaeon
TCGCCAGAAACCTCGCTATAATCCGGCTCGGTCGGGTGGTCGGCAGGGCTCCAAGGCTCAGGACCACGGCGGCCATTAAGAAGCTCATCGACAGAAACATTACGCTCGAAGTGACGCGAGATACCAGACTGCCTAAGATACTCTCTCATTCTTTCTCGGCCTCCGCTTTGATCTCCTCCAGGATTTCCTTCGTAGTCGTGATATTCAGGTCGTGTTTGAACGCGGCGAGGATACGGGCCTGATCCTTGGTTGACATCCCGAGTTTCTCTATCTTATCCAGGCCGTCGAACACAGCCCGTAAATCGGACTTGGTGAACTTGCTGTGCTTCCCGTAGAGATAGGTAATCAAATCGTCCCGATCGACGCCGGACTTGATGTTAAGCAGTGAGTTCCTTATCCTCTCGGTGTCGGCTTGGAGTTTCTTGTACTCCTCTGTGAACTGTTTGGCGAAAAGGTTTTTCTCCTCTGCGTCGAACTCTAGGCCCTGCTTCTCCAGTGCTTCTTTCAAGTGTTGCCGGGCTTTGTGGTACTCCGCGTTTTGCACCAGCCGGAGTATCTCCTCGGCTTTTGTCGAACTGATTTCCTCTGCTTCCTCTAGTTCGGTGACTTGCTGAGCTAGCTCCTGCTTCGCGTCTCTGACCTGTCGCTGGTAACTGGAGAATTTCTGGCTTTTATCAGCTGTTTCGTCAAACTTTTCAAGCAGTTCTCTCGTGTCCTGCTGTTCTTCGTATTCATCTACCTGCGTGTCGTCGTTCATGGTATTGTTTTCACCTTCATAGTGTTGCGGTTGTTTTCTGTTCTAGTTCTTCCATTCTTTCGTTGAGTACGTCTATCAGCAGTTCGTCTAAATAACTGCCTTTAAACTCGTTGTCTATTTCTTCGTATGTTTCTTTCAGGTTTTCTGGTACGTCCGGCACCACCCAGTCAGGGTAACGGGTGTAGTTGTAGTCGAGTCCACGGTTCCCTCGTTTCCCGTGTTTTAACCTGTACGACCTGACTTTGGCGTATTGTTTGCTTCTCATGTCTATCAGTATATCGACTTTTTCTCTTATCCTGGAGTCGAGTTGTTTGTATTCCGGGCAGACGAATATGTGGACGTTCTCCCGTTTCCTCTGAGTCCTGAGTGCTCCGGCGACGGCTGAGTTCATGGTGGTGTTGTAGTCGCTGCTGTTCAGGGTTTCGTTTGCTTCGTCGAACATTAACGCGGTCCGGGTGCTTTCTCTTTCGGCGAGTAGGAAGTCGATGGTTGTGTAGATGGTCTGGTTCGCCGGGTTGAAGTTTCCGCGTAGAAGGTTGAGTTTGTCGTGCAGGTAGTGGCTGAGGACGAGCGCGGTCATGCTTTTTCCTTTCCCTTCTTTCCCGACTATGATTATGATAGGGCTTTCGTTCTCCGCCATCATGTTGTTTATCCGGGCGTAAAGCGGGTGCACCCATTCTCCTTGTACTGCGACGTTGCCTTCGGGTTCGTCCGGCAAGTAGATTTTATCGGTGTTGAGCTCGCTGCGGTCCGGTATGTCGATATGCTTTTTTTCTTCCTGGAGTTCGACTATCATCCTCTGGATGCTTCTAACCGGTTGGTCTCCCTGCCTTATGGTTTCGATTACGTCTGTCCCTTTCTCCATTTCGGTTTCCAGTCTATCGTTCATTCTTGCTCACCTGCCGACCATAACCTCATTATACCGCCTACCGATATGATGGCTCCTGCCAACACAAGGGTAGGGTTTCCTTGGTGGATTGTGGCGAAACCGAAACCCGCGTAAACTGAAACGCCATCTATTATCCCGTGTATGAACCCATACCAGTCGAAATCACTCATTTTGCTCGACCTCGATACCTATTTCGTCGCTTCTTTCTTCTATGTAGTCTTCGATTACGAGTTTAAATCCTTGCCATGGAACGTAGTCGAGACTGTTTATCTCGGCGGTTAACGCAGGAGTCACACCGTTTTTATGCCAGGTGTTGTAGTTCACTCCGGCTTCGGCGGCAAGGTCAGGTGCGGATAGTTCTGCTTTCCGGTATCCTTCGTCGTGCCAGTCAGCCACAAGTTCGTCCAACGTCTCAACCGCTGTTATTAAGTAATTGTTACGCTTCGCGGCCTCTCCGCTGGTTTCCTCCTGCTCCCCGTCCGGCATAGATACATTTTTCCATTACTACCTTTTAACTATTTCCTTTTAGAGCGAAGCGAGAGAAGAAAAGAGTTCTCGGAGTATGCGCCACCGCTCACGAATACAAGATTTAAGCCGTCAAGGCTTGGCTCCGGGTATAAAGGCATTTAAGCTGTTGCTGCCGTGTTCTCTGTATGCCTGAAAACCTTTACAACTCGGCAACGGAGGTGAACTAATAATGGGTTTTAGCACGGCTGATGCGAAGGCTTTCATGGCAGGTATCGTCCTGCTTATCGTGGCGCTGATTTTCTTCGTCCGGCTGCTGCCTTACGCCTGGGGCTACATCCAGAGCGGAGAGGCGACGGTCAACGGCACAACCTATGTGCTGACGGACGTACCCGGTGGCTCGCTGATTGAGACGCTGGTGGTCTTCCTGATTGCGATGATGGGAGGCGTGGCGCTCGTCCTCAAGGTCTTCGACCTTATTTAAGGTCTGAGGGCTTAAGGGGTCTGGCAGCTGTCCGAGGGGACGCGGTTTGTGGTCGTTGCGCCGACTTTCCACCGTGTTTCCGAGGGTTGCGGCTCCAGACCCCGCCTTCTTTTCTCTTTCTATTATACCTCCTTTGTTAAGAGAAAAATATTCGTCCGATAGATTTTCCACCTAGAGGAACTGTTTGTATACCTTCTTTGTGCTGGACTTGAAACGAAGGGGTGTCAAAACCAAATGTCCGTTTAACCGACAAGTATTTAAAGGCGGCGACGTAATTAGTGGGTAGAAGGTTACAAGAACCATGAAACACGACAACAAGACAACGCAAAAGGCTGGCGACCGAAACGCCGAACACGAGTTTTGGATAGAGGAAGATTATTCAGGAACCTACATCAAGTATATCCTAGAGATGAACGGTGTAGAGATAGGAACATACAACCGAGCATATGAAGCCGAGAGAGTCAGAGACAACATCAAGAAAGCAATAGGAGGAGATAGAGATGAGTGATGGAAACGCCCCTGATTTCCCGTCGCGGAGAGAAGGCGTGGACGTAACCTCGGACGTATTTGTGGTAGCGCAGTCGCACCCGGTACACGGCATAACCGGATTAGAAGTCTTCGAGAAATGGAAAGACGCTTGGGAGAACTACTGCAACGCGCAGGATGAGTTAGAAGACTTCAAAACCGAGGTAGAGATATTCGGGAAAGACCTAGAAGGTGGTTCTCGATGATTGAGGAGTTATCCGAGTACGTCCAGATGAGAGAAGTTAGCCACGGGGCCATCAAGATAGAACAGCGTTCCAAGAAGTCGCAGGCTTTCGGAGATACCGGGAGCGTCCGGCTCAATAACGACGAGAAAAAAGAGGCGCTCGAGTTCTTAAAACAGGTGGGCAACGATGGCGGGGAGCAACCGGTCGAGGTCGCTCTCAGCGTCCAGACGATTAACCGGGTTTACAACGCCCTAGAAGCCGGGGCGAGGCAACTAAGAGACCGACCAGAATGGGACGGCGATGCTGATAAGATGGAGGAGCTAGCCGACGAGATAGAAACCCTTATACACAACGCCGACCGCCCTGTTAAGGTGGTTCGAGATGAATGAGCCTAATCTACGAATTGTGGATACACTGCTCTGGATCCTGTTCGGATATGAGACCAAGAACAGGAAGAGATTCGATATATACCACGATCGGGACGAAGTGAGATTTGAGGAGTTGGTAGAGGCAGAGGTGGTAGCCGGTGAGTGAGCGGTGTTCGGCGTGCCTGGGGACAGGTAAGTTTGACGACGGTAGTTGTTTACGGGACTGTGGTATGTGCGGCGGCGCAGGTAAAATCGGCGGCGAGGATTACGCCAGGATGCGGGATAAGCACGGTGATGTCCGGTGACTGAGTTGCGTGAGGAGTTGGCGGGTTTTTACGTGGAGGAGTATGTTTACCCAAGTGATTTCGGGCAGGTACTGGAAACCGATATGCGTGTAAACGATGTTATGGGGGAGGGTGTTTGATGGGTTCCGAACCTACTCCTGGCCGGGATTTCCCGGCCTCGGAACCCATTTTTCAGGCCCAGGAGGATTGTACGAGCGACGAGATTATTTACTGGCTTTCAGAAAAAGCGGGTGTTGATAAGCCGTTCCAGTTGTCGAGTTGGTTGTTTTTCCGTGCGTTGAACGAGGATAAGAAGGATGCTGTTGATTTGTTAGGTGTCAGCGGTAAGACGTTGAGGCGTTGGGAGTGGAGGATGGACGAGAATTTAACCAGGGATGAGGA
>CAZEKI010000070.1:0-4202 GCA_964512895.1 uncultured archaeon
CGCGGCGAACAGGAACTTGTCCCGGGAGTAAACGTCCACTTCCTGGCCGGAGTACTCTTCGCCGACTTCTATTATGACCGAGTTGCCGCGCTCATCGACCTCGTGGTCGATCTCTCCTTTCAGAGTCCCGCTACTAGGCTCTACGGTGATGTCGAGACCGAGATCGTCTTCAAGCTTCTCTATGTTCTCGCCGCCGGTACCTATGACGTGTGGTATGTCGTCCTCGTCGACCATCAGCCTGATATGGTTCTCGGAGATGAACTCGACCTCTGGATTGTCGACCCGTCCCCGCAGCAGGTGTTCTATCTGCTGCTTCGCGAGCTTTTCGGCTCCTGACTCGCTGGTCTCTCCATCCGTCGGGATGACGACTGTCTCCTCGCCGTAGGTGTATATCTCGTACTCAGGTTCTCCTGATTCGAGGTCGAGTATCTGGACTACCGGCCTGGCAAGGTCGGCCTCTGTCATGCCTTCCGGCACCTTGACCGTCAGCTGGAGCTTGTAGACCTTTGCGACCTCGGCGTTCTCTATGTGTACAACGGTGTCAACGACCTGAGGTATCATGCCGAGCTCGACCCGGCCGATGAGTCGTTGCACGGCGTCGACCCCTTCCGCTGCGTGAACCACGCCGACCATGCCGACTCCAGCCATACGCATGTCGGAGTAGACCTCGAAGTCGGCTGTCTTTCTCACCTCGTCGTAGATTGTATAGTCAGGTCTGACAAGCAGCAGGAAGTCTCCGGTGTTCTCCATCGATTCCTCGAGCTCTGCGTACTGCGTGACGTCCGGTCCAACGTCAAGGTCGCGGGGCTTCTCCATCGTCTTGATGACGTGGCCCTGTTTCTCGTAGTGCTCGGCAAGCGCTTGGGCGAACGTCGACTTTCCGTGTCCTGGTGAACCCGCAATCAGTATGCCTTCGGCCTTCTGGTCCAGCCGCTCCATAAGCTTGTCGGAGAGTTCGTAGTCGTCGAGCGACACCTTTGAGACCGGGCGCACCGCTGTGATTTCAGGTGCTTCCGAGAACGGCGGTCTCGCGATTGAGATACGGTACCGCCCCAGTTGAATGACGGTCGCGCCTTTCCGCTCCATCTCTATCAGGCCTTCGTCTGACACTTCCGCGGTCTCGATAGTCTCCTGTATAAGCCGGTTGATTTTCTCGCGACTCAACTCTTCGTCGCCGATGTCCTCCAGCTCGAACTCTCCGGGCATCCCGCGCTTGGCTTTCGGCACGGAGCCCTGCTTGAGGTGGACGGACATGGTCTTGTCGTCAAAGTATTCTTTAAGCGGGAACTTTTCGACGCGCTCCTTCTCGAACAGCTTGTGTTCGATTCCCTTGGCCCGGGCAATCCTGCCCTGAACGTTGTCCGCGGTGTAGAGAATGGCGTCTTCCTCCTCGGCGACATCTCTTATCAGCGCATCGATCCTGCCGGCGCTGGCCAGCTCGATTTCCTCTCCTGTCGGGCGGCGACCAGTGAAGGTCACCTCGAAGTCTTTTCGCTCCGAAAGCTGCCGGAGGTCTTTGATCTCTTCGATACCTGTGTAGCCTGTCTCGAATCCTTTGTTTGCCTGGTTCTCCAGCTCGTCGACCACGAACTCCGGGATGATTACCTCTCCTTCAAGCTCTCCTCTTTCAGCGAGTTCTGTCAGTTTGCCGTCGATTATTATCGAGGTGTCGGGCACTATTTTGTCCGTCATGTAACACCACATGCACGGAAAACTTCAAAACAGTGGGCGTACAGCCCCACTTGGATGTGGTCGAAGCCAACCGTTCTAGAAGTTCAATCTCGCTCAACATGGCAGAGTTTATAAGCACCGGAGAGCAAAACATCGTTGCGAAGGCACAACATATGTGGGGGAAGGGACAAGGTTCTCCACAACATATTGTGGCCGATGCCACAAAAGCTTTAAAGCACCTAGCGACAGGTATGCCCTAATGAGATGCCCATACTGCGATAACGATACCACGAAGGTCATTGACAGCCGCGATTCCAGCGAGAAGATACGACGTAGACGCGAGTGTAACGAATGCGAGAGACGTTTCACCACTTACGAGACCTGGGAGAAGTTCGATGTCCGTGTCACCAAGCGCGACGGCGAGGTCGAGGACTTCTGCGAGGAGAAGATACGGGCCGGAATCGAACGCGCCGCGGAGAAGACCTCGCTGACGCAGGAAGAGGTAGACGATGCGGTCGAGAACGTCAAGAAATCGGTCATCGAGAAACAGGAAGTCACGACCGAGGAAGTCGGCGAGAAAGTCCTGGAAGAGCTCAAGAAGCGGGACGAGGTCGCCTACATCAGGTTCGCATCTGTGTACGACTCGTTTGAAAACGCAGAATCATTCCAGAAAGAAATAGAGGCACTCCAAAATGGATAATAAAATTATACTCAAAGACTCACACGGTACTTACTCGATTTCACTTTCATGCTCACAAATGGGGGATTCACAAACATGACTGACACTGTTACCGAAACCGACAATGTTGAAGCAAAATCCGAATTCGAACTACCTGTCAAAAGGGTGAAGGGGGACACCGTCAAGGAACGTCTGACGGAGAACGCATATGAACGCATACTTCCCGCCCGCTACCTCATAAAAGATAAGAACGGGGAGGTTCAGGAGACGCCTGAGGAGATGTTCGAGCGCGTCGCTAAGAACGTCGCACAGCCTGACAAAGAGTACGACGACGTTGACTACGAGGACTCCTGGAAAGAGTTCTACGACATGATGACCAACCTGGAGTTCATGCCTAACTCTCCGACACTGATGAACGCGGGCGACGAGCTCCAGCAGTTGAGCGCGTGTTTCGTAGTCCATCCTGAAGACGACATGGACTCTATATTCAGCAAAGTTCACGACGCGGCCAAGATATTCCAGACCGGCGGCGGAGTAGGATACCCGTTCCACCTGATGCGGCCGAAAGGCGACCCGGTAGCCTCGACAGGAGGAATCGCGTCAGGACCCATGACCTTCCAGCAGGTGTTCGACGAGATGTGCGGCACCATCAAGCAGGGAGGCAAGCGACGAGGAGCACAGATGGGAATCATGCGCGTCGACCACCCTGACGTACTCAGGTTCATAGTATCAAAGAGAAAGGAAGGCAACCTGTCCAACTTCAACATCTCGGTCGGCCTCACACACGACTTCATGGAGGCTGTCAAGAACGACGAGGAATACGAACTCATCAACCCAAGGACAGGAGACGTCCACGAAGTAACACAGAAGACCGCAGAGTTCTACAACTCGGATGAAGAATGGTACCCTGAAGCAGCCGGAAGCGACCAGGGCAAGGACGACAACTTCTGGAGAGACTTCGCCCAGACATTCTCCGAGGAAGTACAGGAGTTCGACATAGAGCTCGAACCCGGCGAACCTATGAAGATACCTGCCCGGTTCATCTGGGAATGCCTCATCGACGGCGCCTGGAGGAACGGCGAACCAGGATTCTACGTATACGACGAGGCAAACGACCAGCACTCCTTCGATGTCGAAAAACACCCGGAGCACAAGATGGAGGCCACCAACCCGTGCGCCGAACAGCCTCTCGAAAACTATGAGGCATGCAACCTCGGCCACATCAACCTGTCGATCCTGGTGGAAGACCAGGGCGACGGAATGGGCCTCAACTTCCACGAATGGGTGGAGGAAAACAGCATAGAATACACTAACGAGGAAGAACTCGACCAGGTGATGCAGCAGTTCGTCCAGGAAGCACTCAAGGTAGACGACCTGGAACGCATCGCCAAGGCCGGGACACGTTTCCTCGACAACGTTGTCACAATGAGCGACTTCCCGCTCGAAGAGATCGAGGAGAAAGTCTCCGAGATGCGGAAGGTAGGGCTCGGAATCATGGGATTCGCCCAGATGCTTATCCAGCTCGGAATCCGTTACGGCAGCGACGAGTCACAGGCCGCGGCAAAAGAAATCCAGCGCCTGGTGACACGGTTCTCGGTCGAGGAGTCCCACAGGCTCGCCGACGTTAGAGGCGAGTTCGACGAGTGGGAGAAATCCAAGTGGGCATCGCCGACAGACTACCCTGAATGGTTCAGGAAGTACTCCGGCGGATACGACCCCGAAGACTTCGAGGACGGCCTGAAGCTCAGGAATCACAACACTGTCACAATCGCACCGACCGGAACCACCTCAATGATAGGAAACACCTCCGGCGGATGCGAGCCGATCTACCAGGTCGCCTACTTCAAGAACG
>CAZEKI010000071.1:0-4145 GCA_964512895.1 uncultured archaeon
CGACCAGTGGAAGGACTACTGGACCGACGAAAAGTCGGAAGTATACTACTCAATAGGCAAGGACAACGCTATATTCCACACCGTTATCTGGCCCTCGATGCTGATAGGCTCGGGAACAGGCGAGTTCGAGTACACGTTACCGACCTACGAATTCATCCACCAGTACCTGCTGGCCGAGGACACCAAGTTCTCGAAGTCGCGGGGCAAGGGGCTGTCGACAGAAGATGCGCTTGACATGTACCCGGTCGACTACTGGAGGTTCTACCTTGCGTCGGAAATACCTGTCAGCCAGGACACCCGGTTCTCCTGGGGAGACTTCGAGGCCAAGATAAACAACGTACTGAACGACACGGTCGGCAACTTCGTCAACCGGACTCTTTCCCTCACCGAAAAATGGTTCGACAACCAGGTGCCGGCAGCCGAACTCGAGTACGAAGACGAGCAAACCATACAGAAGGCCGAAGAGCTGGTCAAAGAGTACGAGCAGGCGTTCGAGAACCACGACATCACAGCGGGACTTGAAAAAGCGCTCGACATCGCCCGGCTCGGCGACCAGTATCTCAGCGACGAGGAGCCCTGGAACAACGAGGAAAGGCGAGAAGCGGTCATCCAGACCTGCGTCCAGCTTATACGGGGACTGGCTGTCACGCTCTATCCTTTCACACCAGAGACCAGTCGGAGAATCGCGGAGATGCTGAACACTGATATCCACACCGAGGAAGGCTACGATGAACTAATCGACCCATTGCTAGGCGGCGTTGAAGCCGGCCACGAGCTGGGCGAGCGGGAAATCCTGTTCGAGAAAATCGATGTTTCAGAGCGAGGAGAGGAAGAGTACGAGCACGAGGAGCTGAACACCGATACTGTCAGCTTCGACGACTTCCAGGAGATGGATATCCGAGTCGGAGAGGTGCTCGAGGTTGAGGAGCACCCGAACGCGGACAGACTCTACAAGGTCAGGATAGATGTCGGAACGACCGAGCTACAGACCTGCGCCGGCTTGCGTAACCATTACACGAAGGAAGAGCTCGAAGGCCGGAAGGTAATCGTGCTCGCCAACCTGGAGCCAACAGAGCTACGGGGCGAGACCAGCGAATGCATGATGCTTGCGGCGGAAGACGAGGACGGTAACGTCTCGCTGCTGGAGACCGATACGGATATGCCTGTCGGCAGCAACATCAAGTAAAAGTAAAATAGAAGGAAAAAAGTGTCCGGAATTACTCGAACTTTTCCGAGTTTCTTCCGTAGTTCCAGTCGTGGGCGCCTTCAGGGCCGGGTTCAAGTATCTCCTGTCCTGATTCCTCCGCTTCGGTCATAGGATGCGTGCCAGGAGCTCTTTCTGCTGCACCTTCAAAGGCGCCAGGATTCTCGCCATCAAGCGCTTCTCTAACGTCTTCAGCACTCTCGATTTCCTGGTAGTCGAGGCTGAAACCGCCTTCATCCCGGGATACTTCGACATCAAGTAGATAGACCTCACCAGTTTCATGGTCTTCTACGAGGTAACCCTGTACGCCTGTCTCGTCTTCTAGTACAGCAAGACTGGAGGTCTCAGACACATAATCCAGTACTTCCTCTACCTATTCGTACGAGAGGCCTTCAACGGATTCTCCGGGTTCTCCAGGGATAAAGCCCCTATACTCGTCTTCAGCTGCGAAACGTGTTCGTGCTTCAGGCGTAGTTGACATAATATGTTACTATTACTCAGTAACAATATATAAGCCTTTCGGCTCCTTTTAAGTCAAATCCGGGAAAGCTTCCAACCCACGTATTCAGAGCCATGTCGGGAGATTTCGTCCTTCAGGCGTTCTGCACTCTCTATATCGCCGGTAGCCGCAAGCTCCTGCGCCATAGATGCCATGTATATGTCTGCAAGCGACTCCGGTCCAAGATACTGCTCTCGCTCCATTCCAGGTTCTCCGCCATATACTTCGCCATCCAGCGCCAGCGCAACATGGTTCCAGACACCGTTGATGGCGTCATCGGCCGGGTCTCGGTCGAATTCAAGGCCAGCAATGACTTCAAACTCTCGTCCGTATTCCAGGGCCGCGGCCATGCCTGCGATGACGGCCCTCCCCTCACAGTTGAGCGGACCTCCCTCGACAGAGTTCCTGACGGAATACGCCCTGTTCCGGCCCGGTACAAACCGTAGCGGCTCAGAGCCCTCGACCACCTCTTTATAGAAGTCATCAAAGCTTCCGCCAACTTTATGTAGACATAGCTCCTCTAACCGCTCTTGAAGCTCTTCTCCGGTAGAGGCATCGTATTCCTCAGAAATTATAGTTTCGATCCATTTTGGAATCTCTGTCTGTGCTCTCTGGACGGACATGAACTTCACTTCATGTGCGAATAGATGTCGGCGACGGAGTCCTTCTCCTCATCAAACCCGTATTCTACGGCGAACACATCGTCCAGGTAAGGGTTCTCTACTTCGTCAAGGTCGGGCAAGCGTCCGCTGTCGTCATATGTGGCAGCGGCAACGAGCCTTTCTTCTCCACCATCCTGATGGAAAAGCCGGAAAGCAGTGTATTCAGTGTCTGCAGAGCCTATTTTTTCCTCTTCCAGACGGTAAGAATCTCCTCTGAAACGAACTTCTGCCTCCCTGAAGTCCTCAGCGACCTCATGCCTCGGGTCGAGTAGCCATTCAACGCCTTCTCTTCTCCTCAGAGTTTTAGACATAATATTACCCTGTATATATGCACATCTTTTTAAGCTCGGTTTTCCCATCGCCGATTTCGCTTCTCAGGCTTTCTAGACGCTGTTCTGCGATGCTCTGGTAGGAGAAATCAACGGTCGTTCTCATATGTAACTATTACATAGTAACAACTTAAATGTCTTGCGGTCGGGGAATCCTTTTTACTTTCATCGCATGAAGCAGAGTCATGAAGCTGAGATTTCTTGGGACCGGTGGAGGCAGGTACGTGACCGGGGAGCAGCTCCGGAGGACCGCAGGCATAGTAGTAGAGACGGAGGAGACACGGATACATGTTGACCCTGGACCTGGCGCTCTAGTGTATGCCAACCAGGAGTTCGACAACCCTCTTGACACTGACGCTGTGATAGTCTCGCACGGACATCTCGACCACGCCAACGACGCCCAAGCAATAGTGGAGATGATGACAGAGTCAGGAGACAAACCCGGCGCCATATTTGCCAACGAAACCGTTCTACATGGCCACGCAGACATCGAAAAATGGGTATCCGACTACCACCAGGAACAGTGCCGGACAGTCGAGACACTGGAAGAAGGTTCGGAACACGAGTTCAGAGACGTGAAGATAAGAGCGCAAGAGATGTTCCACTCCGACCCACGGACCGCGGGTTTCGTCATCGAGACCGACGAAAAATCGGTCGGCTTCTGGACTGACACAGAGTACTCCGACGAACTTGTCGAATTCTACGAGGACACCGACGTCATGGTGGTCTACTGCACCCGGAAGAAAGGCGCTGGCATCCCGAGCCATACTGCTATCGACGATATCCCGGAAATCATGGCCCAGGTCAACGCAGGAACAGTCGTAGTCACGCACTTCGGCTACAGCCTGCTGAACTCAGACCTCGAACAGCAGGAAGAATGGCTGAAAGAAGAGGTGGGCGCCAAAGTCGTCTTCGCCGAGGACAGCATGACCTTTCCAGGAAACCGGAAGCTCGGCAGCTTCTAGATTTTTGCAAAACGCGTGTCAACGTCAGTATCAAGCGGGTCAAACCCTCTGCTGATGAAAGGCTCTTCGTCGTAGCCTATGTCAAACTCTGTCCCATCCAGAGAGAAACTGTAGAGAAGGCCGACGGCGTTGTAGCCGTGACTGACATTCATATCCGAGCCGTCGCTCGGTTCGTGAACCTCCGGATCAACACCGAGACCGTCTATCGCCATCTCCAGGTCTGTCTCGTCAAAAGCGAGATGTCTTGGAAGACCGCTGTACTCTCCTCTCTGCGGATAAGGCGAATCCCCGGTCCGGTTGCTGAAAGTCTCACGTGGCCAGTGAAGCCCGTCAACCGCTATATCTATGTCGCTGTAGTCGCCGCTCTCCAGAATACCGCCAGTCACGTAGAGTGTGGCACCCTGCTCTTTCAGAGCCCCTACTACCTCTTCAAAAGCTTCTGCATCGGTTTCACGAATATTATTTCTGAGGTCGAAACACGACACC
>CAZEKI010000072.1:0-4118 GCA_964512895.1 uncultured archaeon
GGATAGTCTATCTCGCCGTCGCCATCGTTGTCAACGCCGTCATCGCATTCAGGATTGGGTGGCGGTTCCGCACCGTCTCCGGTGGTTCCATAAGAAGCAGCCAGACCTGAGATGAGGACTAGTATGACTCCAAGTACAAGGATTTTCCGGAAATCCATTATATGCTTGAATCCGTTAGAGCCGAATAAATAAACGTTGGTCTGGCCACGGGCCACTAAGGCAGCTATCACGTCTGCCGAACCCTCTTTTTCATCCGTATTACATAGACCCCAAATAACCGCATATAGCGCTTTATAGTATTACATTTCTGAAGAAAATCAAAAGTTATATAAAGGAACTGAGTCATTATACAGTAACAACAGGTGTGCTCTTCTATGCAAAATGAATGGAAGATGACCCGGCGAGGTTTTGTATCCGCCCTTGTAGCCGGGATAGCTGGCTGTAATACTGCTGATGAGCCGGAGCCGCCCAATCCTGGCGGACCGGATGGTACAGCCACTGAGACAGGCACACCTCCAGACACATCTACACCAAGCCCGCAGCTGGAGGCGGGGAAAGAAGGTATGAGCATCGAATGGACGCCAGACATCCACCAGCGAGAAGAGTTCCCGGAAGAGCATACAGCAGAGTTCACGGTAAACCAGGACGGCGACTTTGAAGTCGAACAGTTCGAGCTCTGGAAAGTCGGGGAGGAACAGGACGAACAGATAGCCAGCAGTACTTCAGGAGAATTCAGTTTGACCGCGGCTGAGCTGCCGGATGGAGAGAATCAGATATACGCCAAGACCAGGAATGGCGAGGAAGAACACAGTTCCGAACCTGTCAGCTTCGACAAAGACGTCCCGGAGGGCTACCGCGCCGACATCAAAAGAATAGAGAACGAGGAAGCCCGGAATGTCGGCTTCAATACTATCTACGGCTTCGACGACCATCAGGTAGACCTAGAAGTAATAGAAGAATGGCACAACAATGACCAGGAAGAATTTCTCAACCAAGAGTTCATACAGCAGGTCGAAAACAACGACCTCCGGAACGAGCCATCGGCCCCTTACCCGAACATACCGGATGACCCGTGGACCACTGAACGGGGACACTTCGAACTGAGCGAATTCAAGGAAGCAGAGACATTTGGGGAGGCGCTTAGCTGGATACAGCCTGCCTGGATACAGTACAGCAACCGTATCTCCGATGCCGATGAAAACATGGCTATCTCGATGGAGTATGCCATAGAAAACATCAACGAAAACGGCCTGGAGACCAAGATGTGGGGCCACAACGTTGAGGGTCTTACAGGGAAGAGGCATGGTATGATACTAGGCGTTAATGAAAACAACCGGGACCTCTGGATTATAGACACTGTCTCGCAGAACTTTCATCGAGCCGATGAATCTCCTTTTGGAGACGAAGAAGCTGACGAGTACAAGCGGTACGCGCACCCAATCTTCCACTTCGATGAGCGGGATGAATTAGACGAGCTTAGCTATAGCCGGATGAAGAGGTCTACGTCAACGATGTTTAATCAGATGATAACGATGGATATTGAACCGGTTTTCAGCAACGCCGATACGACAGGTGAAAGCGCCATAACCGATAACTGGATAGAAAGCGCATTAGAACCCATGAAAAACGGTAAAATGCCGGTAGAAATCGAGAACCAGCTCAAGGAATACACAAGCACGGCAGCGGACACCCTGTCCTCCACGATACTCGCCGGTAGCATCGACGACCCCCATATCTACACGGGCCCCGAACTCGGTGACATAGCCGAGCAAATCGATACACGGCCCGAAACATACACTGTAGAAGATATCGAAGCCGAACTGGCAGGCTAATCTAGTTATCGAGTACAGTTCTTATGGTTGAACGGCTGGCACTCAACGCGTTACTATCTTCAAGACTGTCCTCCAGATTCGCCGATTCTCCCCAGAACTCGGCTGAACCATAGCTCAGCCTGAGGTCGTATTTATCTATAAACCTACTGTAGTCCTCCTCGGTTATGTTTACTGCGGTGCCGTAATCGCCGACCCAGCGGTTGTCGTTCAGCTCGAACTCCCAGTCACACTTGTGGGAGGTGTTGCTCTTCATCTTGGTGATGTTCCCGACCACCGGGACCGGCCTATCCATACTGGACGGGTCTATGTTATCCATCTCTACGGAGAACCATTTTTCGCCTTCCGTGCTTCCATCGAACTGCGTCGGACTGTAAGGTGGCGTGCTGGGATAGCAGCGGGCGTATACCCCGGTTATGTCCGGAGGATTCCCGGCGTACTGAGTACCTGTCCAGATGTCATCATCTCCAAATGCACGCGCTCCCTGGCTGTAAGCCCAGAAAGGAGCAGTATCCTGGAAAGTGAACGGCATCAGGTAGAATCCTATAGTTGCTTTATCACCTGTATAGGTTATGTCCGGCGTTAAAACCGGTATATCAAAGTTCAGCTCACCTGAGCAGGTCCATATAGTTTCCGTAGTAGTAGGGTCTCCTACAGACTCCTTAGTCCACCGCTGTTCCGGTGGGCAGTTACCGGCGAAACCGCCTGGGAAGTCAGTATGGCCTATCTGGGGGTCTCCCCGACCGGTCTCGTTGGCGACCACCCATGCGTCATCAATGTTCAGGCCGAGCGAGTCCGTTGGCGGCTCGCCTCCGAGGTAGTCAGCAGTGTTCTGCATATCTTTTCCGGTCCAGGTCGATTCCTGGTGGCAGTTCTCGCAGAGGAAGCCAGATGAACCAGTATCATATCTTTCCTCTGCCTGGTGGAGCGTCTGGAACCGCGCATTGTTTGCAAAACCGCTGTCGGTGGCCCATGGCCCAGGGCCGAACGATATCTCCGACTTTGGAACATAGTATTCGACAGCTTTTACGGAGGGGTTCTGCTCCGCGTCGTCGTGGAAAGCACCGTTGCTCAGGCCACGGCAGAACTGTTCGGCTCTAGCCTCTTCATCGCCGGAGAGAGGATAGTCAGCTAAGGCCTGGTCTATAAGCGGGTTGTTGTCGTTCCAGCAGGTAAATGTAAGCGGGTCTTCCCCCTCATGGTCCAGAACAAAATCTGACCTAGCATAGTCACAGGTTCCGTCAGGCTGCCTTGTGCCATCATAGGCAACATATTTCTGGCTTAAAGTCGTGCTCCATTTAACCTGGGGTTCGCAGTCAGGCGGAGGACAGTTATCGGCTTCATCGTCATTACACTGACAGCCTGCATCGTTATCGTCGGTCTTGCCATCATTATCGTTATCGATACCGTCGTCGCAAATAGGTACATGCTCCCAGTCATTGTTCTGGCACTCGTATACCCTGTCCTCACCGTACATCCGGACACCGTTCATCCAAGAGAGCTGGCTGTCATCACACATAGCAAAGTACTTTGGCTGTCCAGCAGCCCTGTCCTGTGCCGAACGGAAGCCAAGGATTATCTCTCCACGAGGCTGGTACATGGGAGAGCCCGTGTCATAGTTGTAGTTAAGGCGGCACCAGTAGCCGTATTCGAGAAAGTCAGAACCACAGCTGTGAGCCACATCCTCTCTAAAGGCGTAGCTGACCAGTTTATCCGCCTTATCAATACAGCCGCCCATCAGGCTGTCCATGCATGCCTGGTTCGGGTCCTCATTGTGAAGTATATCCAAGAAAGCACCGGCAGGCGACTTGTCGGGGTCCAGTTTTTCACCGACCTTGGCATTATAAGCCGCCCACTCATCCAGCGCCTGTGTATCTAGCGTGCCGTCGGCGTCGTCGCTGACCAGCATCAGACCGCCATTTATCCCTGAAGGAACGCTATATCCTTCATGATTATTATCATCAGTCATGTGGAGCTGCCATACTTCTGGCGGGTCAAAACTCTTTGTTACATAGGGATCATGTGCCTGACCCTTCAGCTCCATGTACTTCCCAAACGGCCCGCCTGTAATCGTCATCCGGAAGGTTTCAATCGTTTGGCCTGTGTCCGCATCTTCGATAGCGAAACTGTATATGCCCTGGTCCTTGCAGTAGTCCGCCGGTCTCACCCCTTGCGCAGCATAGGCTTTTTTCCCGGCGGCTGGCTGCGTATTATCAATAGAAACCGTGCTGGAGTCGGCGTAACCGTCACTTGGACATACCCTGAAACGGATATCGTTCTGGCCCGGAC
>CAZEKI010000073.1:0-3826 GCA_964512895.1 uncultured archaeon
CGTTCAGCTCGCCGGCAAGCCTTGAAGCGATAGCGGCCTCGCCCTCCTCGAGTTCCTCTGCGGCTTTCGCAGTCGAGGATGATTCAACCTCGTCCCAGTCTCGCCGGGATAAAAAGTCGCGGCACTGGCTGAGCGCCTGAGGATGCGATTTGACTCTTTCGATGCTGACGATGTCGTCTTCACGGGAGAGCAGCACATGGTCGATTTTTACTCTAATCTCTCCTGTTACCTCGGCATCTTTCTCTCTGAGAAGGTCAACAGATTTTCCGACTCCGCCGCCGAGAGAGTTCTCAAAAGGTATCACAGCCGCATCAGTATCGGCTTCGAATATGTCTTTCAGCGAAGAGCAGGGAACACCTTCGTAGTCTCCGAAGTAGTCCTCTACAGCCTGGTGGGTGTACGTACCTTTTGGACCGAGGAATGCCACTGTCTTACCCATCTCTTTCGGCCTCCACAGCCATCTCTATCAGTAGCGAGGCAAACTCTCGGCCTTTCTCCTCGGGCAAGCCCTCCTGGGAGAACAGCTTTTCGAACTGCTGCTTAACTTTTTCCTCTCGGTCTTCGTCTACCACATCCATGCCGTGTTCTTTCTTGTACTCCCCGATTTCTTCCACAACATTCATGCGGCGCGATACAGCATCCGCTATCTCGCGGTTCAGGCGGTCGATTTGCTGTCGGTAGTCCTCAAGCTCCATGTTTAATGGAAACGACCTAACCTGTTTATACTTTCCGAATCATGTCCACCGCATCAGTCATCGGACAGTGGTCCAGTGAACGACCGTACAAAGGCCTCGACTGCCTGGTCATCGGCGACAGGGTCGCCTACTTCCTGGTAGTCAGGGTCGTCCTCCTGGTCTTCCCGGTAGAAAGTCTCGCGCCTCCCACTCGGGACCGGGGCGGCATGCGTGACGTACTTCTCCTGACCGGGCTCAAATTCTGCGTTTCTATTCATTCGTTCTCACCTCCTTGAGATAACTTTCTCCGCGTTTGCAGTAATCCGCGAATTCATCGAGGTCGACGTTGCCGCCGCACACAGGCACCGCAACGTTCCTGCCCTCGAGCTCCAGGCCATGGCGGTCGCTGAAAAGTACTGCGGCCGCGGCCACCGCCCCTGCGGGTTCTGCAACGGTCTTTTCTCGTTCCGCAAGCAGCTTCATGGCAGCCGCTGTCTCATCGTCGGACACGTAGACGACTTCATCGACGTACTCCTGGAAGTGCTTTGATGCGAGTTCGCCGACGTGTTTGGTCTCTATCCCGTCAGCTATAGTATCGGTTTCCTCGCGGTGGTAGACCGTTCCGCGTTCAAGCGTCTGCTTCGCGGTTCCGCAGCCCTGAGTCTGGACACCGACCACTTTTACATCAGGTTTGAGAGACTTCAGCGCGGCCGCGATTCCGGATACAAGCCCGCCGCCACCGACTGCAACGAATACCGTGTCGAGCTCCGGGTACTGCTCCAGCATCTCAAGGCCGAGCGTTCCCTGGCCCGCGATAACTTCTCTGTCATCGTACGGATGGACGAACTCGAGACCTCGCGCTTCCTGGAGGTCGCGGGCTTTCTCGTAGGAATCATCGTAGACCTCGCCGTGTTTGACAACCTCAGCTCCGTAGCTTTTCGTCGCCTCGACCTTGGAGTCGGGCGTTCTCTCCGGCATGACGATGGTGGCGTCGACCCCGAGCTCCTGAGCGGCGAGAGCGACGCCCTGGGCGTGGTTGCCTGACGATGCGGCGATGACTCCGCGTTTCTTCTGCTCTTCTGACAGCTGGCTGAGTTTGTTGTAGGCGCCCCGGATCTTGAAGGCGCCGGTTCGCTGCAGGTTCTCCAGCTTGAGGCCGACTGAATCAGCTCCACCCAACTCGGCGAACGTCGAGGACGTGTCGAGCGGTGTCTTCTTGGCGACGCCGTTCAGTCTTTCTCTGGCGTCGCGGATATCGTCAAGGCTGACAAGACGTTTTTCCTCAGGTTTTTGCGGGGATTCCGTGGCCGTGGCGTAGTTTTGTGTCGTCATTGTTAGTATAAACCTCCGGAGAACCGGGGAGAGAACGGTTTTTAACCGATAATAGCGATAATCGAAATGATAGAGCCGGAGTTAACCGGTGAAACTGAACGAGAATCAAAGTCTAGAGTTCGGGCTAGGACTTCAGAATCGAGTTGCGCGGACGATAAAGCGTCCACCCTTGGTTGCCGAACTCATATCGATACAATCTAGGCTTTACGTTTATAAAATATCAGGAAGAGGGTGGAGGTTCAGGAAGGGAATCCTCCTGCATAGCCTCCAGATACCTCTCCTACCGGAACGTCGCCATTAATGTCGGCCACCACATCCTCGACGAAGTCGTCGACTCCGTAGTCTGCCTGGGTGCCGAAAGAACTTCCTGGATAGGTGTGGCGCTGGGCGATAGCGTCAACTGCTTCCCGGTACTCGTCTCGCTCCCAGATGTCGCCGGCCATACCTTCTACTACTTCCATGGCGAACTCGGGAGCTACGTGAGGGCTCTCCATGATGACGCCAGCGAAGTCTCTTACAGCTTCTTCTACAACTTCAGGGTTCGCATAGCTGCCGTCGGGATGGATGTCGTAGTTGACGCCTACGTCGGACGGGCTCCAGTCACTGTCCTCGTAGAAGCTGACGTCGATACCGGCGGCGGTGAACGTATCTCCATCGCCTTCGAAAACAGTGTCGTCGAACTCGCCCTCCATTATGTCTCTGTCATCTTCGTCAACTCCTATCCAGTTCTTGGATTCGCCTGCGGCTGTAGCCATCAGTTCACACCTCCTTCTACAGCTGTTTCCACGGTTTTGGATACGTACTGCGTAGTTGTGTCGTAGTTGTGTGTTGTCATAGAGTGGTTCACCTCGAAAATATCGAGAAAAGAGAATCGCCACTGCGCCTCTTAAAGCAGCAGTAGCAGCGATAGCAGTAGGACTAGAAGAGAAACATCGAACTGGTATACGTCGGAAATAATCGAAAAGCTAGAACTGAAACTAGAAGAAACAGAGCTACTGCTCCAGAACGCGTCCACCCTTCTGGGCGGTGTGGTCTGTTGCAGTCCTCATACTGACTACTAAACAGACAGGATTTATAAATGATGTGCTGCTGTCCATGGGTTCTGGGAAAATATCGAAAAGAAGAAAGGGGAAAAATCACGCGGTAGCCTCTTCGCCGAAGATACATCCGCGATGGGTGTATCCTTCCGCCGACTTGAGGTAGAGCTGTTCTCTGTAGACTTTTTCACCACATATCACACATGAACCAAGCTTGACTCCGTGGTAGTCTCCGTACACTCTATCACCCGGCTATAGATTCGTCGGGAACGGTATATATCCTTTACTCACCACCTCTAGCGGGTAAAACAGGTTGGAGATGTATCCACTAGAACAGGCCTTTCTCGTCCGGCTCGACCAGACCTTCATCCACTATCTGGAACCGCGTTGACTTTCCCTCCGGCAACGAACGGTGTTTCTCGACCTCTATCTTCCTGAGGTTCTTGGTGTCGTTCTCGAGCTTGACCAGACACTTCGACCAGTACCGTGGCACGTCCCGGCCGACAAGTTCGAGTTCGTCCTCGTCAAAGCTGGTGTAGACCTGGTTGGTGACGACCACAGGTATATCCTCCCGGCGCGCTATCTTGGAGAGTTCGGAGAGCTGCTTTGAAAGCCGCTGGTTGACCTTGGATATGTTGTCGCCGTTCGCGTTCAGCCGATAGAGTGATACCAGAGAATCGACAACCACCACGTCTATATCCTCTTCTTCGACCAGACCGGGGAGCGAGTTGATGTCTTTCTCCTGCTGCTCGAACGTCATCGGTTCCATGAGTATGATATGCT
>CAZEKI010000073.1:3836-4113 GCA_964512895.1 uncultured archaeon
ACTTTCCCGTCGTTAGACGCTACTTCGGCGGCTATCTGGATGCAGAAGTTGGTCTTGCCGGAGCCGGACTCTCCGAAAACGTTGGTTATGATACCCTTCTCCACACCGCCTTCTAGCAGCGAGTCGATGGGTCCTGAACCGGTCGAGAGGCGTTCGACTTTCACGTAATATTACCTGATAGAAATCTTTTATCCTTACCTCGAGACAGATAACTGTTTTTATGGACGTGAATAAAAACCGTTTTAAATGTTGTGAACAAAAATATGGGTATGCCGGA
>CAZEKI010000074.1:0-3046 GCA_964512895.1 uncultured archaeon
ATCGAGATGGCGAGAGAGATAGAAGAAAAAGTAAGAAGTATAGATTGGGAATGAGGCCTTTATTCGAGGGCCCCGATTTCCCTGAGGTTGTCCTTCAGCTTCTCGATGCCGTTGATGACATCGTCGTAGGTTCGTCCGCCGGTGCATACGATGCGGCCGGACGAGAAGAGCAGGAACACGACCGACGGGTCGTCGAGACGGTAAACTAGACCCGGGAACTGTTCCGGCTCGTACTCGGTACCGACGAGCTCGAACGCTATCCTGTTCAGGTTGAGCGTCGCATCTAGCTCGCTCGACGCGACCATGTTCTGTACTGTTATGTCTGGTTTGGTCTCGATTTCGACGTCTGCCTCCCGGAGTTCGTCTATTATCTTGTGGACTGCTTCCTTGGCCTGTTCAGGGCTCTGGGTTCCGGTACATACTACTTTTCCGGAGCCGAATATCAGGGCCGCAGCTTTAGGTTCGCTCAGCCTGTATACGAGTCCTGGGAACTGTTCAGGTTCGTATTCTGTGTTCTCCAGATAGATCGCGATACGGTCCAGAGGCATGCGTCTGTCGAGGGTTGTAGAGGCAACGACGTTTTCGATCTTGATGTTCTTTTCTTTAAGTCTATCTTCTTCGCTCATGGTAACCACCGCCCCTCTTAGGGGCTTTTTAAATAGCCTATTCTCGCTTTATAAATAAACTCTTTTAAAAGTGGTCTTTGGAAATGGGCTGTCTGTGGTCCAAAACACTATAATGGAAACGATACAAATCTCCTATTGGAGAGGACTATGGACAAATACATGAGAGAGGACGTTGTGCTTGCAAGCTTCATGGGCTTCCTGGTCGCCGTCATACTCTTCCTTTCCGTCTACGCCCCTGAGCCTATCAGACCGCCGCGTCTGGGCATAGTGGATGCCGTGGTAAACGCTTCTCAACCTGCCCTGGAAGGCTGGTCTGCACTCTTCAGCGACATAAGTAGCTTGAAGAACGTCACCGGCTAGTCCAGCTTCTTGATGCTCCCCGAGACATCTTCTACCGAGATGAAGCCTTTGCTGGAACCTATCCTGTCTACCAGCGCCAGCGCCGCTCTCAGCTCTGGCTCGCTGTCCCGGTTTACCTTTATGACGCCGGTCATGCTGTCCTCATCGAACCTGTTCTTGACTATCCAGAAGTCCGCGGCACTCGCCCCTTTCGAGCCCAGGTAGTCGAGCGCCGAATCCCAGACCGCATCCACTACGTCGCCGAACTCCACGGGTTCTTCGGTTCTGACCCTGAACCTGAGGTAGCGTTCCTTCTCCCGCAGCGTCGGTGGTAGCCGTTTCTCGAATCCTCACCCGTCTCTACTCCAGGCCTGACGAAGCCGTGCGCCGCCAGTGTTTGAGTACGTGGCTCTGGTTTTTCCTTCCTGTCCTCAGACCCCGGAGGTCGAAGCCTATCGCCACCTCGTTCTCGGCCGCCTCTTCTGCGACCACGTGGTTGATGCCGGAGTCCTTCCTGTCCCGCTCCGGGTGAAGTATAACGTCTACTCTAGTGTCTTCAGCAGCCTTCCGGTTCAGCTCTTCGTCTCCGCCTTTGAAGACCAGGACGTCGGCGTCGTTTCTCGCGTCTCCTATCTTCCGCTTGAGCTCGCCCCAGTCGTCGGCTTCGAGAAAAACGGTGTCAAAGTCGCAGCTGGTGGCTGTCCAGCCCAGCTCCTCCGCCAGCTCTTTCATCTCCTCAGAAGTTTCTCTCAGGCAGAGGTCGTAGAACTCTGTCATGTAGAATGTATTAGAGGGAAAATGAGAAAAGTTTACCCTACCAGCGTCCGGTATTCTTCTTCCGCTCTTTCGAGTTCTGCCGGTACATCCGGTTCCACGGGACCATCGTTCGTGACCACTTCCAGTTCTCCCTCTGCGGTATAGCTTTGCAGGATGTCATCGATTTTGAAGTCGTGTTCTGGCAGCCGGGAGACGTATCCTCTATCCAGCAGGTAGGGAGAGCTAAGAACTATGGTCTTGTCCCCATGATGTATCTCGGGTCTGTCAGTATGGTTTTCTGCCCTGTATGCAGATACCACTATCTCGCTGGCTTTCACCTCGTCCATCGCCCTGTAGTGCTCCGGCGGTGTGGCGTGGTGTCCGAACTCGAAGAAGAGCTGGTCGTCCAGAAGATGTCTTGCCTGGAAAGGCAGTCCCGTGGTCCCCAGTCCTGGATCGTTGAATAGTTCGACTTGATGTGGTTCATAGGGAGAACTGTCTACAACTTCTCCAGCTTTCTCTAGCTTATGCTCTTCTTCTGCGGCAAGGACTATCTCTTCGATTCCGGCTTCATGCAGCCCTTCAAGGCACCAGTACAGTAGAGGCCTATCTTCCACCTCCAGAAAAGACTTGGCTACCGGAACCTCTACGCCTTTTTCTCTAAGTCTCTGGCCAGTTCCACCTGCCGCGACAAGCGCCTGTTCTGTATCCACATGTCTAACTGGTAGTCAAAAATTAAGAATCTGTCTACGGGTTACTTGCCCTTTCCATCATTTGCGTTCTGGCTTGGCCTTACCTTCTCGGCGCCCTTGCCTTTGTTCCTGAGGCCACGAGAATCTTTTGCCGCAGGCGTCAGTCCGCGCTCGACACGGTTGCGCTGCCCGGTTATCCAGTTGATATCGTCGTCGCTCTGGATTTCCGGTGCGTCGGGGTCAACCATGATGACCTCGTACCACTTGTAGTTGCCGTCCTCCGCTACCCAGTAGCTGTTGAGGACTTCCATGTTCTCGTACTTCTTCGACGCACGTTCTTCTGCAATAACCTGCTTCGACTTCTTCGAAGCGTAACGGTTCTGGCCGGCACGCTTCGGTCTCCGGCCTCCGCTCGGCCGCTTTCTCTTGGAGTTCCCCTTGTTCACGCGCGACCGTACAACCTTGAAGCCTTTCTTGGCCTTGTATCCTAGAGAACGGGCCTTTGGAATCCTTGTCGGATTCTCTGCCTCGACAACCGTTTCCTGCTGTCTCCACTCGACAAGCCTTTCCTGCCAGACTACATCAAGCTTCGAATTATGCTGCACATACTGATCAAGAGAATAACTGTAGAAG
>CAZEKI010000074.1:3056-3940 GCA_964512895.1 uncultured archaeon
GAGTTCATCCAGGTTCTCCTTCGGCTGTTCATACTGCTCCCGCGCATATTTGTAGTAGCTCAAAACTAGGTAAACGGGTGAAAATATTATAAAGGAAATGCTGTTCAGCCTTTCCTTGTAGTATCAAGGTTTCTGACTTATTTTCAAGCCTGCCGATTCAAGTGTTTCCCCTGTACCGTTATTACCATCATCGTCTCCGCCCATTCCAACATTGTATACCTTCTTGACAGGGTTACTTGAATCGGTTGCTCGTGGAGAGCTCTCATCGTCTACATATACTTCTGCTGTAAGATTACTTCCTGTATCATCTAGGGTTACTGTAATCTTGTGGTTGTTGCTCCAATCAATATCGGTATCCATAGATGTTAAGTGTTCATTATCATTCTCTACAACACAAAGCCCTGTATCGGCGCCATCTTGTCTGTGGATATAGCAGACAGTAAAGTTGGCATGATCATCCCAACGCTCATTGTAAGATGCTGTAGACATGCCCAACCATATCCTGTTATTGCTGCCGCTTGTGGAGTTCTTCGTGAATGAAACATCGGTGAAAATGACCTCCAACACCCCGTTATACCAGTTATTTGCATCTACAGTAGTGTCGCTGATAGCGCCTCCTTGTACGTTGTTACCGGAACCATCGTAGCTTACGTGTAGCCTGCTGTTTTGTGCGTTTACTGTGAAAGAGGAAGCTCCTCCCGAACTCCAGCTAGGTCTGAAAACGTCGGAAGTGCTATTAAATTCTGAACTAGTTTCGCTCTTCGAATCTCGGTTGGTCAGTTTGTTATCCGCCCAATCGTCTAAAAGATAGTAATCAGCTGAGGCTGATGATGAAATCCTGACCCAGCTGCTGCCATTGTAGTAATGCACTCCCTCGCCATCCG
>CAZEKI010000075.1:0-3868 GCA_964512895.1 uncultured archaeon
GTGATGTTTATGTCAGGCTCAACGGCGGAACCGAGCGAGATAGACAGTAGAATAGCAAGGCCGAGAACCAGTATCTTGCGTGAGAAGTTTTGAGACCGCATCTATACTGTAAAAGTGGGTTTCAATTACTTTAAAGCTTAATTCTCTACGGCGTATCTTCCCTGTATCAGGTAGGCGTTGAACGCTACTGATGCCGCGAGCAGGAGGGCGAGTATGAATTCGAGCTGGTTCCTGATTTTTTCCGCCAGCGTCGGCCTGGCTTCAAGAGTTACAGTAGTGGTGCCAAGCACTTCTCTGCTGGTCGAGTTCAGGACCGCGTACTTGATTTTCTCCCCTTCACGGAAAATCGGGGCGTCGTACTCGACAACCGCCGTCCCGCGGTCTATCTCCGAGGTGCCTGATTTCCAGTACGGCGGAGACTCCATCGGGACCAGCATACCCTCCTGGATGCCGGAGAACTGTACTTCGCTGGCGGTGAAGTTGGTTTCAAGCGTCCTTGAATCTATACTATTGTTTACATTTGTCGTCTCCGTGACCTCGAAGGTGATGTTCTTCAGGAACTCTTCTGTGCCGCAGTATTCAAGGTAGACCGAGCCGTTGACGGTTCCGTTGTAGTCCAGCGGTGCGTAGTGGAGTTCGGCTAGCTGCGATATACCCGGCCAGACCGGGTACTTCTTGGAGTAACGTGTGACCTGCTCGCCGTTGTCGAAAAGCGCTTTAAGCCGGAACGTACATCCGATAGAGCCTATGTTTTCAACAGTCACGTTGACCTCCTGCAGCGTCTCGGTCGAGTTCTGGTACTGGAGATGGTACTCGGCGGTGTCCAGGTTCTCGTCAACGTTAACCTTGAACTTTATGGCCGCCGCTCCGCTGAGAAGCACCAGGGCCGCGGCTAGTAGAACCTGTACTTTATATCGAGCCATCTCTGTCCCCACCTGTTCTTAGGTCTTTCTGCTGTAACAGTAACGTCGCCAGTGTAAAGTCCTTCTGTAGTCGCGTTCAGTCTCAGTTCTATCTGGCGGTCGCCTTCAAAGTAGAACTGTGTATCCCCTATGAATAGCTGGTCGGTTATGTTCCCGGACTCCGAGACCTTTATTATGGTCCTGTTCGGGGCTGTCACGTTGATGAACTTGGTGACCGCGAGGTCGACAGGCACCCGACCGAAGTCAAGGTTCTGGCCCGGAGCTACTCCGACATCGGCGTATGAGCCGTTTATCTCCTGTGAAGGCGTGACGTTGACCTTTGTCTCAAAGTTTATAGTATCCTTCTTGAGAAGAACCTCGTCAGCTATGAAAGGCGAAAGACCTATCAGGACGCTGACGGTTATAACGCTCCAGGCAAGCTTGTCGACCACTTAGTTTTCACCCGTAGTAAATCATTGTGAACGTGAGTATTATAAGAACTGCTATCAGCCAGGTCGGCAGACCGGTCATAAGTATGAAAAGAGAGATGGCTGTGACCCCGACGATGGCGACTATCCAGAGCGGGTCTATTTCGAACGAGTAGAGCAGGACGCCAAGCAGTATCAGTATCATAGCCACCAGCCAGAGCGGCAGGTCTCCGCCCGAGCCTCCTGGTACACCGGTCCTGTTGCCTGCGACATTCTGGTCCGACGACTGTATCTGGACAAACTGTGTAATATCGAAAGTCTGGTCGAAGAACGCGGTGCCCGTCACATAGTTCATCGTGCCTCTTATCCGGTACTCTCCCGCCTCAAGCCGTCCGCCTGTGCCCCAGTCCTGTCTGATTACCTCGCGGCTGCCGGGTTCGACGTAGATAGTGCCCGTGTTTACCTCGTCCATCTGGGAAGCTCCCTGGAAGATGGAGAACTCTGCGGGCCTGACACCCACTGTCACGGTACCGGTGTTTTCAAGCACCAGATCTACCCTGGCACTGCTATCACCGGCTCTCAAGCCTTGGACATCCGAGATTTCAAGGTCTCGCGTCGCTTCACCAGGCACGCGGAAGACGAACATCGGCCGGGCGAGGCCAATGTTCTGGACTGTACCGCCCGAATCCGAAAGGTCCGGGTTCATATGGACATAGCCTGCGTGGTAGCCAGGTTCAGCGTCTTGAGGAACGTTTAAATCAAAGGTTACCGTGCCCTGGACCCCTGATATCCTGTCGCCAGTACGTGTAGTAGCTGTTCTCTTGGTCGACGGGTCGACCCGGAACTCCTCCCTTTCCCAGTCTATCCAGCTGGATATATCCTCCTGAGAAGCCTGCTCCGGCTCGAAATCATAACTCCTGTCCTTCCGGTTAAGAGGTTGGAAGAAGTCGTTTGAGGGCCTGCTGTACTCAGGTCTCAGAACGAACTCGTTCCTGGCGTTGGTTTTGACATAGAAGTTGACCTCCACAGTCTCGCCCCGTTCCACGGTTCCCAGCTCCTGGATGCCTGGAACAGTGCCTATGCTGACTGCAGAAGCGCTAGAGGCCAGAAAAACTGCGAGGAGCGCGAGAGTCAGTTTTTTCTCCATCACTTGTGATATGTTAAAATGACCGGATTTTATACTATTTGCCGGGCTGTATGTGCGTTTTTGCCTCACAGCCGTGTTTTACTTTTATATACTAGCTATCGAAATGCTCCTCTAAGGGGAAGGGGGAGAGCGGAAGCTCAATCACGTGATACACCGTATGAACACCAAAAGAACCCTTCCCGGAAAGGATACGTCTACCTACAGGACTTCTAAAAGCACTTCTATACCAGTTTTGGGGACCCTATCTAGTTTTCCCCATTCATTCTTGCCACAGATTCTATATCAAAATCTTCAAAACCAAAATCACAAGGAGGTGAACTAATGAAATTTCACAAGTTCACGGTCGCGTTAGCAGTAGTAGCCACAGCGATTATGTTCTCCACCACGGCAGTAGCACAGACCATCGACGATAGCGAAGGAGGAACCTTCAGCGTCAGTATCTCGAAGGAGCTCCAGATAGACGTTTCGCCGAACTCGATGAGTTACTCACAGGTCGACCCAGGAAGCAGTAACTACACAAGTGACGCCGGATACGACGGCATAGAGATAGAGAACATCGGTTCGCAGAACGTCACCAACATGTGGGTTGGAGCATCCTCACCGATTCCAGGAGCTTCTGCGAACGACCTGAACAGGACTTTCGGTGGAACAGCAGCAGCATTCGACGCCGGTAACTTCATTCAGGTAAGACCATCAGGCGAGCTCTCAGGAACACTGAACCCTGACGATGCAGGAGCATCAGGAAGTGGTGCTGGATTCCACTACGTCAACCGTGTCGAGTTCAACGAGAGTAACGCGCTCTCCTACATCACGACGCAGGGAACTGAAGGAGCAGGAGGCGCAGCAGACATGGAGCGCTACGGCCGATTCAGAGCTGGCAACGAGTCGTTCTTCTGGATGATTAACGCTACAGACACCTCATCCGGAGCACACGAATGTTCAGGAGCTGACGACGGCGCACTCTACGTAGGGAGCACCCAGCACAGCCGTTCAACACTGGGTTCCGTTGACTTCACTGACCCATCAGAGGTCACCAAGTACAGTCTCGCCACCGGACCTTCGTTCGGCAGTGGTACGTACGGAAAGGCAAGCGACGTCAACATCCCAACAAGCAAGGGACAGAGGACCTACACCGTCCTTACCTACTGTGGTGCAGAAACGGGAGCAGCAGGTTCTGCAGGACTGACAAACAAGACGTTTGTCGTCCGGACCCGGTACAACATCGCGCCGCTTGACTCGGCAGAGATGACTACCTCGCTAGGAACACTGGAGAAGCTTGTCAACAACACAGGAATCACTGACAACGAGGTCCAGCCAGGAGAGCACTTCACGCTTGAGACGGCTGTCTCGGTACCGCTGGGAGTTTCCACCGGTAACGCAACGGATGGAAC
>CAZEKI010000076.1:0-498 GCA_964512895.1 uncultured archaeon
TTCATGGATGTCGATTTCGTGGCCGCGGATTTTGAGTTCGGAGCGGTCCACCATCCTGTCGACCGTCACCATGTCTATCTCCTCAAACCGTATCTCGACTATCTCCTCCGGGTTCGAGCGCCGCGCCTCGACCACGACGACCTCCGGCTCCTCTTCAAGCCTCACAGTCCAGGAATCGACCTCAGGCTGCCAGTTCTTCGGCTGGTAGTTTTCTGGCCCGTGCACCAGGAGCGCCGAGTCCTGCTTCTTGATGACGATACGCTCTCCCCAGTCAAGCTTCGACTTGGCCCTGCCCTGATAGTTGACCGAGCACAGCCCGTTGACCTGGACAGTATACTCCCTGGAAAGATACTCCTCCAGTATATCGCGTGCCTCGAAAAAATCCGGGTCCTTCGCCAGCTTTTCCATAACCGGAGATTACCGTAGATGAAACTTTTAGCTCTAACCGGCTCTTTAAAAACCAGAGCTCAAAGAATAATATATGGATTATACCATCAA
>CAZEKI010000076.1:508-3732 GCA_964512895.1 uncultured archaeon
AGCGACCACGTGAGAAACTTAAGGAAAACGGTGTTTCATCGCTTAACGATGTTGAGCTCCTTTCTATAGTCCTAAGAACCGGAACCCGGGGCAAAAACGTGAAGGAGTTGGCGGGCGAGATACTGAACACCTACCAGCTTGCAGAACTGGCCGAGCGGCCTATGGAAGAGCTGAAGAGATTTGACGGCGTCTCCCAGGTCAAGGCCGGCCAGCTGAAATCGCTGGGCGAACTCGCCCGGAGGATGGAAAAGGAAGAGCGTGAGAAAATCGAATGCTTCAGCGACCTGAAGGCCCGGGTCAAAGACATGAAGTATTTCGAAAAGGAGAGGCTCCGGATCTTTTCGCTCTCCGCAGGAAACGAGATACTTTCAGAAGAAGAAATCAAGGGCGACATCGGCTCGGTCAAGCTGCAGCCGAGAGAAGTTTTCGAACCAGCCATAAGAACACGGGCGGCAGCCATCATACTGGCACACAACCATCCTTCGGGAAAAGCCTCGCCGACCGAGGAAGATGAGAGCGTGACACAGGACCTCGTGGAACTCGGAAAACAGCTCGGCATAGATGTGCTAGACCACGCAATAGTCGGAGAATGTATCCATAGTATGAGGGCCTCTACAGGCCTAGACTTCGGAGCTCCATAACCTCCTTTAATACCTTTCGGCTACTGGTCACCACCTATTTAAAGATTACTGGAATCTGTTCTTACAGACGCTTCTCCCGAGGGAAAAAGATAACATGGCCATGGACGTGACCGACCACAAGGCAGTTCCGCAGCACAGGAAAATGGATGAAGAAGAGGTCGAAGAACTTCTTGAAAAGTACGATGCCTCAAAGGAAGACCTGCCGAAGATAGAGCGAACTGACGCCGCGCTGAAACAGATGGATGTTGAAGTCGGTGATGTCATCGAGATAACGCGTTCCAGTCCTACTGCGGGAGAAACGACGTATTACCGCGTCGTAATAGAAAGGTGATGCACTATTAAAGAAGAGTTCCTCTCCCAGCTGATAGAAAATAATCTCGTAAAACACCAGATTGAGTCGTACAACCGGTTCGTCGACGAGCGCATCCAGGCCATCCTCAACGAGGTCGGCGAAATCAAGCCGGAGCTGCCTGGAGGCGAAGAACTGGTCATAAAGATAGTAGATGTCAGTATAGAGCGGCCGCACATCAACGAGGCCGACGGTTCTGTAAGGAAGATAACTCCGAAAGAAGCCAGGATGAGAGACCTGACCTATTCCAGCGAAATCAAGGTCAAGATGACACCGATTTTCGAAGGAGTTCAGCAGGAGAGCGAAGAAGTCACCATCGGAGAGATACCTGTCATGGTCGGCAGCGAACTCTGCTGGTCCTCCGACTGGACTGAAGAAGAACGCAGGGAAAACGGGGAAGACCCGGAAGACCCTGGAGGATACTTCATAATCAACGGCTCGGAGAAGACCATCATCGCGATGGAAGAGTTCGCCAACAACAAGCCTGTGTACCAGAAAGACGACGGCGAAGAGACCTGCCGTATCAACTCGGAGAACGCAGGCTATGTGCAGCGACACGTTCTGAGACGTGACACCGATATTGTCAACATCAGCTTTGCAAACGTCAAGAAGACTCCGGCGGTCGCGCTCATCCGCGGCCTGGGATACGAGACCGACCGCGAGATAGTCGAGGCCATCGGCGAAGATTATGCATCCGACATCTATCTTAACATGTACGAGACAGGCGCCTCCAACCAGGAAGAAGCATACGAATACATCGCCAACCAGGCCGGCATCACCAGCGATGTCGAGGAACGGGTCGACACGATACTCGACGAGTACCTTCTACCGCACCTAGGGCAGGAGCCAGAGGTCCGGGAGGAGAAAGCAGAGTTCCTCGCCAACATCATAAGAAATACTATCGCCCTCGGAAAGGGCGACATCGAGGAGGACGACATCGACCACTACGCCAACAAGCGGTTGAACCTCGCAGGCGAACTGCTCGAGATGCAGTTCCGCTCCGTATTCCTCGGCAAGTGGGGACTCCTCGCGCGTATGAAATACAACTTCAGGAAGTCCGCGAAGCGCGGACGCCTGCCATCACTCCAGTCAACAGTTGTCGCAGACACCCTGACGAAGCAGATAATGGGTGCTATGGCGACGGGCAACTGGGTCGGAGGCAGGACAGGCATCTGCCAGCGACTGGAGCGCGGCAACCGTATCAAGACACTCGCCCACCTCAGGAACATCGTCTCCCCGCTTTCCAGCGAGAGACAGCACTTCGAAGCCCGGGATTTGCATCCGACGCAGTGGGGCCGCGTATGCCCCATCAAGACACCGGAAGGTATGAACATCGGACTGAGGACGCATCTGGCGATGAGCGCCAACGTCTCGACCGGCCTGACAAACATGGAGAAAAACTCGCTTAGAGCAAAGCTCGAAGAGGCGGGCATCGAACAGTAAAGGTGATATTATGACTGACGTATTCCTAGACGGCGAAATCATCGGCGAAATCGAATCCCCGGATGAAATCCGGGAGGAGATAATCGAGAAGAGACGTGAAGGCGACATCCGGAAAGAGGTAAGCGTTTACTACGCCGAAGACCGTGATGAACTCAGAATCAACACTGATGCAGGACGCGTAGAGCGGCCGCTGATAATAGTAGAAGACGGCGAACCACAGCTCGGAGACGAGCAGAGAGAACAGCTGGAAGAAGGCGAGATAACGCTGGAAGACCTTGAAGAACAGGGCGTCATCGAGTACCTCGACGCAGAGGAGGAAGAAAACGCATACGTCGCGATGGACGAGGAAGAAGTGACCGACGAACACACCCACGTGGAAATCGACCCTGCCATCACGCACGGACTATCAGCATCTCTAGTTGTCTACCCCTCCCACAACAGAGGGGACAGGGTCAACTTCGGTGCAAAGATGTCCGGCCAGGGAATCGGGATGTACTCCCGCGAGTTCCACCAGAGATTCGACACCAACGCCAACCTGCTAACGTACCCTCAGCAGCCTATCGTCGAGACACAGACCTATGACACGCTGCTAGGCAACCACCCCATCGGACAGAACATGGTCGTCGCGCTCGGAACGTTCGACGGATACAACATAGAAGACGCTGTAATAATGAACAAGGCCTCCATCGAGAGAGGCGTGGCCCGCTCCACCTACCTGCGGACCTACAAGACAGAGGCCCAGAGAGACTGGGGTGGACAGAAAGACGAAATAGAGATACCTGACAAGGACG
>CAZEKI010000077.1:0-3685 GCA_964512895.1 uncultured archaeon
GACTACCTCGACGCGTACGAAGATGGCGAAGAAGTGGCCGTCATAACAGGGATAATGCCGTCCGGCCTTTTCCACTTCGGCCACAAGATAGTGGTCGACCAGGTGTTGATGTACCAGGAGATGGGTGCAGAGGTAACTCTGACAGCGGCGGATATTGAAGCGTACAACACCCGGGACATGTCGCTTGAAAAGGCTCGCGAACTTGTCATCGACCAGTACCTGACCAATTATGTCGCGCTCGGTCTCGACCTGGAGAATACTGACTTCTACTTCCAGTCTCGGGGCGGCAACGACTACCATACACGGAGCAAGCTATTCTCGAAGCACCTGACGCAGAACGAGGTAGAGGCCACCTACGGCAGTGCGGAGCCTGCCAAGATATCGTCCGCTCTGACACAGTACGCCGACATATTGAGGCCGCAGTTCCCGGAGAACGGAGGTCCGCGACCGACGGTTGTCCCTGTGGGAATCGACCAGGACCCGCATATAAGACTGACGCGGGAAGTCGCGAGAAAGTACCGTGACGAGGAGTTTGTGAAGCCAGCGTCGACGTACAACAAGTTCATGCGCGGACTCCAGGGCGGCAAGATGTCTTCCAGCGACGAGAAAAGCTACATCGCGCTGACGGACTCAGTGGAGGAGGCGAAGCAGAAGATAGACGAGGCCAAGACCGGCGGACGCGATACGCTTGAAGAGCACCGGGAGAAAGGTGCGAGAATCGAGGAGGACATGGTTTTTGAGCTGCTGGCGTTCCATCTGATAGATGACGATGACGAGCTGGCGCGTATCCGGGAGGGGTACTCATCCGGCGAGATGCTTTCCGGCGAACTCAAGCAGATAGCCAAGGACCGGGTCGAAGAGTTCCTTGTAGAGCATCAGAGAAAGCGTGAGGAGGCTCGTGAGCAGGTGGAGCAGTACGTGGCCGAGAATGTGGGATGCCAGAACTAGTTTAAGCTGGCAGAACGAATCTTTCTCCATGCTTCCCGAGCTTATACTCAAGGAGGAAGAGGAGCAGCGCGCCCGGCTACTGGTTGTTCTCGGGGTTATATCGGGTCTCTTGGGCTTCGGATTCGCCAAAGTACTTTTCCCTTCTCAGGCCGACCTGATGGCTGTGATTTTCGCATCCATCCCTCTGCTCTACCCGTTAACAAGCTACTTTCTGGAAAGGGAGGGCGGGAACAAGCCACATATTCCCGAGATAAAGCTTTACGGTACTATATTTGTAGGCGAGGTCATAGGCTTCTTCTTGCTCGGTCTTGCGTTTCCAGAGGTTTTCGACATACAGCTGAGGATAGTAGGTGCAGCAGGATACGCCACGAGCCCTGTGTCGCTGCAGTCGGTCCTCTCCAATAATATTCTTGTTTTCACAGGCATCCTTGTTGTAGCATCAATCATCGGTTCAGCGGGAGCATTCATCCTGACCTGGAACGCGTCGGTTCTTGGCATCTTCCTCGCCCATATATTCGGCCAGTCACCGCTACAGGTGATAGGATACGTGCCTCACGCCACTCTTGAGATGACCGGCTTCATAGTCGCTGGCATAACCGGGAGCATGGTGTCTGCGGCGGTCTACCGGGAACACTTCGACCGCGGTACCTGGTACGACTTCGTTAAGCTGGGTTTTGGCGGTGTACTGCTGATACTTTTCGGCGCTCTGCTGGAGACCGCTTAATTATTAAAATTTCGTCGGGAAAACCGGCACTGTGAAACTGTCGAAGCAGGCGATTCAAGTTCTCAAAGAGCTGAAGCAGGGAAGCCCTCGAGCGGTAGAAGAACTGGAGAAAGAGGGCTACGACCAGAGCATGGTCCACCGTGCCTCGCTCGAACTGGAAGAAGCCGGATTAATCGAGATAGACGAGGAAGAAGAACTCGAGCAATCCGTGACCGAGACCGGCGAAGAAGTTATGAAAGAAGGCTCTCCCGAGTACCGGCTGAAGCAGGAGCTTGCTGACGGCCCGCGGGAGATATCAGAGATTGAAGATATCGATGTCGACGTGGCGCTTGGAAAGGCCCGTGAACAGGGCTGGATAGAGATACAGGACGGAGAAGTCTTGCTTACTGATGAAGGAGCGGACGAACTCGAGGCCGACCCGGCAAGAAGCAGGCTAGAGTCCGAAAACTTCGATGAAGAACTGGAAGAACGAGGTCTGGTCGCGACCGAGACGAGAACGGTGCGTGTCCTGTCGCTGACCGCGGAAGGCGAATCCGTCGAGATAGAGGAAATCGATGAAGAGTTCGACGCCGAGGCAAGGGTCAAAACGCCGAGGACCGGCAAGAAGCATTTTTACAAGGAAATTATACAGTATGCCCGCCAGAAATGGCTTGAAATGGGTTTCGAGGAGATGGGTGGCGACTTTGTCGTTCCGAGCTTTCTTAACTTCGACGCGCTCTACACGCCGCAAGACCATCCTGCACGCGAGCTCCACGACACCTTCTTCATGGAGATGCCGGAGAAATCCGATCTTTCGGTCTACGGAGACAAGGTAGAACACGTGAAGGAAACGCATGAAAACGGCTGGACCACGGGGAGCACCGGATGGGGCTATGACTGGTCCGAAGAAGAAGCCGCCAAGAACGTATTGAGAACGCATACTACCGCGGTCTCGGCTCGGAGGCTGCATGATATCGATGTTAACGAAGAAGAGCTGCCGAAGAAGTTCTTCACGGTTTCCCGGAACTTCAGGAACGAGACAGTCGACCGGTTCCACCTGGCCGAGTTCCTGCAGACCGACGGCATCGTGGTCGGCGAAGACCTCAACTTCCGGCACCTGAAAGGCTATATCAGCAAGTTCTTCGAGAAGATGGGATACGACGAGTTCCGGCTTATCCCGGCGTACTACCCCTACACTGAGATGTCTGTCGAGGTCCAGGTCTGGGATGAAGATAACGAAGAATGGATAGGTCTCGGAGGCGCCGGCATGTTCCGGCCCGAGGTCGTCAAGCCGATGCTTGGATTCGAGGCGACTGTGCTGGCATGGGGTCTTGGAATTCCTCGAATCGCGATGAAAGCCGCGGGAGTAACGGATATCCGAGAACTCTACCGCAACGACATAGAAATACTTGAGCAGACACCTGTATGGAGGCCCGATAAATAATGGCGACAATAGAGATAGACAAGCGTGAATTTGAGGAGCTTGTAGGACGGGAGGTTTCAGGGGAGAAGCTGAACGAGAAGGCTTCGTTCCTCGGCGCCCACTGGAACCCGGTCGAAGGCCACAAGTGGCAGGTCGAAGTATATCCTAACCGGCCCGACCTTCTCAGCGTTGAGGGCCTGGCCCGTGCGTACCGCGGCTTCTTCGGCATCGAGACCGGTAGAACCGAGTACGGTATTTCCGAGGGCGACATCGAAGTCTATGTTGATGATTCTGTTGAAGATGTCCGGCCGTATATCGGTGGCGCGGTAGTCCGGAATGTGAAGCTTACTACCAAGAAGATTAACGGCCTGATTCAGCTCCAGGAGAAGCTTCACGAGACCCTGGGGAGGCGGAGAGACAAGCTTGCCATCGGCCTCCACGATTTGGAAATGGTTGAGCCTCCGTTCGTCTACAAGGCGGTTGAGCCTGAGCAGGTCAGCTTCACACCTCTTGAGTACGACCGTGACATGGAGCTCGGAACAATACTTGATGAGCACGAGAAAGGCAGGAAGTATGCCTGGATACTGGAAGACGAAGACAGGTACCCGATA
>CAZEKI010000078.1:0-3055 GCA_964512895.1 uncultured archaeon
CGGCCGGGACGGTCTTGATTCTGACTACCAGAGGACTATACATAACCTGGAATGGTACGGCACCTACGAGGCCGAGCAGGTGATAGCGGTCGGCGAGGACATTGCCGAGGAAGTGAAGCACATGTTCGAGGTGCCGGAGGAAAAGGTGCACTACATACCGAACGGCGTCGACCTGGAGAAGTTTGATTCCCAGGGAAGTAACCTTGACAAGCAAAACTACGCCCTTGACTGGGAGCAGATAGTCCTGTTCGTCGGCAGGATGTACCCGCAGAAAGGGCCGGGCCATCTCATCGAGGCGATGCCGAACATACTTGATGAACGGCCGGAAGCCAAGTTCGTGATGGTGGGCTCCGGTGCAACCGAGCACTACAAGGGAATCGCCAAGTCAAAGGTCGGCGACAAGGCATACTTCCCGGGCTACGTCCCGGACGAAGAGCTGGTATCGTTAATGAAGAACGCCGAGATAACTGTCGCACCTTCAGTATACGAACCTTTCGGCATCGTACCGCTTGAGGCGGCGGCATGCGAGACCGCTACAGTCGGCTCCTACGTCGGCGGGATGAAGGACACCATCATCCACGAATACACCGGACTGCATTCATACCCGGCGGACTCGGGCTCTATCGCCTACCAGGTCCAGCGCGCCCTCAACGACCCTGGATGGGCGGAATGGATGGGAGACAACGCCCGCGACCGTGTAGAAGACAACTTCCGCTGGGAGCAGATATCCGCCTGGACCAAGGGGATTTACTCGAAGGCCATAGCCTAGAAGCTGCTGAGCCAGTCGAACATCATTTCCTGCATCTTCTGCTCTGCTTCTTCGGAAAACCTGTGTTTCTCGCCTTCCAGCTTCTGCACCACGACATCTGTCTGGAGAGCGTCGGCGGCATCCCAGGTGTTCTCGATGTGGACGGTTGTATCTGCGCCGCCGTGGAAGATGGCGACCGGAATCGAGAGAGTTTCGGCTACATCGTCGAAGCTGTAGGTGTCGAAGTCGTCGAAGAAACGCTGGTCGATGGTCGCGCCTTCGTGGTGCGTGAACTCGCCTTTGTTGTCGACGACGGAGCGATACTTCTCCATGATGCTGTTGTACGTTACTGGAGCCCGGCCGACGACCGCTTCCGGCTCGAATTCTAGCGAGGCATGGAACGCAACCTTTCCGCCGAAGCTGGAGCCGAAGAAGACGTAGCTTTCAGGTGAGAAGTGTTCTACTACTGCTTTCAGGTCTTCGATTTTCGAGCTCAGCGTCTGCTCGATAAAGTCGCCGTCGCTTTCACCGTTACCACGGAAATCGAACCGGACCGCATTAAAGCCGTTTTCGACCGCAGTCTTACACCGGCCGACGTAGCTGCCTTCCTTGTCCGAACCGAAGCCATGGCAGAAAAGTATCCATCTATCGCTTGATGCTTCGTGGTGGACTGCTGCGACTTTTTCGCTGTTCTCGACTTCGATAAAGTGTTTCTCTGGCATGTCTTACTTCTGGCGGTACATGTTTTCAAGCCTTTCCATACGTTCCTCTAAAAGCTCTCGTTTCTCTTCTTCTCCCTTTGCAACGCGCTTGGCGGCCCATATCATGTCATTGAAGGCCAAGAAACTAGGGTAGAACTCGCTGGTATCCTCGAAGGCCTGGGTTTCGCGGTGTTTCCTGTACTCTTCAAGAAATGTTTCTTGCTGTTCCTGTTCAAGCCACTGGTGCTGTAGGAAGTATAGTATGTCGTTCTCCGGGTAACCTATACGGGAGAACTCCCAGTCTACCACGAATACTTCGCTTCTCCGGGCCCTGACGTTGTAGCCCAGGTCTCCGTGGATAACAGAAAGCTCTACGGGAACATCCGGCACCTTTTCAAGTTGTTCTTTCTGGCGTTCGAAGTGGACTTTTATTCTTTCGTGGGGTTCTTCCGCTAGTTCGAGGTACTCCTCGTAGCGCTTTTCAGCCCATTCCTCGAAATCATCGGCGTAGACCTCCTGGAGAGTGGTTTTTTCCTCTCGTGTTTCGCCTGTGTAAGTGTTGTAGTCCTCAACAGGCACGGAGTGTAAATGCGCTAAAAACTGCGCAGTATGCCTGAGCCGGCTCTCTGTAAAATCCTCTGGTTCAAGGTCTTTCTCGCCTACGAAGGTTTCGAGCAGCACCTGTTTCTTATCTAGCTTGTCGAAGAATACTGGTCTCGGAACGTTCTCTATCCCCTGTGATTTCAGGAATCTGAGCATCTCGTGCTCGTTCTCCAGCCGGTCCTCTGAAATCTCTTTGGAGACTCTGAGCACATATTTTTCTCCATCTGACTCTATAATGTGGTTGTGGTTGCCCTCACCTTCCCGTGTTTCCAGTAACTCGTAATCTCCGAGGCGGCTGTATAGCAGTTCTTCCAGTTCGGCGTGCATAAGGTTTTCTGCGTGCCTTTACTTCCTAAGTCTTTTCTCGGTTGGTAAAGGTATCTATAGGTTATCAAGTTCTGGCAGTTAATTCGGGATTATCTAGAATACTTGCTACCAGGTGCCTGAGTTCTATAGGCTGTCTAGAAAGCTCGTCTATACTAACGTCTGAGAGGTCACTATATTCTTGAACTTCCACTATAGTTTCTGCGGCTTCTTCTGGATCCATTCCCTTAACATCGGGTCTCTCTCCAATAACTGCGCTTATGCCCCTCTTGAGTAGAGGGAAGTCATCGATTTTGAAATCGTCTACTATGAATGAGTTGGGGGCTTCTCTGTCTATGTATTCAGGGTTGATTCTAATCAGGGCGGTATCCTCGTTTGCTTTATGATAGGTGGTTGTGTGGAAGTTGTCTTTACCTAATTCCTCGGTCACCAGCAGGAATTCTTCTTTTGCTGTGGCTGGTAGTTCGTATCCCCATATCTCTTCTTCGAGACGATAGTCGTCTTTTAGAAAAGATAGAGGGTTGTAAAGGCTTTTCTTGTTTGGAATCTGCTCCTGTTCCTGTACACTACTTTCACGTCGTCCCCGTTGTCGAAAACCGAGTAAGTCTGGGATGTGGTTCTGTATGAAAGCTCTATTTCGCCTATAAGTCGGTCATCGCCTTCCATATCTGGGGAAGCT
>CAZEKI010000078.1:3065-3578 GCA_964512895.1 uncultured archaeon
TCGTAGACTGAAAGATTGAGATCGGTGGCAGGATTCGAGGTGAGGCCGTAAGTGAAGTTTATGCGTGCGGCAGGTCCATCCATTTTTTTGACCACTTGATAACAATAAAGGTGGATTAGAGTTAAATCGGTTTTGACTTACTTCCTCAGCCTTTCATCGACCTGTTCCTGGAAGTCCATGACGTGTTCCATTATTACGGCGAAGCCCTGGAATGGGTGGTCGAAGTATGAGAAGTAGTTGTGGACCGCGTGGTCGTCCCATGACTTGGTCGCGATGTGGTGTAAATGATCAGAGGTCAGGAATTTTCGCCAGACCTCCAGAACCTCTTCATTATCGGTCTTCTTCACCTTGTCTTCAAGGTGCTGTAAATTCTTGAATAGGGTTCTCTGGACAGGATTTCCGAGCCAGGCGCTTGAATCCATCTCCTGGTCGGCCCAGGAAACAGTATTGTACTCGAACGCATCGAACTCGCCTACGGGTTCTTTCTCTGCGACCTCTCTCACCTTTGCGAAG
>CAZEKI010000079.1:0-3551 GCA_964512895.1 uncultured archaeon
GGGTTCGTGGTCTAGCTGGTTATGACACCGCCTTGACATGGCGGAGATCCCCGGTTCAAATCCGGGCGAACCCATGAAACGTTGCTCGTTTCAGCCACAAGGCATTCCATGAATGCCTTCCAAAACACGTTCCGAAAGCCGGTTCCCCTAGAATCCGGCTTGAACGGGTCTCCGTTCATGGGAAGGTAGCTCAGTCGGTAAGAGCGCTGCGCTCATACTAAGCTATGAGCGATGAGAGGTCCGCGCGACCTCGATGATTAAATAAACCGGAGCTGAAAGGCTTCAGCTTAAGAGATACGCAGAGGTCGCGGGTTCGATTCCCGCCCTTCCCATCCTCCTAGCAGGAGGCTGGTCCAAGAAAGACTCTGGTTTGAGTCTTTCGCTTCCCATCCCATGTATTTTCTTAGATGTTTATCGCGGCAGCAGTACGGCTAGGCATACCTTTTCCGTGTAAAAAATCCTAAAAACTGCGGCGTCAGGCTGTAACCGATGCGTCAGACAGGCATTCTTTATGGCAGTAGCCGTCAGATGACTTCAGATAACGCTCGTCAGTAAAGACTCTGTCGCCGCAGATGACGCATAGACCAAGCTTGTTGGACAGTCTGGTATTCACGTTCCCCTCCCCAAGCTATCCTAGTGCTTCCTTCCCATATAAACAAAGTTGTGTATCTCTGCGTAAGTACCTCCGAGTTATGACCGTTCATCAAGAATGTATATAGTAGAATAAACGTTCAGCGACGTCATCACACCGGGTGAAACCGAATCTCTCGAACTGGACGACTTCACCCTCTTCTATCTCGTTCGGCTCGATTCTGCCCTCTATCCTCTCCGCGTCCGGCATCACGACGGTTGCTTCTTCCGCAGACGCCGGAACCCACTGGACGATATCCGCATCCCTCTCGACCGCTACCGTGTGGTCGCCTTCAACATACCTTGCCTCTCCATCTTCGAGTTCTATGTTGCAGAGGCCTTTCAGCCGGAGAAATCCTTCCTGCATGTCGTCTTCCTCGATGAACACCTTTACCGTCTCGCCGTCCCTGTCGAGTTCAGGCCGCCGGTAACCGCGTTCGGGATGGTCCGGGTGGAGCTCCATCTCTGGCTCGACATCTTTCGGGAAGCCCGATATTTCGAGCTCTACAGGCGCTGATACAAAGAAGTAACGGTTGGCCCTATCGTCTATGATATCGCGATTCTCGGATTCCAGGGTCTTCAGCGAGGCGTCGATGTCGTTTTCCGATACACCCATCTCGACGAAGAAGTTCCTGATAGCTTCAGGCTTGAAACCCCGTCTCTTTAGCGCCCGGATGGTCCCGATACGGGGATCGTCCCAGCCGTCAAGCTCTCCGTTCTCAATCATCTCTCCGAGTGTCGAAGTGCTCATAGGCGCGTTGAAACCGGAGATGTTGATGCGTCCCCAGTAACGCACCTCAGGATACTTCCAGTCGAAGTAGTCGTAGACGTACTTCTGTCGTTTCGTCGAGGCGCGGAGGTCTTTCCCCCGGACTATGTGAGTCGTTTCTGTATAATGGTCTTCGATGGCGCCCGCGAAGTCGAGCAGCGGCCAGACACGGTGCTCGTCGCCCGTGATGGGATGGTCGGGGTTGTCTATTATCCTGAATGCAACCCAGTCTCTTACCGCAGGGTTCTTGTGCTCCATGTCGGTCTTGATACGGAGGACTGCTTCTCCTTCTTCGACCTCTCCTGAAAGCATGCCTTCCCAGTCCTCCATGTTCTCCTCGACGGAACGGTCACGGTGGGGGCATGGCTCGCCTTCCGAGCGGTACCGGCTGCCTTCTTCTGGAGAACAGCGGCAGACGTACGCTTTCTCCATCGATATAAGCTCTTCGGCGTGTTCATAGTACTTGCCGAACTGCTTCGAGCTATAAACTACCTGGTCGACGTCGTAGCCAAGCCATTCGTAGTCCTCCTGGTACATCTCGTATGCGTCGGGGAGCGGCCGCTTCTTACGTGGGTCGGTGTCGTCGAAACGCAGCACAAGCGTGCCCGAGTACTTCTCAGCGAGCTCCCCGTTGATAACCATGCCTCTGGCGCTCCCGAGGTGGGGCGGGCCATTAGGGTTCGGAGCGAACCGCACCACGACTTCTCCTTCCTCCGCGTTTTGAAGGTCCGGTAGGGGGTCGTGTTCGTGCTCCTCCTCTTCAAACTCGTAGTCTTCAAGCGCCGATTCCTGCTCTTCGAGAGAAAGCGCGTTGACCTCGCCGCATACACGCCCGGCTACTTCCTGAACTTCTGATGGATCGGCCTCGGTCTCGGCCATGACCTTGCCTATGACCGCGCCAGGACTACATTCTCCGCCGTATTCGACAGCATTTTTCAGCGCGTACTTCCGGGCGAGTTTTTCAACATCCATGATGGAAACAACGGCGCCAGTTCTTTTGAATCTAACCAGTAGAACAAGAAGAAAAAGTAGAGGTAGCAGGGAGAGGCCGCTAGCCTATATCAACGACGCGGCCGTTCTCGCCGATGAAGATGTCTTCTTCAAGCGAGTAGCCTTCTTCCCGGGCGAGTTCGACGTAGTCGCCGAGCTTCTGGATGGTCCCATGGGAAGGAACGATGTTCTCCGGGTCCATCATCGTGATGAAGTCACGGTGGTCCTCCTTCAGGGCGTGTCCCGTGGTGTGGATACCCTTGTAGAGCCGGACCCCCTGGGCCTTCAGCTTCTTCTCGAGCGCGTAACGGTTGGCTTCGTTGATAGGCGTCGGGATGACCTGGCTGGAGAAAACCAGGTGGTCGCCTTCCTCGAACTCGAACGGGTAGGTGCCTGACGCCATCTTGTCGAGCTGGGCTCCAGGCTCTCCCTGGTTGCCTGTCGCTACTATCAGCCACTGGTCTCGCTCGTCGTTAACGCGGCGCATCAGGTCTTCTACCTCGTTGAAGTAGGAGACAACGTCCGCCTTCCCGGTGTCGATGAGCCCTACTTCCTCCGCGGCGTCAAGGTACTCCTTGAGTGAGCGGCCGACGAAGGCTATTTTCCTCCGGTCGTTGTTGGCCTCGATAATCGAGTTCAGACGGCCGATGTGCGATGAGAACGTCGATATAACGACCAGTCCTCCTGCCTCGTAGCATGAGTTGAGAACGTCCTCAAGCTCCACGCGGACGGATTCCTCGGAACGAGCCCTGCCGTCTTCGTGAACCCGTGTGGTACCGGGGATGAGCAGCTTGACGCCCTCGTCCCCGAGTTCTTTCAGTCGGTTAACGTCGGTCGTCTTGCCGATGACCGGCGACTGGTCTATCTTCATGTCGTTGCCGTAGACTACGTAGCCTTCAGGCGTATCCACGGCGGAAAGCGTGGCGTGGGGAATTGAGTGGTTGACATCGATGAACTCCAGGCTCATGTTGCCGTTGATATCAACTGTTTCTCCCAGTCCGACTTCGATGACCGGGTTGTCGATGTTCTTCCTGTCCTGCTCCATCATCTGCTCGACTATACGCTTGGTGTAAGGCGAGCAGTAGATAGGACAGTCATAGGCCCCTGCGAGCTTCGGAATCGCCCCGACGTGGTCGAGGTGTCCGTGGCCGATTACTATGCC
>CAZEKI010000080.1:0-3529 GCA_964512895.1 uncultured archaeon
CATTGATTTTATGCGGGTGCTCCCGGACGTGCGATGATATTTTGAATTCTTCTCTCGCAAGCCCGACTCCTTCGACAGGCAGCTGTGCGACTTTGAAGGCTTCACTGGGCTCTCCTATGTTTACCTGTACCTCGGTGTCTGTATCCGGTATCTCTTCGAGGTGGTGTTCTTCGACTTCGAACTCTAGCTCTCCGTCCCAGATTTTTCCTGTTGACGCGGAGCAGTCGACTGTTACTTCCTGTCCGTCGCTCAGCTGGGAGGTGGAGTTCTCTGTGCCGATTACCGCGGGCACTCCGAGTTCGCGCGAGACAATTGCGGCGTGGGATGTCCGTCCACCTTTGTTGGTTATGATGGCGCCGGCCTTCTTCATGATTGGCTCCCAGTCCGGATCGGTCATGTCTGTTACGAGTACTTCGCCTTCTTCGAACTTGTCTATCTGCTTCGGAGAGTCGAGGACGTGCGCCTTGCCGGAGCCGATTTTGGAGCCGATTGCGCTCCCTTCAAGTATGACTTCTGACTCCTCTTCCAGCTTGAAGTCCTTGATAACGTTCTGGTCTTTCTCTGCCTGGACTGTTTCAGGGCGGGCCTGGACTATGTATAGTTCGCGTGTCTGGCCGTCGTAGAGCCATTCGATATCCATCGGCTTGTCGTAGTGTTCCTCTATCCTGAGGCCGTATTTTGCCAGCTCTTTCACCTGGTTGTCGGAGATGCAGAACTTTTCCCGGTCGCTCTTTGGGACATCCACGCGTTTGTTCTCGTCTTCTCCCTCGTGCCAGTCGTCCTTCATCACCAGCTTGATTTCTTTGTCGCCGAGCTTCCTCTCTATTATACCCATGTTCTTCTTGAAAACGGTGAACTCGTCCGGGTTGACCTCTCCTGCGACAACCATGTCTCCCAGTCCGTAGCTGGCGTTGATTGTTATTACCTCTCTGAAACCGGAGTCGGGGTCAAGTGTGAACATCACTCCGGCGGCACCGTTGTCCGCATCTGAGCGACCCATCTTCTGTACGACCGCGGAGAGCTTGACGTCGAAGTGGTTGAAACCTTTGTCCTCACGGTAAGAGATGGCACGGTTGGTGAACAACGAGGCAAAGCAGTCCTTTATGCGTTTGATTAAATCCTGCTTGCCTTTGACGTTGAGGTATGTGTCCTGCTGTCCGGCGAACGACGCGCCTGGCAGGTCTTCAGCAGTTGCTGATGAACGTACCGCGACTTCCGGGTTCTCGACGCCGAGTTTTTCGCCAAGCTTCTCGTATGTCTTGATGAAGTCCTTTCTGAGGTCCTCTGGCATGTCGGCCTCCTTGATGTGGGCGCGTATCTGTTCGCCCCGTCTCTGGAGGTCGTTGACGTCGTCGGTATCGAGCCCGTCAAGGAGAGTTTCTATCTTGTCTCGCAGGTCGGTCTCTTCGATAAAGCGGTCGTATGCGTCAGAAGTAGTGGCGAAACCTGGCAGGACAGGGACATCAACCTCGTTCTGGAGTTCTCCTAGGTTGGCGCTTTTACCGCCGACTCTGTCGGTGTCGCCTGAATCAATTTCGTCAAACCAGAGCACGTTGGACATAATGTTTGAGTATTCCTCCGCCTAGCATTTAAAAAGAGCGTTGTGATTTGGAAGTGGCTATCTATCCGCGGCAGTTAATTTTAACGTGGGGACGAAAGCTGTTAACGTGAAATCGCGAAAAGGTCAGGCAGCTATAGAATACCTTATGGTCTTCGGGCTTGCCCTGCTGCTTTCTACCCCGTTCATAATGAAGGCGCAGAGCTCTATCTTCGAGCTCAGGAACAGCGCGGGCGTGATGCAGCTCCAGAACTCTCTGGAGAAGACAGACTCTGCCATCAATACAGTCAGTGCGGCCGGTGAGCCCGCCCAGAGGACGTTTACTGTTGAACTTCCGGATTCAGTTGAGTCCGCCTCTATAGTCAACAATTCTATAGTCTATACTGTCCGTACACGGGCGGGAGAGTCCGACCTAATACGGAGTTTTGAGACTAACTTGACCGGTACGCTGCCGCAGACACCAGGTAGGCACAGGGTGACTGTGTACATGGAGGACGGGGAGGCGAATATTGAGGTGGTGGATTGAACATGATCGGGAGACGTGGACAGAGTTCTCTCGAGTTTCTGGCAATGGTGTCGCTCTCGGCCCTCCTGCTCGCCGGCCTCTACGGTGTTATGGCGTCGAAGCAGAGCCAGGCGTTTACCTACCAGAATAGCCAGACCGCAGAAAAAGTCGCAGAGCAGGTGTCTTTCCAGGTCGAGATGGCTCTGGTGCAGGGAGATGGCTACTCCCGGGTCTTCTCGGTGCCGGAGAGGATAGGTGGCGAATTCTATACCGTGGAGCTGATAAACGGTTCCAGCTATCTGAAGTGGGGAGACGAGTCGGTGATACAGTCGTCGCGGTACTACGGGCCGGAGCTGAACATATCTACACAGGACGCTAACGTATTCCGCGTCGTAAACAATGACGGTGAGGTGTTGATAAATGAGCAGTAATCTGGCTAGCAGAAAAGCGCAGACCTTTATGCCGGACTACCTCGCCAGTATCGTGGTGTTCGGTCTTATACTGACTGTGTTCCTCGCCTCCTGGAACTCGGTGCTGGATGACCAGACGGAGTTCGAGGAGGAAGACGAGATGCGTTTCCAGGGCACCTACACCGCGACTTTCCTGATTTCGACGCCCGGATATCCCGAGAACTGGAACTCGAGTAATGTCCTGATACCTGGCTTCGCTGAGCCTGACCATGTCCTCCAGGCGGAGAAGCTAGAAGAGTTCCACGATATAGGTTATGATAGACAGTCCCGGCTGTTGAAGGCGGAAGAGTACTACATGAAAATCTACAACGATACCGGTATACTGGAGTCAGGCGGCCAGAAACTTGAGTACGGACAGAACTATTCGGACGCGGAGACTGTCGTGCCGTTTACCCGGACCGTCCAGGTAAATCTTTCAGGCCGTATGGAGGACGCAAAACTGAGGTATATAGTATGGAACTGAGGAAAGGATTCTACTTTTCGTTTGACGCACTTCTTGCGTTACTGGTGATGTCGGCCTCTCTGGTGGTTGTGACCCAGTCATCGGAGATTACCGCTGATCCTTTTACATCAAACACCATCACGTACAGACAGTCCAGCCTGGTCGGCCAGGACGCCATGAGACTGGCCTCCCGGGAGCACTTCACAGCGCTTAACGACTCGTTTCAGGAAGAGCTGGTGGAGAAGACGGTGATGACAGAGTCCGACCTCAACAGGACAGTACTTGACGGAGTTTCGCTCCTCTGGGCTGCAAGAAACTTCACCTATGCAGAAGAAGTGGTGGAGCGCTACTTCGATTCCAAGGTACCGGACGAATACGATTACCGGCTTCAGGTAAACGAGGCCGGTACTGAGACCGTTATATACGAGACGGATAGTATTCCCTCTAACCCGAGATCTGTTTCAAGTGTCTCGCGGCTGGTATCGGGCCACCGCATCGACAAGCCGAGCGAAGGTTTCCAGGCCCGTGCGCGTGCGACAGAGGTCACCAAGAAT
>CAZEKI010000081.1:0-3358 GCA_964512895.1 uncultured archaeon
TCCAGCACGGGGACGAACCGACTCCGAGCGAAGAAGACGTAGTAGAACGGATAGCAGCAGAGAACAATATCGACGCAGACAAGATACAGGTCGAGGGAATCTACACAGGATTCGGCCGCCAGAAATCTATAGCATTTCTCAAAGTGTTCGAGGAGTTCGAGTACGAGGAAGAGCTGGAGCGCGAAGTCAAGACCGAGGTAGAGGAGACAGTAGAAGAATCAGGAACCACCGAATCAGCTGACGGTGCAGATGTCGACTACGATGAAATCGTGTCGGGAACCATCACCGAAGCCAAGGATGCGCTCGGAGAACTCGACGAACCAGACTACGAAGCCACACTAGAAGCAGAAAAGGCAAACAAAAACCGGAAAACGCTGAAAGAGTGGCTTGAAAGCCAATAAAGCATAAAAACCGGAAGCGTTACATGGTGATTAACGGATGGCGATTCTGAAAACAGAAGATATCAGAGAGATGGACGATAAAGACCTTAAAGAAAGGATGAACGATTTACAGAAAGAACTGGTCGAAGAGCGAGGCCAGATAGAGGTTGGTGGCTTCGCGGACAATCCCGGACGTATCAAGGAGATGAAAAAAACTATCGCAAGGATAAAGACTGTTCTCAACGAACGCGAGTAATACTATAATGGCAGAAACCTGTCCCAAGTGCGGAATGCCTGAAGACCTTTGCGTCTGCGATTCTATTGCAAAGGGCGAGCAGAAGATAACTGTCAAACTCGACACCAGAACTTTCAACAAGGAGATGACCGTGATAAGCGGTCTGGACGACCAGGAAGTAGACCTGGAAGAGCTTGCATCCAAGCTCAAGTCCAAGCTTGCATGCGGAGGAACGGCCAAAGACGGCCAGATAGAGCTACAGGGAGACCACACCCGGCGCATCAAAGATGTTCTAGTCGAGGAAGGCTTCGACGAGGCAAACATCGAAGTCAACGCCTGAAATCTATTTCCTAGTCCAGAGCTCGAAAGGCTTCAGGAACGGAACTGGTAGCGTATTCCTCGAATGGTTCTACAGTGGCTCCCGAGAAGTAAAGCGGCCGGAAAACTGCAGTATCCTGTAAATCTTCGTCTTCCTGCGCTTCAGAGACTGAAAGAAATTCTCCTTCTATAGGCTCGTAAGTTAAATCGGGATCCACGAAAACGTCTTCTCGGTAACGGCCAATAGATCTGACGGCATAGGGCACGCAGAATGAGCCTTTACCTCCTATAACGTATACGGGGTCATGCTCCAGTATCTCGGATACCGCCTGGCTAACCAGCTTTCCTCTGCCCTCTACATCCGGAAAGAATCCGTCATAAAACTCTTCTCCCGCAAGTTCATCCCTCGGTCGGACACCAGTTCTGTTTCTCTGCTCGACGCAGTAAATGGCGTGCTCATCCGCTATTCCTTCCAGCTCGTCAACAAAACCTTCAGGCACAAACTGGTTGCCGCCGTCGATATATGGATGGACTGCCACAAATCCTGTATCCGTCATCGCGACAGAGATTTGAAACTTAGTTTTAAAACCAGAATGTATGCCCATAACACCGGAGAACTTGCCGCGCCACGAACTTATCGGCCTCGAATGCGAAGTAGTCTATTCCGAGGATGAGAAACAGGTAGGTATCGCCGGAGAAGTCATGGACGAGACCAGGAACACGCTCAGAATCGGCGACAAGACCGTCGAAAAATCGATTTCTCGGCTCCGCTTCACCTTGCCCGATGGTCAAAAAGTCAAAGTTGAAGGCGAACTCATCGCGAAGCGGCCGGAGGAGCGCGTCGGCATGAAACTGCCGGACAAGTGGGAGTACGTGTAACTTCGAAGGACAGTTCTCTTTTAAAGGTTACTTTCGATTGTTGAGACACGACGTCAGCGGGTGACCGCTTGGAGTCGTGCGAGGATTGACGCCTTTTGTCCTGGCGTCTGTCGCAGCGCGATACTCTTTGCGGCCGCGTAGAAAACCGGGTATACGGCTCGAGTTTTTCGCGGTTTAGAGGCTTCAAGTGGTTTATAAAACTTGCATCCGCTTTCAGTCGATACCGCTTAGGTGAACGATAGATGGGAATCGGACTTGACGTAAAAGAACCAGAAGAAACTTGTGAGGACCAGCACTGTCCTTTCCACGGACAGGCACCAGTTAGAGGCAGTACTTTTGTTGGAAACGTCGAGTCGACCGCCATGGAGCGCTCGGCTACAGTCCGATGGGAGCATGCAGAAAAGATTCCGAAGTACGAGCGATTCGAGAGAAGGAACACCAAGATAACAGTACACGTGCCCGACTGCATCGACATCGAGGAAGGCGACCGGGTCAAGGTCGTCGAGACACGGCCGATTTCCAAGACCAAAAGCGCTGTCGTGGTAGAAGTACTAGAGAACGGTGACGAAGTATGAAACCGGTAGGCGCAAATATCACAAGGACTCTTGACAAGGGCGCGACGCTTACATGCGCCGATAACTCTGGCGCCCAGAAGCTGGAGATTATCGGTGTCAAGCACAGGAAAGGACGACGCTCCCGGCGTGAAAGCGCAGGAGTAGGAGACGTTGTCAAGGTAAAGATACTCAAGGGAGACCAGGAAGTCAAACACCAGGTCTTCGACGCGGTAATTGTACGACAGACCAAAGAGTTCCAGCGGCCCTCGGGTATGCGTATCGCCTTCGAGGACAACGCGGCTGTTCTTGTCGAGGAAAACGGTCTTCCGAAGGGCTCGGTCACGCGAGGACCTATCGCAAAAGAAGTGGTCCAGCGGTTCAGCCCTATCGGCAAAATCGCATCACAGGTGGTGTAATGATGAAAATCAGAGATTTTCGGAGTAGCCGAAAACACGGAGGTGTTTTCAACTAATGGATAAAACAGAGAACTGGAGCAGGAACTGGAAGGCGAGCAAGAATCCTTCCAAGCAGAGAAAGTACCGCGAAAACGCTCCGCTCCACGTAAAAGATAAGCTTGTATCCGCCAACCTTGACCCCGAGCTGAGAGACGAACTCGGAACGCGTAGCATCTCGCTCAGGACAGGAGACCGCGTGAAAGTGATGAGGGGCGACCGGAAAGGAGACGAAGGAATCGTCTCCAGAATCGACAGGGAAGAAACAAAGGTATACGTGAACGGTATCGAGACCGAGAGACAGGATGGAAGTACTCACTCGGTCCCGCTGAGACCGTCCAATCTCCAGATTCAGGCTATCAATGTTGAAGACGAGTACAGGCTCGAGAAATACGACATCGACGACATCGAATCCATCGGTGTAGAAGAGGAAGAGATGGAAGAAGCCCTTGAAGAAGAGGAAGAATCCGAGATGATGCAGAGGATGCAGGAAGGCGACACCGAGGAGGAAGACGAAGAAGATGAAGAGTCTGAAGAAAC
>CAZEKI010000082.1:0-3308 GCA_964512895.1 uncultured archaeon
CGAACTCACCTTTTAGCGTGGCCCGTCCCGCCGTCTCGACTAACTCCGTCCCCTCAGCCTTCTCCCTCAGCTCTTCCAGCAGCTGGCATTTCCGGCATATATCGCTCGAGCAGGGTTCGCCGCATCTCTCGCATTCCTGCCACTCGTGCTCCTCGTCATCCCAGTCGATGTCATCCTCGGCAAGGTTGGAAAGGTCACGGCCCTGAGAGACGATACGGTGCTTGGTTCCCGGCATCTGTGACTCCAGCTTATTCAGGAAACTTTTGACCATCGGGCGCAGAGTTCCTTCCTGTACGTGTGGGCAGCGGTCGATGACTCCGAGGTCGTGGATGCGGGAGTAGAGCGCTATCTCCTTCTCCATGCAGTCGATAAGCGGCTTGATACGCGGCACGAAATCGTCATGCGAGACCGCGTCGGTCCGGGCGCCGATCCTCGCCAGCCGCCTTTTGTCGCCCTTGATGTAGTTCATCATGATGGCCTGGGCCTCGTCGTCCAGGTTATGGCCAATGGCGAGCTTGTCTGCGTCCACCTCCCGGCAGAGCTTGTTCAAAAGGTCGCGGCGCATGATGCCGCAGTAGGTGCAGTTGCCTAGTTCTCCTGCACCAGCCACGTCGTCCATCCTGAGGTCGTAGTAGTCATCGTACCGCCCGACCTCAAGCTCGACACCTAGTTTGTCGCACAGCTCTTCCGCGGCACCTATAGACTCATCACGGTACTCGTCGATGCCTTCATGGACCGCGACAGCCACTATGTCTATGTCCGGTCGTTCGCCGAAAATCTCCACCAACTGTTCAAGCAGGACCGCCGAGTCCTTGCCCCCGGAAAGACCGACAGCTATAGTGTCTCCGGATTCGACGAGATTCCCTTCCCTTATAGTCCGCTTGACCTGTTTGTTGATGGCGATGGAAAAGTGCTTCTCGCAGAGCGAACGACCCTCGTACTCGCGGTGTATAACCGCCTCCTCGCTGCATTTCGAGCATTTTTCGTCCGTCATAGGATAGTGTGGAGAAGTGAGATTTTTAAGCTCAAGAGCTACCGTTGACTATATCCAGTATCTCGGCTGTGTCCGCCACTCTGTAATCCGGACTTACATCAATCCGAGCATCCGATCTCTTGACCCAGACCGAGTCCATGCCAGCGTTCCTCGCAGCTATTAAATCGGATTCTGCGTCTCCTGCATAGATATAGGGTTCGCGTTTCAGCTCGGCCTTTGCCAGCTCAAGGTGGTCAGGATGCGGCTTTCTCGCCGGCAAATCATCGAAATCGACTATGCCCCGGAAAAATTTGAAGTGGTCCCGGAGCCCATAGTAGTCAACCGTAGCCTCAACCGCAGCTTCAGGCGCGTTACTTATAAGCCCGAGCTCAACCTCGGCCGATCGAAGCCTTTCAATCACCTCTTCCGCATCAGGGTACAGTGAGAAAGAGCCATCCTCGATTTTCTCACGCCGGGCAGCACTGGTCTTCTCGGCTATAAGCTCCCAGACAGTCCGCGGGTCAAGACCGAGGTTTTTGCATGCCTCAATACACGCATCTATCCCCTTGTCGCCCAAGAAAGCGTCAAGCTGGGAACGCGAAAAGCCTTCCGGGCCCGCACCCTGTTCACGTAGAGCTTCCCTGACAGCGTCGTACTTCCACTTGAAATCGTCTCCCTCGAAGTTAAGCAGAACGCCGTCCATATCGAATATGACCGATCTGTACTCCATAACTAGGAGAGAGTACGACTAAATAAAAACTTCAGGCATCAACCACGAACTACAGGCTATTGCCGGGGTGGCGGAGCCTGGCTGAACGCGGCAGATTCGAGCTCTGAACCGTTCCGCACCAGCGGATCTACTGAGGCCACCGGCCGATGATAGACGAGATATCTGCTGGGCTGTGACGGCCCTCCTGGGTTCAAATCCCAGCCCCGGCGTTCGAAACTTTCCAAAAGGTTGGAGCCAAATTTCTCCTGTGAAAGGCGTTTACTGTATTTTTCTGAGGCTTGAAGAGTCAGCTGATTTGGAAATCGGGGCGCTCGGAGAGCTGAACTTTGCGCCGGGTGTCTACGTTTACGTTGGTTCGGCGATGAACTCGGTCGAGAAACGACTGGAACGGCACTTTTCCCGGCCGGACAACCAGTACTGGCACATCGACTACTTTTCGGACAAAGCAGAACCGTTTGACTACTTCATACTGCCGGAAAGCTCGGAGTATGAATGCCAGCTAGCCGATATTTTCTCAGTCGTTGGCGAACCGGTGCCGGGTTTCGGCTGTAGCGACTGCAGCTGTGAATCACATCTCTTCAAAGTCAGATAAACATAGGAGTTGACTCTGCGTACTCCCGGTAGCGTTCTTCCCCGACCTCTTCCATTACCTCCTGCTCCTCCTCCAGGGACAGTTTATAGTACGTGTAGACCAGTATCGGCAGGATTACTGTCGTCAACAGTGTCGGCCAGCCGATGAACCATCCGGCCGCAATCAAAACGATACCGAGGTACTGCGGGTGACGGGAATAGCGGTAGATGCCTGATGTGGCGAGGCCTTCACGGTTGCGGTAGACCGTGAGCCAGCCTATCGCGACTAGAATCATGCCGATGACAGTTATAGCGAGTCCGACAAGCATCCAGGCAGTCATCTCAGGTGTCTGGCCGAGTACGCTGAACTCTACCACCGGGTTGAAACCCGCGGCCGAAGGCTGTGCCAGGAACGCGGTCGAAGACAGGTAGATGGAGAGCGGTATACCGTACATCTCGACGAAAAGCGAGACTATGAAAGCGGTGTAGACCCCGAGCGATTTCCAGTCCGCTTTCCGCCGGTACCTCAGAGGTATGAGGAAAAGCAGGAACGCTGCTATGTTGAGCGCCACAAAGTCCCAGCGCTGCTGGATGACCACTGCCTCAGCCTGACCGCTTATCCAGTAAAAGTAGTGGTCCAGAAAGGAAGGTATAGATATGGCGCTGAAGAACAGCAGGATGCCTAGAAGGATTTTACGGCGTGTTACCTCCATGTTGGAAAGGCTGCTTTACAGAGTTAAATAACCCGGTTCCAGAAGAAAAAGAGAAACAGGTTATGTGCTAGAAAGGCGGAAGGTCGTCCTCGGGCTCGCCAAGTCCTCCCCCCATCTCATCCTCTGGACCCATCATCGGGTCTTCATCCATCGGCTCTTCCTGGATATCCTCCATCAGCTGCCGGATGTCCTCTATCAGGTCTTTTATCTTCTTCTCGGATTCCGGGTCCTCCAGCTCGCGTTCCAGCTCGGTTATTTTGCTCTCAAGCTCGCGGCCTACTTCCCCAGTCCGCCCGTATGTCTCCAGCAGCATCTCGGCAGA
>CAZEKI010000083.1:0-3296 GCA_964512895.1 uncultured archaeon
GAGGAGATCAACTCCAACATCCGGATGTACGTAATCTTCATACTGATGGCCGCGGTCATCGGCGCGCCTCTGCTTTTCTCCATCAGCGTCTACATGTCCGAGACGACCGCAGACATGTGGGAAGGCACCGATATCAGTGAGATGGAGACAGGAGGCCAGCTAGGCCTCTCCTTCCAGCAGCCGCAGGTCAGTACAGAGTTCTTCTCCCAGTTCTCTGTTATGGCGATAATAGTCATCAACTTCTTCGCAGCGCTCATAATATCCGAGATAAAGAACGCGAACGTCAAAGAGGGCGCGAGATACATACCGGTGATGGTTACAGTCTCCGTGATACTGTTCTACCTTATAAGGGGTGGCATCGCATCTCTTATGGGAGGCTTCGCCTGAAAACGGGTTTATAGTACTGTCGAGGGACTAAAAACCAGGAAAACGCATAAAAGGATTTTTATAACGGCTGAGACAATTGTGACTTAGTCAGGTGAAAAACCTTTATGGAAACACAGAAAGGCAACATCTTTAGCAAAAGGAAAGGGCAGTCAGCAATTGAGTACCTGATGACCTATGGATGGATGCTTCTGGTAGTCGCCATCGTCGGCGGCGCCATCTTTGCAACCGTCCAGGGCCAGTGTGCACAGCAGGCAAGCGGATTCACTGGAGAGACAGTAACGGTCTCCACGTTCGAAGTCACACCTGACAACGTACAGGTAGAACTCACGAACGGGGGCAGCGAACAAGTAAACATCACAAGAGCCTCTCTCCTGGACGACAACGGCTACGTTAACAACGCCACTGTTTCACAGGCCGAGTTAAACGTAGGAGACAGCACAGTAGCCGAGTTCGGCGGAGTATCTCAGTCAGACGCCTGTAACAACTACGACCTAGAAATCGAGTTCAACAGAGGAGACATCACCGGAGCAGTATCGACCGGTACAATCTCAGGCAACATGGCACCGTAAGTCCATCCTCCCACATTTTTCCCTATTCTTTTTTCAGTACGCCAGCTCTTCTAGCCCCCATAAATCTACGTGATAGTCGTCAAGACGGAACCAGCTATACTCCTCCGATACTCCACGAATTTCGTTAAGACCCTCATAGCCAGTCTCGTTAAAGTAGACATATCCTACTGCAGAATCCGTCTTCCTCAGCTCTGAGGGCAGCTCCGACATCTTGACAAGGGTGGCGATACCGCTGCCCTCGGGGCTGACAAGCCTGTTAGCAAGTCTATCAAAGAAGCCCGGTCCCCGGTCAACAGGCACATAGCAGCTCTGGTTCATCATCGCCCTGAAGCCCGAGCGCCAGACCTGGTCATTGTTGAGTATCAGAGACATGTTCTGGTCGATATCCGATATGGAACCGGTATCGAACACGTATTCAGTGGTGTAACCTGTCGAAGAGTTCGGCTGGGCAGATACTGCGCCAGCAAAGTTGTTGACCTCCGCTACACCATAGCTATCTATGTCCTCTGCAACTATGATTTTTTCCGAAGCATCCTCCACCGCCGAGGCATCACTGGGCTGTACCTCTGCACGGCCATGAGCTACGCCATCCGAGTAAGGATCGCCAGTATACAGGACTTCAGCCGGGTCGTTGAAGCCGCAGCGGCTGTACTGAGCTACGTATCTGCCCTTCGACCTCAGCAGTAGCATAGTATCCTCTAGGCCTGTTATAGAGACCGTAGTATTGGCGGTCTCGGTGCGGTTGAAGGATGTGAGGGTCGCAGGGTCCTGTAGACGGGAGAACACAGAATATGAAGACCTGGCCTCAAAACCAGAAGTGTTGAACGAGTAATCCCTGAGTTCCACGGACAGAGAGTATCCAGAACGGCCAGCTATAGATGATACCCTGTTGCTCCAGTCATCCAGAGAGGCATTCTCAGTCGAGTTCAGGGCAAGCCCTGATATGCTCCCGTTAACGAGGGCAGAGGTAACGTTTTTCTCCGGTACAACCAGGGGCTCTCCTGTCTGCACCACGTAGTTAGTAGAGCCCGTCAATGCTCTCCGGGTGGCTATACCAAGGGAACGCTCCATGTCCTCCAGCACGCTCTCATGGAAGAAGGACGCCTCGCTTATCCTCGTAGCCTCCCCCGGCTCAATATCTACAGTCGAGGTGATAGGAAGCAGCGCCATCATTATGAGGAGGCTTGACGAGAGAAGTGCGAAAGTGGTGTATATCATACCCTTCCTCATCTGCGCCACACCACCAACTTCACAGAGGCCGGACCCCAGAGATAGGGCTGATCTCCAGTGGATACATGGTCTGACTCTATACCCGTCGCGTCAACGAAAGGGCCAAGGATATCCTCAAGCCTGTCCTGCGCATCTTCGACCGATGCGGTCTGGTTCTCGAACAGGTCGCCGTATCCTACCTGCGAAGGCACGCTCAGGGTGTACTGGAAACTGCTCTGGGGCAGGAAGATATTGTCAGGGTTTGTATCGTCTAGCTGGATAAAGTTAGCTCTATCAGTATCATAGTGCGAGGGGTCGATGTAGATCGACGAGGGTACTGCACGAGAAGCCGGCGAACTGAATACATTGGTCTTGGCGCCTCCTTCGGGCCAGGCATAGGCATCTATCGTGCTTCCCGTGAGCTGTGTAGGGAAGACGTTGGTCGACCTTAAATCAGAGTAATTGAATTCTTTCTCATGGGTTATGGTATTGCCGGTCTCGCCGAACTGTTCTACTCTGCTGACATCTATCCTTCCGAACTCGAGCGTTCCGCTTCTCTCCTCGTACCAGACATCTATGTGTGTCGCCCTGTCGGAACGGAAGTCGGAGTTGATGTCCATCCGGTCCTCCCCCCAGCCACAGTCGCCCTGCCAGTTGAGATAGACGGATACAAGGTTGGTGCCGGTGTTGGTGTACGGAGTCAGGTCGTAGTCCGTCTCTAGGACTCCATCGCTCGGCCCGTAGCCAGAGTCTACCAGAGTACCGTTGTGGTATATACGTACATCCGTCGCGTAGTACCACGAGCTGCCTCCCTGCCTGAATACCTGACAGTTATACCACTCACCGTCGAACTCCCGGTCGACACCGGTGGCGTTAAGATGGAATGTCACGTTCTTGACCTCGGCGCCCTCTGGCACTCTGTAAGACTTCATGGCGAAAAGACCCACACCGTCATTTGCATGCTCCTCGGCGTATACATCATCAAAGTAGAACCGCTCGCGCTCAAAAGTCCCGGAGGCAAGACTGTCGGACCGATACTTGATTTTCATCCTCATACCGGGGTGCAGATGGGCGTTATACTCATTGTTCCTGAACCGGATAGACATGGTGTTCTCCCCGGGCTCGACTTTA
>CAZEKI010000084.1:0-3264 GCA_964512895.1 uncultured archaeon
GAAGATAGGCAATGTTGAAGACGAAGTGCTTGCGAACTCGTTCCAGGAGCATGCCTACGCAGCCGTGGTCGAGGCGCTGGAAAGAGCGATGGCGCAGGAAGAGTCCGGCGAGGCGCTGCTGACCGGCGGCGTTGCGATGAACTCGCGACTGCGGGAGATGGTGGACCTGATGTGCAAGCAGCGCGGCGCGGAAGCCTACTTCCCGCCGAAGAAATACTGCATGGATAACGGGGTTATGATAGCTCAACAGGGACTACTAGAGCTTGAAGCCGGCAGAGAAACTTCTATACCTGGTTCTGCCAAACGCCCGAACTGGCGGCCCGACGAGGTGGAGGTAACGTGGCGGTAGGCGAAATCGAGAAGGCGAAGAAGGTGATTGAAGACGGTGGACTAGTCATCTTCCCGACTGAGACCGCCTACGGTATAGCAGCAGACGCCCTGAACCCGGAGGCCATCGAGAGGGTGTACGAAGTCAAGCAACGGCCGCTTAAGAAAGGTCTAACGGTTATAGTGAAAGACCTTGAGACCGCGGAAAAATACGCCGAGCTTGGGCCTCAAGAAAGAAAGATAGTCGAAGAACTGATGCCTGGCCCTCTCACACTGGTCGCGGAGAAGAAGGATAACGTGCCGGACGTACTCAACGAGGAGTTCGTGTTCCGTATCTCTTCCAGCGAGGTAGCATCGAAGCTCGCGGAGACAGGTCCTGTAACCGCTACAAGCGCCAACAGCTCCGGTGAACCGACTTCGTACAGTGTTGAGGACATAACACCAGAGCTGAGAGACGAGGTAGACTTTATCATAGACAGGGGAGAGCTGGAGCAGGTGCCGAGTTCTACTATCGCAGAAGTTAATAACGACGGAATCTTTATTCACCGTAAAGGGCCGATTAGCCGGGAAGAGATAGAAGACGTGTTAAAATGATAGCTGGAATCGAAGCAGGACAGAGTTTTCTGATAATAATACTTGTTGCTACACTCCTTGCTTTCATAGCCAGGAAGACCCATCAGCCTACTGTCGTGGCCTACGCCGTGACAGGCATAGTCCTTGGACCCGTTTTTCTGGATGCGGTTGCCAAGACAGAGCTGACCACAGTGCTATCTGAGCTGGGTCTCGCACTTCTTCTTTTCCTGATAGGGCTGGAGATAGACATAGAAGATGTCCAGGGCATAATGAAGCCTACCGTCCTGATAGCCGGTAGCCAGATGGTTGCAACCGCTGCACTGGGATATACCGTCGCCGTCGTGCTCGGTTTCGGAACTTTCGAATCAGCCTTTGTCGGGGCGGCTGTCGCCTTCAGCTCTACTGCGGTCGTGGTCAAGCTACTGACAGACAAAGACGAGATAACCTCGCTTCCAGGAAAACTGGACGTAGGTATACTTCTGATCCAGGACCTGGTAGTGGTCTTCTTACTGGCGCTCATGAATACCCAGGCCCAGACGCTTGGAACGGTGCTGCTCCAGATGGCCGAAATCGCAGTCCTGATAGCCATGGTCGGGCTGCTATCTCTTGCCTCCTCAAGATACCTGCTGCCACAGGTCTTTGAAAAGATATCCGACAACCAGCACGCCTTCTTCATCCATGGCGTGGCGTGGGCTTTCATCCTCATCAGTCTTACCGCCCACCTGGGCATCTCAGAAGAAATCGGGGCGTTTATAGCCGGTATAAGCCTTGGCCAGCTCCCCTACAGCAGCGAGCTCAGGGAGCGGGTAAGACCGCTTACCGACTTCTTTATGGCCATATTTTTCATAAACTTCGGCCTCGGCCTGGAACCGGGGATAGCGGCCAACATATCAGAAGCCCTGATAGCAGCTGTAGTGCTTATACTCGGCAAGTTTGTCATACTGTTCAGCCTTATAGATAGAGCCAACTTCACCCCAGAAACCTCTTTCAAGGCATCTATAAACATGGTGCAGACCAGCGAGTTCTCGCTTATACTGGCCGCTCTAGGGCTTTCAGCCGGTCTTATCGGAACTGGAGTAGCAGGATTCATCAGCATGGTGGCGCTTATCACCATGAGCATATCCTCCTACATAATCACGTACAGCGAGTCGCTACACAACAGGTTCGAGCATCTGCTGGTGAGGCTGGAATCAGAGCAGAAGAAAGATGTGGAGGTCAGGGAGCTAGAGAACCATGCGCTGGTAGTTGGATATGACGAGCTTGCAAAGAAAGTATTGGAAGTCCTGGAGCAACACTACGACCAGGTCGTAGTGGTTGACCGTAACTCGGCCAACACACAGGAACTCGCCGAATCATCTCACGAGTACATATACGGCGATTTCAAACACGGCGAGATAAGAAAGGCCTCTTCTGTGAAGAAAGCAAGCATGGTGATCAGCTTCTCGCCCGAGTTGTGGGTCAACCGGAAGATACTGGAGGAGTCCGACGATGATGCTACAGTTTTTGTCAAGGCCGACAGTATGAAGGGTGCAGCAGAACTCTATGAACTGGGCGCGCATTATGTCATAATAAAGAATGTCCTGACTGCTGACAAGATGGAGGAGTACCTGAAACTATATCTTGAAGACAAGGACCTGTTCCATGAAGAAATCCGGGACGAAAAGGACAACATACGATGGGGTGGCCGGCGTGGCTGAACTCATAACCACGTTGACACTTGTGTTTGCCTCGGCATCGGTGATGCTATTTCTTCTCGACCGGTTCTCGCATGCAGCCATACCTGCATATATCATCGCCGGGATAGCCATAGGAGGTTTTATAGACGGCAGTGAGATACTGGGGCTCTCACAGCTCGGCATAGCCTTTCTGGTGTTCCTGTTCGGTATAAAGACAGAGCCGGAGAACATAAAGTCAGTCGCAGCGGAAAGCGTGAGCACGACCGCTATACAGGTCTCAGTAGTAGGGATTGCAGCCTATATAGTAGGGATAGGTCTTGGGCTCGACCAATTGAACGCACTCTATCTTACGATAGCTGCCTCTCTAAGTTCCTCCATTGTCGGCCTCCAGCTGATAGAAGACGAAATACGGATAGACCTGCTTCACGGACGGCTGGCAGAATCCATCAATCTCGTCCAGGACATGATAGCTATCGTAGCCATACTCGTAGTTTCCGCATCTGTTATCGCCCCTGAAACTATAGCAGTCAATCTGGCATACGGCGCGCTGATAATCACCTCTGCACTGATAATTCGATGGACAGTCTTTCCCTGGATAGGCAACCAGGTAAAGGCATCTGAAGAGATGGAGATGCTTACCGGCCTGAGCCTGCTGCTCCTTTTCATAGCATTTGCAGAGCTAATGGAT
>CAZEKI010000085.1:0-3216 GCA_964512895.1 uncultured archaeon
AGAGGTCCTAGCGGGCACCCTTCTGGCTATAGGGCTTTTCACACAGGCCGCCGCCTTGATGCTAACCGTCTTCATGCTTGTCGCGACCTACGTCTCGATAGAGAAGATGGACAAGGACTTCCAGGGCGGATACGAGGTTGACCTGCTTCTGCTTGGAGCGACGTTCATGTTCTACCTTAACGGCGCTGGCAAGTACGCACTGGACGCTGTTATGTAGAGCCGCTGGAAAGAAAATCGAATTTAGTCTAGGAGCTCAGTCTTCCGTACTTCGAGCTCCCGGAACGGGTAAATCTCTCTAGCTTCTTCCCGTATATCCTTCTGTATTTCGTCCATGAAGATGTTCTCCATGAACTCGTTGTAGTCCTGCTCCGAGGCTTTCTCGTCCAGAATATCCTTGATACGGTTCCTGACAGTTGTGAGCGTCTCGGAGGAGGTGTTGTTGACTGTTGCCCCGACTACCTTTACACGTACTTTGCGGCCATCGTTGGTCTCCGTGTCGTGGACAAGGTCCATCCTGTCGGAACGTTTCCGGACCATTCTGGAGACGAACTGGTTCGAGCACTCCATGCCGGAGATTTCCGTAAAAGCCTTGTTGCCTTCGACATCGGTGACCTTCAGCGAGACATCGACGTAGTACTTGTCGGTGCCGTCCATTACCTCGGTCAGTGATTCCTTGACCGTCCGTCCTATAACGTTGGATTCCTTGTCAGACGGTGTCTCTCCGACTGTGTCGACTGAGAAGATATCCGGTGCCTGGAGTTCGTACCAGTTTTTCTGTATAACTGCCTTGGCCATGTGTCAGCACTCGCGTCAAAACTTTATAAACGGTAGGTCAGTCCAGCTGGTTCTGGACCTTTTCTTCTAGCTTTTCGATAAAATCGTCTTTGCTGTCCTGCGGTATCTTGGCGCCAGCCGCGACGTTATGGCCTCCTCCTTCGCCGTCGACTTCGTCACATATATCGCTGATGATTTCGCCCAGGTTCAGACCGGCGTCTACAGCGTCTTTCGAGGCGCGTGAGGATACCTTCAGCCTGTCTTTCTCGGCTTCTGCGACGCCCATAACAACGGGTGCCGAGAAAAGCCCGTTGCTCATGGTTATGGTGGTGACGGTGCCGATAAAGTTCTCGTCTATGTTGTCTCCGGCGTCTATAACGCCTATAGAGTTCTGGTAGACAACCTCGTCGTCCGACCTATTCTCTTCGACATAGGAAAGCGCCGACGATATCTGCCGGCCGTACTTCTTCGATATCTTTTCAGCGAGCTCCAGGTCGTCGTTCAGAAGTATCTCGACGCCCTGCTTCGGGGAACCTAGCCGGCCGCAGGCGTTGATTATGGTGGAGAACTCGTCTATCTCGTGACCGTTTTCCAGTATGTAGACTTTCTGGAGCAGCGATTCTACATCGTAGCCCTGCCTTATCATGCCGTGTATAAGCTTCTTCTCCTCTTCTTCGGAAAGGTCTGCGAGCGTCCGGAATCCGCCGTTTTGCCTTATCTCGATTCCGACCGACTTCAGGAACTGGATGGCGCCGGATTCGTTGTTGCTGATGCCGTCCAGGTAAGGGTCGCTGGTGTACATCAGTGATTTATGCAGGGGTTTGGTTGTCCGGCCGTAGAGGTCGAGCCCTTGCCTGGTAGTTATCAGACCTCGTTTCTCCGCCATCTCCGCGAGCTCCTGGTTAAGCCCCAGGAATTCTCCGTCCTGTTTCTGGATGTCGCCAGTCGCGCCTATGAGTGCATAGGGCACGAGGTCTGTGTTTCCGTCATCCACGGCCTCTGCCAGTAGGTAAGTCATGCCTGCGGCGGAGATTGCCTCGCCTCCGTCATGACCGAGGAAATGGGGGTTGAGGTGTATGAAATCGCCCTCTATCTGGGGTTCGTGGTGGTCTGAAACTATGACCTTTTTCCCGGCCTCCTTGACGGCAAGTTCCTGTATGGCTTCTGACTGACCCGAGCCTATGTCAACGAACAGCAGAAGTTCTTCGTCTTCTTCTGCAAGCCTTTCCACGTCTTCCCTGTAGAGCTGTTTCAGTATCTCGTACTCAAAGTCGGCGTCCAGCCGGGAGAGCGTCTCGTGCGCGATTGCTGTGGCGCAGATACCGTCGGCGTCGTACTGGCCGATGAGACGTATCTTTCCGTCAAAGTTTCTCAGCTTTTCTGCAGCGGGTTTAGCTGCCTCTAGAATATCTTCAACCATCTAGGAAAGTCCACGCACCTGACATATTTGAAGCTTCTGACGTGGTTTCAGTCCCGGCTGTAGTTCCAGTTTTCGTCTATGTTGCCTTCCTGCCTGTGGTACTCTGCGACACGCCTTATCTTGGCCTCTGTGAGTTCGAGCCTTCTCTCTGCCTGGAAGTCGTTAGGGTTCTCGTCAAGGTGTTCTTCTATATCCTCTGCCTTGTCTAGGAGGTTCTGGAGGTCTTCCGGTATATCAGGTGCGGCATCCTCGTCCTCAAGTATCTCGGTTATCTTCTTGCCTGTGATCTCCCTGACACTTGGAATTCCGTACTTGTCCCTCAGCTTGAGCCCTATCTGGGATGGGTCGTTGCCATTTTCCCTGAGCTTCACCACGAGGTCGATAACCTCTTCCTCGTCGTAGTCTACCCAGCGAGGGACTTTCTTATTGACAGGTTTGTCAGAACCAGACTGTCCGTGTCCTTCAGAGTGCATTCTTGACATATATTCGTTCACCTACTGATCCGGTTAAGCCTTTCAAGACTTCGCCGGTCTAACTACGCAGATAGAAGAGAATTTTTTTAAACCCTGTTTATTTGTAGCGACCCCGTTTTTCTACTTCTTCAAGCCTCTCGATGACTTCTTCGTACTTCTCGTAGCTTGAATAGCCGTCCAGGAAGTTTTCCCAGGCATTTCCAGCTACTTCGGGGTGGGAGCTCTCCAGCATCTGTTTCAGGAGATGCAGGTCTACTGCCCTGTCTTCGGTTCTCTGGGAGCGAAATGCGAGCCCGAAGTCTATGAGGCAGACTTGGTCCGATACTATCACGTTTCTCGTGGTCAGGTCTCCGTGTATGATGTTGGCGTCATGTAGACGGGCCGTGTTCTGGCCGAGTTCCTCCATATTTTTCAGGTTCTCCCCGATGCACTGCTTGAGCGTGTCGCCTTCGATTCTCTCCAGTTCCAGGGTGTCGTCGTCCAGCTTCCGTACTTCGGGAACGTTGACACCGTTCTTCCGGGCATCTCTTATGATTCGGTGTTCCGACT
>CAZEKI010000086.1:0-3159 GCA_964512895.1 uncultured archaeon
CCATGTAGAGGTTCCAGTCTCCGTACTGATCAGTGTTGGTGTCCGAGGCTCAATCAACGCTTCCATCCGAGTTTATGCTATGGATATAGCTGTCCGAATTACCACAGTCTCCGAAGAAGGAGGTGCTACCGTCATCGCTGTAGACATTCGAGAGCCGGTCTATGTTGTTGGTCCCCATATCCAGGTCGCCGCTCGGTATCTCTACTATGCCGTTGTGGTTAGCTGTCAGTATCCTGGTGCCGCCTGTCGTGTCCTCGTAAACATTGAACGAGTTCGTGTTGGCGTTTTCATTGGCGTCTATCACGAAGTTCATGTCGGCGTTCGAGTCTATCCTCGAAACGTTTATCTTGTATGAGCCAATGTCCAGCGACCCAGTCATCGTATCTCCGCCTATATCGACCCAGTCATCGCTGACATCGAGCTGTCCCGAGTTAAGGCTGAGATGGCTTCCGGCGACGCTAGAGGCGAGTTCGCCTCCGCCACTTGTTACGGCATCCGACGCCAGCTCGCTGCTGCCGACCGCTCCGCTACCAATGCTGCCTGAGCCTATGCCGTTATCCACTATCTCCGAGTCGTCGATACTGTCGGTTGCAACGGTTACCGAGTCACCCGTTATGTTGATGCCGTTGCCAGAGTTGACGCTGAGCGCCGATCCGCCGCCACCGGTCAAACCGTCACCGGCAACATTCGTGTTCAGCTCAGACTGGCCGACTGCCTGTGAGTTTATCTCCGTGGAGGTCACTTCGCTGCTGCCTATGTCGCTAGAGGTTATAGTGCCGTCACTTATCTCGGTTGAAGTAATCTCGCCACTTCCTATGTCGCCAGAAGCTATAGTGCCGTCACTTATCTCAGTACTGGTGACCGCGCTGGAGGCGATGCTGTCCGAACCTATGCCGCCGCTTGCTATCTCGTTATCATTTATAGAGTTGGAGCCGACATCTATCTCGTTGTTAGCCGAATCCCAGACAAGAGCGTTACCAAGCTCCGTATCACCCTCATCTACGAACTCGTCGCTGAGCGAGTTGCCTGTATCGGTGTCCTGGAAGCTGGAAGCATATACAGTTCCAGAGAACCTGGCGTTCCTCCATTCTCTGTTCGACTCACCTACGTCGAAGCTCCCACTGTAGTCCTGAGGTGGAAGAAGAGATCCGTTTACATTCAGGTTGTTCACGTCTGTATTTGTGATATTGCCCCAGACGTCGAGGTCGCCCTGGACCTGGACATCGCCTGTCGAGGTCAGGCCAGCCACTTCGAACGAGTCGGTATTGTCAAGCTCGGTGTTCGTGACCACGCCCGAATTCAGGTCGCCGCTGGAGTCGAGGTCGCTGGCCGCAGAGAAATCATCGATATTACCGCTGCTGTCAAGGTCATTAGCCGCAGAGAAGTCGTTAATGGTTCCACCGGTTCCTAGGTCGTTGGCGTTACTCCATACAACGCTCAGGGCGTTTCCACCGCCTCCCGAAAGGCCGCTACCGGCCACATCCGTGTCTAGCTTGGAATAGTTAACCGCTCCATTTGCTATGCTGTTCGAACCGACGCCGCCGATAGCAAGTTCGTTATCATTTATAGAGTTGGAGCCGACATCTATCTCGTTGTTAGCCGAATCCCAGACAAGAGCGTTGCCAAGCTCCGTATCACCCTCATCCACAAAGTTCGCATCGGACTCGGTTTCGGTGTAGTAACGGTCGTCTAGGTCCTTCGATGTCATCGTGGTTACGTGGCCCTTGCCGTCGAGGAAGACATCCTGGACGACGCTGCCATCGGAGAGATCCATGTCTGCCTGGGAGGATGTATCGGCGTGGTCGATTGTTATGCTGTCGCCGAGAGATACTGAGGGCCCGTTGGTCGTGGTCAAGTTAGAGCCTGTGTTTATGGTTATATCCGTATTTGAAAGCTCACTGTTGTCTATCTCGCCCGTCGGGAGATTCACCGTGCCTGTAGAGACTGTCAGGCCGTCGCCGAACCAGCCGGTGCCCGAAAAGTTGGCGTTCCGCCATCTCCTCGTGCCGTTACCGACATCGAACTGTTCGGAATAACCTTTCGGGGGCAGGAGAGATGCATTTACCTCCAACTGCTGCTGGCTGGCGGTTTCAATAGGGCCTTCGACGTCGAGAGTACCCTGAATCGTTGCGTTGCCAGCGACTACAAGCTTGTCGGATGGGCTTGTCGTTCCTATTCCCACCTTGTCGTTCTGGTGGTCAACAAAGAAAGACTGGCCGGAGACCTGTAAATATCCGTTCGGAATCTCGACGTTCGAGCCGCCCGAGGCGTTCATCCTGAGAATGTCGTCGCCAGATACAGAGTTGCGGAATTCTATAGGGCCGGACTCTTCCGCAGTAATCAAAATATTGTTAGAGTTGGACGAATCTCTTACCCTGAAAGCACCTGTACCACTTCCATCCGTGTAGGTGTTCAGGTTGCCGCTCGCGTATATGCCGCTGACCGTGTTGAGGTCGTTGGAGCCCAGGTCTAGATCGCCGTTCTGGACATCGAGACCGCCGTTCTTGAGGACGCGGAGCCGGTTGTTGCCATCGTATTTCAGCCTGAGGTGGCCGTCGCCGCTTGACTGCTCATAGAACCGCCATTGTCCCGCGTCGCTGTTGGCATCGTTGAAAATAACTGAGTCGGGCTTAATCGCGTCCGCATTTGTCACGTTGTTACCAGAGGCATCCAGATTGCCATTCGAAAGGGTAACACCTCCTCCAGAAAGGGTCAAAGCGGTCGTCCCATCGTCCTGGATGTATGTATCTCCTCCAGCATTGCTGATATCGCCCACGTATACATCATTGCTGCCGTCCAGTCCGGCTATCTGTACGTTATCTCCATTGGTGTCCTCTACCTCTAGATACTGGGCGTTTGCAAGCTGGACATCGCCGTTTGAGACAACGAGATTGCTGGTAGGTAACTCGACTTCGCCTCCTTCCTTGAAGTGGATTATATCGTCTCCATTGGTGCTGTCCCTCACCGTTATGGTCTGGCCCTCTGTTCTGAGCTCGTCTGGTTTAAGTATATCGTTGGAGCGCAGGTTGACATCGCCCTCAAAGTTAGAGCTGCCTCCAACGTTTAGTTCTCCACCCGTGTTCGTAGGACTGGCGATGTTAAGGCCCGGACTGAGTATCTATACCGCTCCACTAGGCGCTACCAGGAGGTATTTGTCGC
>CAZEKI010000087.1:0-3158 GCA_964512895.1 uncultured archaeon
AAGAAGATATCGAAGAAAGAAAAAAGAGTCTGGAGGAACTGGAAGAAGATATCGGGGAACACGAAGAAGAGCTCGACGGGCTCGAGGAAGACCTCGAAGAAATCACCGAAGAAATCGAATCATACACCGAGAAAAAGGAAGAACTCGAAGAAAAAAAGGATAAACACGAACGGCTGAAAGAGCAACGGACAAAGCTGGAGACCAAGAAAGAGTCGGTTGAAGAACGGCTGGAGGAGAAACAGGAAAAGATAGGCGATGTAGAGGATGCCAAGGAAAAGCTGGAAGAGGCCGAAGAAGAACTGGAGGAGCTGGAACAGAAGGAGGACAGGATAAAGGAACTCCGGAAAGAAATAGAGCACCAGGAAGAGAAGAAAGAAGAGCTAGAGGAGAAAACCGGAGAGCTAGCCGAGAAAGCAGAGAAGTTTGAAGAGTTCGACGAAGTCGAAGAAGAGCTAGAAACGCTAGAGGAGCAAATCGATGAGATAAAACAGACAGGTAACAAGAAGTACGCCGAAAGACAAGAACTTCAAGAAAGCCTGAATACTATCAAAGATAGCGACGGCGAATGCCCGACCTGCGGCCAGGAGCTTGACAAAAAGCACCGGAAAGAGCTTCTACAGAAGCGTAGAACCCGCATCAAGACCCTTAAGAAGCAGGAGAAAGAGCTCCGAAGCCAGCTTGAAAAAGTACAGGTGGAAAAGGAAGAGCTGGAAGAGAAACGAGACGAGCTGATACAGTACCGCGGAGCAGAGGAAAAGCTGGAGGAAAAAAAGGAAGAGCTCCAGGAGCTAACCAGAGAACTTGGAGAACAGCGCGACGAGCTTAAAGAACTTGAGGAAGAATTTGACGAAGAACAAGTAGAAGAGCTAGAGGAACGCATCGACCGGCTGGAAGATGTCGAAGAGATTGAGGAACTCAAGGAAAAGCAGGAACATCTTGAAGAAAAGCTTGAGGATATCGAAGAAGAACTCGGAGAACTCGAGTTCGACGAGGATACACTGGACCAGCTCCGCCAAGAACTGAACGAACTAAAGCAGGAAAAATCGGTAAAGAAGAACAAGAAAGAGTCGCTGGCGGAGCTGGTGGAAGAGAAGAACAAGCGGCTTGAACAGATGGAGTCGCAGGTGGAGAAGCTTGAATCACTCGAAGAAGAGCTGGAGCACCTCGACCAGCTACTTGACTACGTCCACGACTACAAGATAGGGCTGGAGGAGACACAGGTATCGCTGAGAGAGTTGTTCGTCGAACGCCTCAACGAGCTGATGGACCAGATATGGAGCCAGGTATACCCGTACGACGACTACTACTCGATACGGTTGAACGCGGAAGAAGGCTATTTACTCGAGCTGCTGGACTCTGAGAACAACTGGATATCCGCCGAGGCAGAGGTATCAGGCGGCGAACGACACTCTGCGGCGCTAGTCATGCGGCTGGCACTGACGTTTGTGCTGTCGCCGAAAATCGAAGTACTGATACTCGATGAGCCGACCCACAACCTTGACTCCAGCGCAGTAGAAGAGCTCGCCGAGACCTTGAGGGAGAGAACTTCCGACCTTATACAGCAGCTGTTCATCGTCACCCACGACCCGGCTCTTGAAGCCGCGGCAACCGGCAAGCTCTACCAGTTCGACAAGAAAGGAACCGACACCGGCCTAACAGAGGTAGAGGAAGTCCGGTAGACTACATAAACGCTTCCGCGTCCTTATCCTTCTGCTCTTCCTCCTCACGCCATTCTTCCAGAGCCGTCTCAAGGCCCTGTCCAGAGTCGGACTCCTCGGAGCGGCGCTCCCTGACATCGATGAAAGTAGGATAGTTGACAGCCTCCCCTATGACGATGGCCTCACCAGTCTTCAGCGACGGTATCTGGTTCTTCACGTCGCTGGTGATGCCTTCGCTCGACTGCGAGATATGCTCCAGATCGTTCGGGTTGGTAACCCTCAGTATAAACTGCGTGTTACACTGGGACAGCGCGGTCGTCGACAGCCTGACCGGGCGTTGCGAAATCAGTCCGAGCGAGGCGTGGAACTTTCGGCCTTCACGGGCGATTTTCTGTATGACCGACCGGGAAGGCGACGGCTGCTGTTCCGGCGCAAAGTTGTGTGCCTCCTCTACAAGGTACAGGAAAGGCGGGATAGAGCCCGAGCGCCGGAGTCTGAAGAAACGTCTGCCAAAGTAGGCCGCGATTATCTGCTTCTTCTTATGGTTTATTATCTGGCTGAGGTCGATAATATTCAGCTTGCCCGGCTCCATGTCGGCCGCTGAAGGAGAGTCTGACTTCCCAAATATCTGCATCGAACTCATCTCCCGGAGCGTGTCAAGTAGAACGTACCGGGTGCTCGAGTTCATCTCCTTTTCTTCAATCACCTTCCGGAGGTCGCGGAGCCCGAAGTCGGTATTATCGCCCTTCTTCAGCTCGGAGAACGCCTTGGATAGCTCCCGTCTCTGCGCCGGCGAAAGGTCGAAGTACGCGTCTATCTTGTCCGCAGAAAGATTGCTGACAGCTATGCTGATGTTCTTGTCGCCGAAAACCTTCGTCTTTGCCATGTGGCTCTCGTCCTCCGCGAACGAGGTGTAGTCGCCGTGAGGGTCTACCGCGAGGATGGCGGGTGCGGTCTCACGGTCAAGTATCTCTTCAAGTAGAACAGAGGCAGTGTATGATTTTCCCGCCCCTGACTGCGCCAGTATCGCGAAGTGCTTCTGGAGCGTGTCGGTCATGTCGAAAGACGCGGCGACGTCTTGCTGCTGGACCTCTCCAAGCTCTAACCCCGATTCGTCGAGGCCCAGAAACCGGGTTACGCGGTCAGTGTCGGCCATTGCCAGCTCTGTTCCTGGCGCGGGAGCGGAGGATACACGGTTTATCATGCCTTCGCTGAACTTGCCCATTATACGGGCTTTCGCGACCGATACTTCCCATTCATCTGTAGGAAATTTCTCTTGAACTTCTTCGCCGGATTTCATGGCCTCGGCGATGCTTTCGGCGTTTTCAAAGTATTCATTTGCCTTGTACACCTCGCCGACCCTTGCTATGACTTTGCCCGAGTCGTCGTATTCCACGTAGCTCCCCTTACCGACGTTTTCCTCGAAGACAAAGTAGAACTCTTCAGAGGTCGGGGTGTCCTCCCGGCCTATAACTGTGCCTATCATACCTCTGTTTTGGG
>CAZEKI010000088.1:0-3092 GCA_964512895.1 uncultured archaeon
TCGTCGGCGTCGACTTCGTCTGCGATGTCGGAGTAGTCGGCGCCGTCGCCTTCGTCGAGTTTTTCGACCGCGTCGATGACGTCGCGTTCCATGTTTTCGACATCTTTTTCCGTAGTTCCCGAGTCGAACTGTTCGCCGAAGCTCTGGAGCAGGGCGTCGACTTCTTCGGGTTCGAGCTTGCCGGCCATCTCGTTTTCGATATCTTCCTGGGATTTGCCGGAGTCCTTCAGCTGTTTAACTGTTTTCCGGATCTGCTGCCATTCCTCCAGGGTCTTCTGCTGTCTCAGCTGGTGTATGAGTTCGTGTTTGACGCTGCGCTGAATCACTATCTCTGCGTTCATGTATATCTGGCCCTGGTACTCTCTTACTTTCCCGACCGCCTCTATGATTTCTCCTTCTTCGACCTCTTCCATCATGTCGAGTTCGTTGAAGAACTTGAGCTGGACCGTGTCGGTGCCGTCGTCGACTGTTATGGAGCCGTATGTTTCGTCGTCGTTGACGAAGGTGTCTACCACTGTCCCGACTATCCGGGCGCGGGAGTAACGTCTTCCGTCCGGCGTCAGCAGAAAGTTGGGTTCGAATCCTTCTCTCTGGAAGTACTTGCCTGTGTTTAGCTGTTCTGCGGTTGCGAGTTTGGCGGTCTGTCTTTTTTGCTGTGGCATTCAAAGACCACCTCGTGGTCTTTTGCAATCAGTCAAATCTTTAATTTGCTGCATGGTTGTCAACTCGGTTCAATTCTTATGTATGTTACACCTGCTGTATGTGTCCGCTCTGGGGTTCCCATAGCTCTCCTTCCCGTCTCAGGCGGTCTATTATCTCCTCTGCCTGGTCCTTCTCGATTCCCTGGTTTTCCGCGGTCTCCAGTATCTCCTGTATCTCGACAGGTTCGTCGTCTCCGCCTTCGGCCCGGATTATCTGCTTGACTGTCTGGAGCCTGTTGCGCTGTGAACTTGAGACGCCGGATTCTATCATGTCGATGTCGTAGTCTCCGGTTTCGGGGTCGACCCCTACCTGTTTCAGGCAGTAGGTGAGTATGTCTATGGCGCGCTGCGCATCCTTCTCGATTACCTCGTCTCTCAGCTCTGCGCGGGCGGATGCTTCTGCGACGCGTACAAGCGCCTCTAGCTGGCGGGCGGTTATCGGGACGCTCTCTCCTGCTTCTTCTCCGCTTCCTTGGCGCATGCCGACGTAGAACTCCTGGATGTGGTCCGCCGCCTCTTGAGTCAGCTGCGGCCGGACGTTTCTCTTTGCGTATGCGATGTACTTCCTCAGCATCTCCTGGGATACCTCTCCCTCGGTTTCCTCAGGCGATAGATGGTTCTGCAGTACCTGGCTCGAAAGTTTCTGGTCTTTGTCTGCGTCCGGCTCGTCCTTGACCGGGAAGATGAAGTCGAACCGGGAGAGCAGAGTGTCGCCGATCTCTATCTGCTGAGGAATCGGCTCGTAAGGGTCGAATCTGCCGAGCTTCGGGTTTCCGGCTGCGAGTATAGAGGTCTGTGCGTTAAGCGTGGCCTGGATGTTGGCCTTGGATATAGATATCTGCTGCTGTTCCATGGCCTCGTGCATTGACGACCGGTCCTCGCTGGACATCTTGTCTATCTCGTCGACCGCTGCCAGTCCTTTGTTCGCGAGCACGATGGCTCCTGCTTCAAGAGAGTACTCGCCAGTCGATTCTTCCTTGACTACCGCCGCAGTCAGTCCTGCACCCGTCGATGATTTACCTACTACGTACCGGCCTTTCGGTGCGAGCTCTCCGGTGAACTTGAGCAGCTGTGACTTACCTGTTCCCGGCTCACCTATCAACAGTATGTGTATGTCGCCTCTCGACCTCACACCGTCCTCCCGTGTCTTCTTGACGCCTCCGAACAGCTGGAGCGCGATGGCTTTCTTTATCTGGAGATGGCCGTAGATGCTGGGTGCTATGGAGCCGGCCACTTTTTCGAATATGTTTTCGTCCTGCGCCATCTCAAGTATCTTCTCCTCTTCCTCGTCGGTCAGCTCGAGCTCCTCGAACTCTTGCTCTGTCGGCTCGAGGTAGTTGGCGTCCATGTAGATGTCGTACTTCTTCGACTTCTTCTTCAGCGGGCGTTCTCTGAGGACACCGGTTATGTGTGCGACGTTACCTGGCACAACTTTCTTCTGGAACTCGGGGTCTACCAGGTCGCCTTCAAGCCTGACTGAAAGGTTGCTCGGCTGCTCGGAGCCTTCGCGGGACTCTGGGTTCTCTTCGAGCGTGATTACCTGTGTGTCGGTCATCTTCTTCTCGACGACCTCGAACTTCCTGGAGCCGCAGTCGCATTTGTACGGCGACTTGAGCTGTGAGGAGTCCTGTTCTTTCTCGTACCGGTCGCCACACTGTGTGCATTCGAAGATGGCGGATACGACCTCGGGCTTCACTTGGGAGGCGCGTTTAATCATGCCTTCTACAGGAGTGAACCTGCCGATGTGCTCCGAACGAAGGTTTTTCAGCAGAACGAAGTCTTCTTCCGGCATATCCCTGAAACGGATCCGGAACTCTTCGTCCGGCACTATGTCTACACCCAGGACCCCTTCCTCTGCTGCGTTGATAGCGCTGTCAGGATCATCTCTGAGATAGTCCGCCAGCTCAGGGTTGAAGATATCGAGTTCCTGGAAGTCGACGACTATAGAGTTCTCTCCTTCCTGCACAGCTTTAGCTACTCTCTCGTACCATTTCTCCGAGAAAAATTCCTCGAACTCGGTGACCGCCTCCCCATACTCCATGTTATAGTCTTGGTAGGAAAGAGTCAAAAAATCTGGCCACAATCAAGAATATATGTCTGAACTTTCTGACGAAGAACTCGATGAAGCGCTGGAAGAACTCGAAATCTGGGGAGTAGAGTTCGGAAAGCTCGCAACCAAGGTGGAGTTCGACAGCTACCGGGACGCGGTCTTCTTCGCCAACACAGTCTTTTCTATCGCAGAGGACCGTTTCCACCATCCCGAGGTCACCGTTGAGTACGGTGCAGTCTCTATCGACCTGTGGAGCCACGACGTCGACGGTATAACCGAGAAAGATATCGAGATGGCGAGAGAGATAGAAGAAAAAGTAAGAAGTATAGATTGGGAATGAG
>CAZEKI010000089.1:0-3086 GCA_964512895.1 uncultured archaeon
TCTTCCGACCGGAGTAAAGCAGTCTCGTCCACTACAAGCGTAAGCGTTACATCATGACCGCTTTGAAGAAAGAGGGCGGTAACTGCCACGACTTCAAGCAGTACGGTATCTACCGCGACAGCCCACGGAAGGATATGGAGTCCGGCTCTCTTAACCAGAAACCGATAGCACAGGGAGATGTCTCCTCCGTCGTCAGCGTCTCGCTTGAACTCGAGGCGGGAGGGGAAGAGACCTTTTACTACTGGACAACCGCCGGGAAAGACTTCGACGAGGCAAAGGAACTCCATAGAGAGGCGGAAGATGGCATCACAGACTTCTTCGAGGAGACCGAGGCCTGCTGGAGAGGCTACCTTGGTCGGCTGACGTGCGACGTTGACAGCATGGACGACCACGTCGAGGAGCAGCTGAAGCGGTCGATACTGGTCATCCGTTCCCAGACCAACGACAATGGCGCTATCACAGCGGCAAACGACTCGACCAACCTCGAGTTCAACCAGGACAAGTACGGCTATCTATGGCCGAGAGACGGCGCTTTAGTCGCGGAGACCATGGCCCAGGCAGGCTACGCCGAGCTTGTGAAACCGTTCTTCGACTTCATGGAGGAAGTAATAGAAGACGAAGGCTACCTGCTCCACAAGTACAACCCGGACAAATCCCTCGGGAGCTCCTGGCATCCCTGGGTCGACGAATCAGGCAACAGACAGTTACCTATACAGGAGGACGGGACCGCGCTGGTTGTCTGGGCGCTGAAAAGATACTATGACGCAACCGGGGAAAAGGAGATGTTAGAGGACAAATGGGGTTCGCTGGTAAAGCCTGCGGCCGACTTCATGGCCGACTACTGGAACGAATCGCTTTCCCTGCCTAAACCAAGCTACGACCTCTGGGAGGAGAAACGTTACATCTCCAGCTTCACCGTTGCCGCGGTATACGCAGGTCTTGAAGCCGCGGCCGAGATAGCAGAAGAGATAGGCGAAGACGGGTCACGGTATAGAGCCCGGACGAAAGAAATCAGAGAAAAAGGCCTGGCAAACCTCCGCTCCGACGAGCTGAAACGTTACGGCCGCGGCATTGAAGACGGCGAACTCATAACAGAAGTGTCGGCACCGCTGATATTCCTGGAACGTTTCGGGCTTGTAGAGAAAGGAGAGGAATACTTCGAGAACACCGTGAACGCGATTATGTACGACCTGTCGCCCGATACTGACATCGGAGGAATCGCCCGGTACAGAGGCGACCACTACCATAGCGTTACCGACGACTTCGACCGCGTACCAGGCAATCCCTGGATTATATGCACGCTCTGGGTGGCGCAACACCTTATACAGGAAGCCGAGACACAGGAAGACCTGGAAAAAGCGCAGAAATGGATGCACTGGACCTGCGACAACTCGCTGGAGACCGGGCTGCTTCCCGAACAGGTCGACCCTTTCACAGGAGAGCCCAAATCTGTCGCACCTCTTACCTGGTCCCACTCAACGTTCATCGAAACCTCTGTGATGTTCGACCAGAAAAGAGAGGAACTCCAGTCATGAAAGCCCTGGTCGCAACCGGAAACAGAGAGGCAGAAGTAAGAGATATCGAGCCGCCTGAAACAGGGACCGTAGTAAAGACTCTGAGAGTGGGAATCGACGGCACCGACCGCGAAGTACTGGAGGAGGCGGAGCAGCGGTTCCCGGACGGACAGGACCAGATAGTGATGGGTCACGAAGCAGTTGGCCGCGTCGTCGAATCCGATACTTTTGAAGAAGGCCAGCTTGTGGTCCCGACAGTTAGACGCCCGACATGTAACTGCCGCCACGCCCGGAACGGCCGCCCTGATTTCTGCCCAGTCGACCACTACGTTGAACGCGGTGTGAAAGAGGCGCACGGCTACGCAGCAGAGTACTTCGCAGAAGAGGAAGAACAGTTCCTTGTCCCGATACCGGACGAACTTGAGGAGATCGGCGTCCTGGTAGAACCCACCAGCATCGTGGTCAAAGCGGTAGAAGAAGTAGAAAAGGCGCAGGCAAGACTGGACTATGAGCCAGAGAACGCCCTCGTGATGGGTGCCGGCGCTATCGGACTGCTGGCGTCGATGCTCCTCCGGCAGAAAGGTCTAGATGTCAAGGCCCTCGACATCGTTGACCAAGACCACCCCAAAGTCGAGATACTCGAATCTATCGGCGCCGAGTACGTCGACAACCGGGAGACCGATATCGCAGAGCTTGAAGAGTTCGACTTCATACTTGAGGCTTCCGGCGTCTCAGAGCAGATATTTGCCGGGCTTGAGCGTCTCGATGAAAACGGCGCACTGGTGTCCGTAGGGCTTCCGATGAACGATGACGCGACCGCGGAAGTCCCGGCTGGAAAGCTCCACGAAGAACTTGTGCTCCGGAACAAGCTATTGATGGGCTCGGTCAACAGCTCGGTGCCGCATTTTGAGAAAGCGGTCGAACACCTTCAGTACTTCCGTGAAAACTTTCCGGTCGAAAAGATACTTGATGTATCTACGACAATTGATAGCTGGGAAGATGCTTTCGAAAAACCGCATGTCAAGGGAGAAATCGTCTTCGGATAGGTAGATATGGTAGTAGAGGAAGAGTACGAAGGCCAGGACTCGTTTAAATGCGAGGAGTGCGGATTCCACTACCGCGACAGAGAGATGGCCGAGAACTGTGAGGAGCACTGCCGCGACTACAGCGCCTGCGACACCGAAATCGTGATGAACTCGCTTGAGAGGTCGTGAGTATGGATATCAGGCATGCCACCGAGTACGATATCGACGGCATCAGGAAGGTCGCGGCCGAGAGCTGGCGCGACACCTACTTTGGAATACTGAGTAAAAGAGCGGTGAAAGAAGTTGTCAGCGACTGGTACAGTGAAGAACGGCTGCGAGAAGACATCGACGACCCCTATTTCTACGTCGCCGAGCAGGACGGAGAGATAGTCGGCTTCGCACACGCCACTGTGGACGGCGACGAGGCAGAGCTCCACCGTATCTACCTCGACCCAGAACATCAGAGACAGGGCATCGGCTCCAGGCTGTACCAGAGAATCGAAGACGGGCTGGAGACGGAGGACATTGACTCGATACTCCTGAAAGT
>CAZEKI010000090.1:0-3084 GCA_964512895.1 uncultured archaeon
GTTGGAGAGACAGAGACGGTCGAACTCAACATAACTGTTCCGTCCGACTACTGCGAGGGAAGCTGTAACTATCCAAGCTTCGACTTCAAGGCGGTAGGCTATTCTGACGGTAAGAGGCTCGGCGCCCAGACGAATATCCAGACAACGGTCGTTACAGGCTCCAGTGGAACCCAGGAGTCAAGTACTGACGATACTGACAGTGGTGGAGGTCTGCAGGCTCCGGATGTTGGAAAGATGACAGGCGAGTTCCTGGCAAGCCAGTCCAGCCTCAATATCGCGCTCGGACTCATAATAATATTCACTATGGTGCTGGCCGGCGCAGTCAAAAAGAAGAACTCGGGTAACGGCGACAGGCGAAGGATGATGGCTGGCGGCATGAACGGTGGCCAGGGAACGAGGCCACAGATGGTCCAGAGGCCTGATGTCTCCGGCCGGGGTGAGGAGCAGGATGAAGAGTCCGATGAGGTTGAGGAAAAGGTAGACGAGATGGCTGATGCGCTTGAGAACGGCCACACGGAAGAGGCAGAGAGCGGTGGAGAAGAAGCTGGTTCTGTCGACGATGCTGAAGACAGTGGGGACGAGGCCGATGGTTCAGCTGAGGATGAAGAGTCGGGAGAGTTCGTCTGCGATACATGTGGAGAAGCATTTGATACCCGTTCGGGACTCGAAGTCCACACCGAAGCGATTCACTAGACGTTTTTCAGCTGCTAAGGTTCTGCTTGAACTTCTTGAACCCGCGTCTCAGCTTGGGGAAGCTCGGCCTGTCGAACTCCTGGCCGTCGAGCGTGGCGGCGAGTTCTTTGATTTCAAGCGCTGCTTCGCTCAGTGGTTCGTGCACCATAAGCGGCGTGCTGTTGAACAGGCTCTTCTTCACTTCGTGGTCATGCGGTATCTCCGCCATTATGTGTGACTCCGTCATCATCTCGACTTCCCGGTCTATAAGCTCTTTCTCCGGGTCGTCCTCCGACATGTTGATGACGGTTCCAAGCACCGGTATCTGGAGTTCTTTCGCCTTCTCTATTATCTGTGCTGCGTTAAGTGTCGAGGTCTGTGTCGGCATCGTGACTATCATCAACTCGTCGCACGCCAGCATGATGTTCTCCACTGTGGTGTCGAGCCCTGGCGGACAGTCGACCAGCACGTAGTCCGAGTTCTCGGCCGCGTGCTCTACCACTTCGCCCAGTTCGGAGGGGTTAGGTTCGACCTCTGTTATCTCGTTCGAGGACACTATGGCCTGGATGCCTGTCGGGTGGCGGAACATCGCCGACGAGGGATGAGCTTCGCCTCTCAGAACGTTCTGTATCTTGATAGGATGGTCGTACCGTCCAAGGTGGACGTTGAGGTTCGAGGCAGAGAAGTCAGCGTCGACAACTGTCACGTTGTTGCCGAACTGGCTGAGCGCGATGGAGAGATTGACGCAGACACTTGTCTTTCCCACACCGCCTTTGCCTGATATAAGGCCGATTATTCGTCCTCTGCTCATCAACAACGAAAGATTGCGCTCCGTAGTTAATAAACCTGAGGCTCTGCCGTGCTGTGGCCTGCCTGTGCGTCTCTGCTGGCCAGAATCGTTGTGTTTATATCATTTTACTGCTCATTAGTGACTATGTCCAAGTTCTGGAGCTTCGTCACTGTTGTATTCATCATCGCTGTCGCTCTGGTCGTGGTTGACAAGAACCAGGACACGATAACTTTTACCGACCTTGAGACCGAGTGCCGGTATGACCGGGGAGAAGAAGCCGTCATCAATCTAAACCAGGATGATTCGCTGGGTTTCAGCGGCCATTATCCGATTTCCGGCACCAGCGCCGAGCTTTCGCTCGACTACAGCCGGGGCCAGGGATATGTGGCGCTAGATGTCCGGGCACGGAATGTAAGAGAGGTCGTGAACTTCTCCCAGAGCTGCCGCGGCTCAGTTATATACGATGCGAAAACACGGTCTCTAGAACCGGGAGAGTACCTGGTAACTTTGAGGCATAATGGTGAGACTGTGAATCAACAGCTAATCGCGGTCAGGTAGCTAGCTCTTGACGTGGTACTTGACTTCGCCGTTCTCGTTCTCCGCCTTTATCTTGTCCTCTTTCGCCAGCCATCCAAGCGCCTGGTTGACAGTCTTGATGTCAAGAGCGTCGTCGGTGTAGTCGAGAATCTTGTCGAGCGTGGCCTTGCCGTGTGACTGCAGCGCCTCGTATACCTCGCCCGCGGGCTCGCCGACCATCGCATTGATTTCGAACTCGAACTTATCCTGTCCGTCGGTGTTCTCCTCGGCTTCCGCGACCTTCATGATGGTCTCCAGTGCGACGTCAGGCGAAACAGAAATCGCGTCGATGTTGTGCTGGACCAAGAACTCCGCGTAGCCATCGTGCGTCGAAGGTGCGTCGCCACAGATTCCTACATGGCAGTTCTTGGAGTGGGCGCGCTGTATCAGGTTGCGGATAGACTGCTTGACCGCCGAGTCTCTCTCGTCGAACAGCTCGTGGAGCTTGTCCGAGTTCCGGTCGACTCCAAGCGTCAGCTGGGTCAGGTCGTTGGTGCCGATTGAGAAGCCGTCAAAGACCTCGCCAAACTCTTCTGCCCGGATAATGTTCGCCGGTATCTCGGCCATCACGTATACTTCGATGTCGCCCTGGTCAAGCCCGTACTCCTTCATCTTGGCCCTGACGTTCTTGCCCTCGTCAACGGTCCGGCAGAACGGCACCATGATGGTCAGGTTGTCAAGCCCGAGCTCGTCGATGCATTTCCTCAGCGCCTTGCATTCAAGTTCGAACGCTTTCGAGAACTGCTCGTCGTAGTACCTTGAAGCTCCCCTGAAGCCGAGCATCGGGTTGGCCTCGTCCGGCTCGTAGTCTTCGCCACCTCTCAGCTCGGCGTACTCGTCCGACATGAAGTCAGAAAGGCGTACGACGACCTGGTCAGGGTAGAACGCTGCCCCGATTTTGCCGATTCCGGAGCGCAAGGCTTCGACATACTCGTCTCCGCGGTCTTCTTCCATGAGTTTAAGCGGGTGCTCCCCGACGTGCGATGATCTTATGAATTCTTCTCTCGCAAGCCCGACTCCTTCGACAGGCAGCTGTGCGACTTTGA
>CAZEKI010000091.1:0-3009 GCA_964512895.1 uncultured archaeon
AGGACGACGCGCTCGGTCGGGATGCCGGTCACCAGCGCGAGGTCCTCGTTGTCCGCCATCGCCCGCATCGCCGTCCCGAGTTTCGTATAGCGCAACAGGATGTGTGTTCCAATCATGAGGGCTGCGGCCAGCACGACGCCTGTAAAGAAGAACATGCCGAGGTTCATTGCGTAGAGTTCAAGCGGTATCTGCAGCGCCCGTCCAAGGAAGACGTGGAATGACACCAGTATGAACAGGGGCTGGATTGCGCTCAGTATCCCGACTCGCCTGAACTCTCTGCCTATGCTCAGGGTCAGCACGAAGAAGTTGGAGAGGTAGACCGTTATCAGCGCTATCCAGAATATGTGCCACGCATTAGGTGCGTTATCGGCTCCTGAAAGTATCAGGGCGTACACGAACAGTATGAACTGGTTGCAGGTGGCGAGGAAGTAGCCCCAGTTACGGGGGTAGTCAGGCAGGAACCGGTGGAGTAGCTCCGCGGAGACCAAGACCGGCAGTATAAACACGAAGGCGGCCAGGAAAGGTATCACTCCGGGCTCGATAACGTGGGAAGTGAAGATTTCTATGGCGTAGAACGTTAGTACGCTGTAGATGGCGCCCAGAATGACCGCCGCCGAGATTATCCTCCGCGAACTCGGTATGCTGAATATGACCTTCTTGAATATATCGACGTTGTCCTGCGCCATAACATCAGCTCGTCAGTTCGATGTAAATATCTTCAAGTCTGTCCACGGTTTTTTCCAGGGAGTACTTTCTTACGGCTTCCCGTGTAGAGAAGTCTTCGCCTAGAGCCTCTTCGACCTTTTTCCTCATGTCCTCTACGTTCCGCGGCCGGTACCTGAGACCGTTGCCGTCTCCTATAGTGTTGTTAAACGGATAGGTGTCAGGCGCCACTACCGGTGTCCCGCAGGCGTTGGCCTCCAGCGGCGATATGCCTAGTGTGTCGCCTGTGGACGCGGTCACGAAAACGTCGAGCCCCGAGTAGAACTCGGAGAGCCTGTCTCTGTCGATAAAGTCCTTGAAAACCACGTTTTCCGGTGCCCGCGACTCAAGCCTCTCGCGTTTCGGCCCTTCTCCTATCAGCAGGACGGAACCGTCGAAACCGCGGGCGAACTCGATTATGTCCTCGATGTTTTTCTCGCCGCTCATCCTGCCGTTGAAACCAGCTATCGGCCTTTCAAGCCCGAGTTCGTTGACAAAGGAGCTGTCGGTTTCCTGGAAGTATCCAAGGTCGATGCCGACGGGCAGCTGCACTGGTTCTACGTCCCGGCCTATATCTTTGAAGGATGAAGTAACTGTGTCGAAGCTGTCGAGAAGCCTTTCCTCCAGCGGTAGATAGATTCTCCCGGCTATACCTCCCAGGATTTCGCTGTGAAGCGCCTGCTCCATGTACTCCTCCAGCGGCGTGTGATGGGTGTAGACTGTGGCAGCGCCGTGGTGCCGGGCGTAAAACTGGCCGTAGAGTCCGGTAATAGGGCCGTGACAGTGCACGATATCGGGTTCCGGGATGTCAGGATAGCCGGTCATAATCGGGATGTTGTACCCGGGATAGAACGGGTTGTGGAGCGACGGAAGCGCCACCTCGTCATCTTCTGGTTCGTGGTCGTTTCCCGGGTAGACGATGAACACGTCGTGTCCGCGCTCCTCCAGACGCCCCTTCCACGCCTTGATAGTATAGTTCACGCCGTTTATCAGCGGGAAGTAGCAGTCTGAAAAGAATACTATCCGCATAACGGGGTTTTAATCAAAAACAGTTTTAAAATAGACCAGATTCAGCCATGTTTACGGCTTTTCCGGCTGTCTGAGACCCGGAAGGCTGGAGAACGAGGAGTTTAAACCTAAAAAGCTCTCCTGTTCCTTTTCACAGTATGGAGAGAGAAATCGCCCGTGAACGTATCGAACGGCTTTTCGAGCTGGCAGACCGTAGAATAGCCGGGTCGGGCAACGCAGGGCTTGCCGATCGTTATGTTGAACTGGCCCGTAGAATAGGCATGAAGTACAACGTCTCGATTCCTTCCGGGTTAAGAAAGCGTTACTGCCACGGATGCCACAGCTTTCTGAGACCGGGTTTTAACTGCCGTGTGCGCGTTAATTCAAAAAACAGGACTGTGAATTATCACTGTGAGAGCTGCGGTGAAGTGAACCGTTATGGATTCTAGACTATACAAGCTACTGTGGTTCGGGGTATCGACCGCGATAATAGGCGGTATGATATACTTCGCTGATTTCAACCGTTTCATCTCCGCGCTCCAGACCGCCCGTCTCTCATATCTTCTGCCGGCATTCGGCCTCGGTTTCTCGGTTTTCCTGGTCTGGGCGTACGTCTGGTACAGCTTCTCCAGCAGGATGGAACTCGATATACACTACCGGAAGGTCTGGCGGATGTTCATGGCCGGCCACTTCCTGAACTCGATAACACCTCTCGGCCAGTTCGGCGGCGAACCCTTCATGGCCTACATAATCTCCCGGAATTCGAAGGCCAGCTATGAGAAGGCGTTTTCCACTGTTTTCTCTGCGGACATAGTCAACGCGGTGCCTGCGTTTACCTTTATCCTTGGCGGGGCGGCCTACCTGCTGCTGTTCGGCGCGGTCAACCAGCTGGTGCTCCAGACCGTCTACGTCGCATTGCTGACAACTGTTGTCGGCGGAACCATCGTCTACCTGCTCTGGTTCCGGACCGGCAGCATAGAGTCCGGCATACTCCGGATTCTCAGGGCGATTTCTGACGCGATCGGAAGAGGCGAACGCATAGTCCAGAGGGCTGATGAAAGCCTTGACCGGGTCCAGGAGTCGTTCAAGATGGTGGGCGAGAATCCTCGACACCTGGTCAAGATAGCTATCATATCGCATACCGCCTTCCTGCTCCAGCTTGGGACGCTGTATCTCATACTGCTGTCGATTGGCATAAACTCGGACTTCACACCGCTCTACTTTGTCATGACGCTCGCGGCCTTAGGCAACTTCTCGCCGACACCAGGCGGCTCAGGAACGTTTGAAGGCCTGATGGCG
>CAZEKI010000092.1:0-346 GCA_964512895.1 uncultured archaeon
GACAGGTACAGCTGCGGCTGTTGGTCCGCAGAACGCCCAGGTTGAAACTACAGCTGAGGCGAACGCGTCGGGTAACGCTTCTTTACAAGTCGTTATTGACAGGCTTGACGCGATCCAGCAGAGATTGGCTAATATAGAACAGAGAGTTTCCGCCCTCGAAGCCCAGGTAAACGCCCAGGGACAGGCGGATACGAGAGCTGAAGCAAGAGCAGGACCCGGCGACAGGCCGGACGCCGCCCAGGCAAAAGGAAGCAATGGGGCTGAAGTCAATCACTCGGTTGAGGTAGAGAACGGCACCAAGACCATTAGACACAGTGTTGAGAAGAACGGCAATATTCTCAACGAG
>CAZEKI010000092.1:356-3003 GCA_964512895.1 uncultured archaeon
TCGTCGGAAACCTTGACGGAGACGCTGAAGCGGAGGCGGAAGCCGAAGCAGAGAGCGAGGACCAGGAAGAAGCTGAAGAGAACGAGACGGAGCAGCAGGAATCCGAAGAAGAAACAGAAGACGACACTGCTTCCGAAGAAGCAGATGAGGACGAAAACCAGTCAGCGGAAGCTGAAGCCGAGGCAGAGGCTGAAGCGGAAGTGAACCTCAACTAGAGGTGTCTGGATTGGATAGAGTCGAGTTCAGGTGCATGAACTGCGGTTACAGGATCAAGAAGAATATCCTGCCGACTAAGCATTCCGTGTTGGGGATCCTTCCGAAGGTGAACCGGAACGCGGACTGCTGCGAAGATCCGGGGTACGAGGACGTGATGGGGTTTCACCAGCGAAGTAAGAGAAAATCGGTCAGGAGCTTTGTAGCGAGCTTCGCCTAGAAACCCTTTCACTCCTCTTTTCCCTTTATTTTCCAGGGAAAGAAGATTGTATAAATCATAATATCGAAACAAACGATGTGATACTCAAATGAAAAAAGCACTTGCAGCACTACTGGCCGGACTGATCTTTACTGGCATGGCAGCAGCGGCGCCAAGTACGCCGAACCCGGGGCAGACTCCAGGAAGTATCCTGTACGGACTGGACCGGTTCTCGGAGAGCGTAGAGCTGGCTGTAGCCAGCGCGCCGGTGATCGGCAGCGAAGAGTTAGAGGCGAAGGTTAGAGCAAACCACGCAGCGGAAAGACTTTCAGAGGCACAGAAAATGGTGGAAAAGAACAAGTCAGAGAAAGTCGAGAAGCTTATGCAGGACTACAGCCAGGCAATGAACAAGTCGGTAGAATCTGCCAGAAAGGCGAATAATTCAGAACTGTCACAGAGACTTGGAAACGTTTCTGATAATAATGTAGAAGTTCTGGAGAGGGTCAAGCAGCAGGTTCCTCCACAGGCCCAGAAAGGAATCCAGAACGCTATAGATAACAGCCAGAAAAATAGAGAGGTGCTTGGAAAGCCTCCACAGGCGAGAGGTAAGAAACCAGACGCGCCTGGAAAGCAGGGAAAGAAAAGAAAGGAGAACAGGCCGGGCAACAGCGGGGTTTCCGATCTTGAGGAAGAGTTGAACGCTTCTAACGGCCGGGAAATTCCGGAAGTTCCAGACAAATCCGGGAACAGTACAGATCTGCCGGACCCGGATAATCTTACAGTAAACAACCCCGAGAACAAGCCTCTGGAAGACCTCGAAGAGTCTTCGAATCTTTCGAACAGCCTTGATAGCGATTCGGGTAACAGTATAACAGGAGAGGCTACAGGTAAAAACCAGAACGGAGACCGGCCGGATGTAAAGAAGGCTGAAATGCCTGAACCTCCTGTAGACCGGTAAAGTCCTGTTTATTTATTTCTGGCAGGGGAAAGACAGTTTATGGCAGTTCCTTTCCCTGAAGCCCAGCTTGAGGCATTGATCTGGATGGTTCTAGGTTCTCTGGCCACCCTAGTGGCAGTGCTTGGATGGTACGCAAGGGAGCTGAAAAAAAGGCTTGACGGCATAGCCAATGAGGAGGAAGAAGAGATAGACCTTAGAACCGACAACATCGGACTTTCCAAAAGAGCAGAAGATGTCATCAACCAGGTTCTTGAGGAACCGGAGCTGCAGAGCGACCTGCCCCAGGAACTTGAAGTTTCGAAAGCTACAGTTTCTAACGCGGTCTCCGAGCTAAAAGAAAGAGGGATCATAATCCGGAAAAAGAAGGCCAATACATACCTTATCGAACCAGATCTAGACGAGTTAGAAAAGCAGCAGAGATAGGTCTTCTACATATAGCCAAGCTCCTCGAGTCGATCCTTGATTTCGTCTTCCGCCTCTATATCGCCTTCCGCAACATCTTCCTCGATGCTTCTAACTTTTTTCCTGAATTCCTCGTCAACTTCGATATCTTCCCCATTCTCCAGATCCAGCATTTCATAGCTTTTCTCACCATTCTCCGACTTTGACTCTATAATCTTTTTTCCATTACCACGGACAAACCTTAAGCGGCGATAGTACTTCTCTTTCTTTTCCTCCGGTAGACGCTTCATGTAGAGATCAGGGAACTCGTATCCCCCAAGGGCAAATTCCCTGGTTTCGAAACTGTCATCGCCACCAACCCAGCGAGGAATCAGATCGTAAAGTTGCCGTAACTCTACCTGGCTCCCCTCCCTTCCCGGTTCCATGTCAGGAGTTTTAACCATCAACGGAACATGCACGAGACTCTCTGCAACCGACATCTGGTGTCCGTACATCCCGTCTTCTCCCAGTGTTTGGCCGTGGTCGGAGCAGACGATTACAAGCGTGTCCTCGTACAGCTCTTCATCCTCCAGAAACTCAAAGAATTCGCCCAGCCGGTCGTCCATGTAGTCTATACATGCGTTGTATACTTTAGAGATAGCATCGAAATCGGCGTCCTGCCTCCCCGCCAGGTATTCTGTGGGGTCATGGCAGATATCTGAAAGATTAACATCCGGCGCGTGTTTCTCCCTGTATTCTTCCGGAGGATAGTACGGCTCATGAGCCGTCATTAAATTGGCGAACAGGAAGAAATCCTTATCCTGCGCTACAGCATCCCGTATAAAGTCTTCAGACCTAGATAAAACTTTCTCGCAGTCGGAAGTGGTGCCCAGACT
>CAZEKI010000093.1:0-2999 GCA_964512895.1 uncultured archaeon
AATACATCGATATATCGGTTTCCTGGGTGGTTCTCTCCACATCGAGGAGACCGGTTCTCAGCTGCTGTCTGTCTGAGGCTACACTGAACTCTCCTCCGGTTTGGTTGGCTATATCCCGGAGTGCTTCAGTATCGAGATTGGGGTAGACCGCCCTCGACGCGTTGACACCGTCGACTGTGCCGAAGTTATCTCTGGTATTGTTAGCGGTGCCCAGCCCGAAGGTGTGTACCGTCACGTTATGTCTCTGTGCGAACGCTACTGATTCGTTCAGAGATGTGCCGACGTTGTTCCTGCCGTCGGTTATGAGTATAACAGACCGCCTGTTCTCGTCTACCTCCAGAAGCATCGAGGTAGAGGCGGATATAGCGTCGCCCATGGCGGTACCTGCCTGGGTTCCCGTGGTTATGTTCTCGATACTTGCCCGGACCTGTGCTCTATCAGATACCAGTTCCTGTTCCTGGCTGATGCTTCCGGCAAAGGATATCACACCCCCCTTGGTGCCGTTTGCAAGCCGTGAGACGAAGTCTGATGAAAGCGATTTGGCGGCGGAGAAACGGGTTGGTTCGATGTCGTCCGCCAGCATCGAGCTTGAGGAGTCGAGCGCCATGATGTAGTCTGTCTTCGAAGACGGTGCCTCATGTACGATGACAGGGCTCGAGATACCGATTATCAGAGCTGTGAGGGCAAGTAACCGGGTTATCAGTATTATATTGCTGGACTTCAGGAAGTTTCTGCCGGCGATTTTCTGGAGTGTCTCGTAGTTCCCGAACTTCATGGCTCGCTGTCTCTTCTTCTTTCTGGCTGCGAAGTAGAACAAGATGGCAAGCCCGTTGATGAGGAAAAGGATGTGGGCGTACTGGTCGGTGAATATCAGCTTGATACTACCACTCTCCCTGGTCCTGGTCGAAGAAAGCGGCGAACTCTCCCGCGAAGTTGTCCCGTGTATCTATCTTCAGGAAGCTGGAGCCGGCTCCCTTGATTTTCTCCTCGATTTCTTCTTCCCGCTTCGCTGCCTCTCTGTCAAACTTTTCCTTCATCCTATGCGTGTTTACCGCCACTGTATCCGAACCGTCCGGGGCTTCGAACCTGAAATTCCCGGCCTTCGGAAGCTTGTAGTCCCTCCTGTCGCGTACCATGACACTCATGACGTGCCGGAACTTGAGGCTCGCCAGTGTCATCTTGGTCTTCCAGTCACCCCCGATTTCTAGAAAATCGGATATCACAAATATGGCGGTGTTCTCCTTGATTTTCCCCACGGTGTCGTTCATCGCATCTTCCATGTCCAGCTTGCCGCCGTAGTTCTCGAAACGGGTAAGCTCGTCTAGGATTCTCTGGTAGTGGTCCTGGCCTCCGCCAGGGTTTATGGTCCTGCTTTTATCCCCCCAGAGTCCGACTCCAACATGGATGCCGGCGTCTATCGACGCGTATGCCAGCGCGGCTGTGACCACTGCAGCATATTCTGACTTTAGCTTGTCGGCGGTCCCGAATGTCATGGTATCGGAGACATCGAGGATGATGAAGATGTCCATGTCAAGCTCTTCCTCGTACTGCTTGACGTAGAGGTCAGGTGTCGCCGCCGAGTTCTTCCAGTCGATACGTGAGGCGTCGTCGCTGGGCAGGTACTGCCGAAGGCCTGAGAATTCAACTCCAGAAGGCTGGAAATGCCTTTGATACTTGAGTATGAAACGGAAGAGGTCGGATATCCGCTTGACCTCGGCATCCATCGAATTCCGCAGCTCTTTCCTGGAGAGCGTCTCGTTAAGCTCCTCGTCATCGTTCCTGTTGAGAATCGGGTCGAAAAGGCCCATTGTATCACCGAACCGGTACCCGGTCCACGATGTTGTTTATGACATCTTCTATCTCTATACCCTGCGCCTCTCCCTCGTAGTTGAGTATGATACGGTGTATGAATACGTCCTTGATGACTTCCCGGATATCCTCGGGTGTCACGTAGTGTCGGCCGTTGTAGAGCGCGTTCGCACGCCCGGCTAGCGCCAGATTGATGGATGCTCTCGGCGTGCAGCCCCAGTCGATGTACTCGCTCAGCTCCATGCCGTAGTCTTCAGGGTTCCTTGATGCATCTACCAGGTCGACTATGTAGTCCTTGATTTCCTGCCTTACCGTGACTATCTGGGAGAACTCCTGGATGTTAAGCACATCCTGTCTTGTGACGACTGCTCCAACGTCAAAGTCCTCTTCATCCATGATGTTGGCGTTCATATCGATAATCTTGGCTTCGTTGTGCTTTTTCGGGTAATCAAGGTAGATTTTGAACAGGAACCGGTCTATCTGCGCCTCTGGAAGCGGGTATGTACCTCCCTGTTCGACCGGGTTCTGCGTAGCCATCGTGAAGAAGGGCTCCGGCAGCCTGAAGGTCTCGTCGCCGATAGATACCTTGTGCTCCTGCATCGCCTCAAGCATAGCGGACTGGACTTTCGGCGGTGCTCTGTTGATTTCGTCGGCGAGAATGAAGTTGGCGAAAATCGGTCCTTTCTCGACGTAGAAACCCTTGTCCTCGTTGTACGCCTCGACTCCTACGATGTCAGAAGGCAGCAGGTCTGGCGTGAACTGGATACGGTGCATCTCGGTGTTCTCTACAACGCGGGAAAGAGTCTCAACCAGGAATGATTTTCCGAGCCCTGGAACCCCTTCGAGCAGGATGTTACCGCCCGCGACGACGCATAGAAGTATCTTGTGTATAACGTCTTCCTGGCCGATATAGCCTTTCTGGACCTCTTTCTCCATCGTACGGATGATGTCTGCGAACTCTTCCGCCTTCTGCGCTCTTTCAGTATCAGAAAGCTCCTCGTACTTGTTCGGCATCCTAGTTATTCGTTGAAGTTACCGGAATAAAAAGGTGAATTAAGAGGGATTGAATCGAAGAAAGAAAAGAGAAGGGAGGGGATGGAGGTACGCTTACTGGTTGTTGGCGTACACGGTCAGCGTTCCATCCGTTGCGTTACCGGTGGAAACTCCCAGCGGTACCGAGACAGCCGTCT
>CAZEKI010000094.1:0-2549 GCA_964512895.1 uncultured archaeon
CCCATTGTCAGACTTCGGAGCCGTGAAGGTCCTCTCCAAGTGTTTTGCTGTCTTCAAGTTCGTTTTTGTTGAGAGAGTATGCGCCTATGCCTGCGGTGAATGCCGTGTCAAGGCCGTACCAGAGCGCCAGCGAGTCTGCTGCCTGGGCTATGTCTCCCTGCGAAACGTCCAGTGCTGCCTTTCCGAGGAACACTGGCGCCGCGGCTGTTATGCCGGCTTCGTAGGTTACGGTCTGTCCGTACCGTGAAAACGTGGCTGCCTCTCTGAGGTACTCTCTTGGGCGCTCGGAGAACGCCTGTATGGCGCCTCTGCTCCATCTCTTTCTCTGGTCTTTCAGTTCCGTGTACTCTTTCGGGACCTCCGTCTCGAACTTTACATCGCGGAAGTAGTCGACGTTCTCGTCAAGCAGTAGCTGGGTTATTGCAGTGGTCTCTATATCGTCTCCGGCATGCCTGCCGCTGTGGTTTTCCAGAGCTTCTTCGAGAACTTCAGTATCGTACATACCTCCTGCCCCAGCTATGCACCGGACGTTCTTGTCTTCAGGGTTGATCCTGAGCTTTTCTCCTGTAGTGTAGTCCGCCAGGGCACGGCCCATTGCATAGTCAAAGTCCTGTAGCCTGTTCCAGAACTCGTCTATCAGACCTTCAGGCGAGTCATCCGGAACGACTTTGAAGGCCAGAGCACCATAGCCTTTCTCTCCCAGGTATTCTTCCGCCTCTTTAATCTTCTCCGGTGTCAAAAGCCGGCTGTCAGCGTCTGTCAATACGACGTTATCTGTGTCTGTATGTTTTACCGCTTCCTGTATAGCCCCGACTTTATCGCCGTTCTCCCGCATGTATGCGACTTTAACATCGGTGTCATGTTCACGTAGGTATTCATCGATTATCTCGTGGCTGGCGTCTGTCGAGGCGTCGTCCATCAGGTAGATTTCTTCGAAGTATGGCTCTAGCTCGGTCAAATGGTCTAGAGTGTCCTCTATGATGTCCTCTTCGTTATACGCCGGGACTACGAGAGAAGAACTCATGCTATAGTTGTTACTTACTCGTGATTAATATAAAAGGTTTTCGGTTTTTAAGGAGGTGGCTCCAGCCGCTCTCCGATTGTATTTTTGTTCACAGAACATCTTTAAACCGTTCTCGCCTGCGTTCCAGAACATGTGTTTGAGTAGATGAGTTGGATGGAATAGGTGTTCTACTGAGCTGATGCCCGCTATGACCGTCAGCTATAGTTTTTCCCGGCTGTTAGAGGATTTTTATATCTCCCAGAGAATTATTACACGAGATGGCTGCAGACAGGACGGTTAACAGGGCACTGAAGCTCGTTAAATCCAAGTGGCGAAGACTCGCTGAAAGGTACAACAAATGGGTTATAGAGGGAAATGAGAATATTGTCGAATGGGCTGAAGAGGAGGAACAGACCGTGGAGTTCGTTGTCAAAGAGGTTATACGCGAGGCAGAAGAGAGAGGTCCTGAAGCCGCTGTCCAGAAACTGGACGAAATGCTGGAGAAATTACGTTCTGGAGAGACATATTACAAGGAAAGGATTCCTGGCTACCGGAGACACCGGGGCCACGAAGATGTTGACCTAGAAGCCGAGGTCGTCGTTGAATCGATATACGAGGCACTTCTGGAGGAGTACCTTCTGAGAATTGAACAGCGAGATGAAGAACTCGTGGAGATGGGCCGCGACTTCATAGAGAGGCAGAGCTCCTACTGGAGAGGCGCCACTACTGAAATGGCTAGGAAGAATGCTTCTTCCAAGCCCTACATAGCGGCTTCGCACACCGCCGACGATTTAAGAGACGAAGCCAGGGCGTACGAACAGATAAAGAACTCGCTCAGGTTTATCGAATACCTCGAAAGCCACGAAGAAGACAGGTACAACCTCGACATGCCAGAAGACGAACTGAGAGCGGCTGAAAAAGCCGTAGAACTATGCGAGGAACGAGAGCAGGAGCTCGGCGAGATAATCGAGCTACTCGGCGAAGCCAGAGAGGTCGGCATGATAGCCCGGAAGATGGTGAACAGCGCCGGAAACCCAGGGTTACTCAAAAAGCTGGACAAAGCCTTCATGACCGGCCGAAGCCTGAGGCAGGTAAGCGCCCAGTACGACCGGAAAGTCCGGGTCGAAGAAGAGTTTATAGAAGACATACTACAGAACCTGGAAGAACAGGGCGTAGACGTCCAGGACGTCAGGAACGCCATCGAAGAAAAAGGAGTCGAAGACCTCGACGTAATCAACCTTCTCGCAAGCAAGAAACTCGAGATAGCCGAGCAGCGGTTCGCCGAACTCCAGGACCACATCGAACAGGAAGAAAAAGAGTTCGTCCAGCAAGTCGAAAAAGAAATAGACCCGGAGCAGTAAGATGATGTCTTTTAAGTTATCATTTTCTTATTTCTAGAACTCGACCTTCTGGATATCCCAGTCGGCGGTCTCCTTGTTTTCCACAACAGCCTGGGCCTCGTATTCCCGGCCGGAGTTCTTATCGTGGATGTAGAAGCTGTACTTCTTTCTTCAGAAGCCCGCGGCCGAGACGGAGTGTGTTCTCT
>CAZEKI010000094.1:2559-2954 GCA_964512895.1 uncultured archaeon
CCACATCCTCTGTCAGCGCATCCACTAGTTCGATCAACCCTACTGCCCCCAAGATTCCTAAGCCGAGAAGTAGAGCATCCATCACTGATTTGAAAACTCCACTTCCTAATGGTGAGCTGGCCAAAGCACCTAACATCACGAATACAAGGGCTAGTTTTATCGCCCCTTTAATCTCATCCTCAGCCCACTCCAAAGTGTTGTCCATATATCTTATTTTGACTCTAACTTTCTTGGATATTTTGGTTGGAAGAAGTCACTAGATTGCCATGTCTAGACCTAGAGTAGATGTGTCGGGAAAGTTAATCGAAAATTGATTCTATGTACCTATTCAGACTCTCTCGGTCTAAATTTGGAGTTTCCGGTCTCCTAGTCACATTTACATTTTCCAACTCATC
>CAZEKI010000095.1:0-2884 GCA_964512895.1 uncultured archaeon
GGACTAACTTGAATCGATGATGCCTCATATCAGGACTTGCCTTCTCAACTCTCTGACATCCGACCAGGACCCTGGCGAACACCTGAAGGAGATGGTGGCGGAGAACGCTACCGGTGAGATAAACTCTCTCAGAAGAAACTTCCACAATAAGAAAAAGGAGAACCCTCCGTTATGCGCGTTCGACCTGAATTATTACCCGGACGAGATACTTGACAGGCTCTACCAGAAAGGTCTCAGGAACCGTGAACAGGACAGGGTCAAGGTCGTGTTCTATCCTGCATATCTTTCCATGGGCGACAAGCTGCTCTCCATGAGCTACCAGGACGCCATCGTGGCGTGCTCGGCGGGTATTTTCCCGAGCTACTACGAACCCTGGGGCTACACCCCTGTCGAAACAGCCGCAAACGGCGCGCTGTCCGTCACGACGGACATGGCTGGTTTCGGACAATTCCTGCTTGAGAAGACCGAGCCCGGCGACAGGAAGGGCATAAAAGTGCTGGAAAGAGAAGGTGTTCCCGACGACGAGACAGCGGAGAGACTTGCAGGCATGCTGGACGACATAGTTTCGTACTCCAGAACCGAGATAACAGAGAGGAAACACAACGCCAGGAAGCTAGCACAGCTCACGTCCTGGGAAAAGCTGGGGCGGAACTACCAGGAAGCCCACAAAAAGGCAGTCGATAAACATACTAGTTAAGGAGAACAAAAGGTGATTACATGACATTCCAGGTCGAAATCGACCACGTAAACCAGAAGAACCGCTCAGTCCAGGAACTCCCGAAGTACCGCGTACCAGAGTTCGCGAAGTACAGTCCTGACCTCGACAGGATAAGAGAAGAGGCGGAGAACCACGACTACGAGAATCTTGTTGTCATAGGCAACGGCGGCTCTATAACATCCTTCCGGGCCTACCTCTACGCGTTCCTTCCGGAAACCGATGTCGACGTGAGACTGGTTACGACGATGGACCCGGACTACCTGAACCGGCTTTCCCAGGAGCTGAACCCGGAGAAGACGCTTGTGATGCCTATCAGCAAATCAGGCGAGACCATAGGCGTACTCGAATCGCTGCTCTACTTCATGAAACGCGACTACAATGTCTACGGCGTCACAGGAGGCGGAGCGCTTAAAGAAATACTTGAATCCCGGGACTACGGCTACATCGAACACCCGGATATCGGAGGACGGTTCTCAGGCGCGACCGAGACAGCGCTGGTGCCAGCTGCGTTCTCCGGCATGCCTATAGATGAGATCAGGAAAGGTGCTGAAAACATGTACGAGAAGCTGTCGCCGAAGCAGCAGTACAACCCTGCGCTAAACGTCGCCTCCGCACTGTACGATGCGGAGCAGAACGGCCACGACCAGGTGTTTGCGGGTTTCTACTCGACCCGGATGTTTGGCTTCTATCCGCTCTTCGTCCAGCTGATGCATGAAACAGTATGTAAGGATGGCGAGGGCCAGACAGTGTTCGGCGACCACGGCCCCGAGTTCCAGCACCACACCAACCAGCGGATCTTCGGCGGCGACCAGAACGTGGTCTCCATGTTCTTCCGGACCGACACCCACGAACACGAGGAAGTCCGCGTACCTGAAGATATCGAAGACGTAGAAGTCAGGGGCGAAAAGCTCGGTGCACTGAACGGGAAGCCGCTCCAGGACTCGCTGAAGGCAGAGTATCAGGGAGTAAAAGATGCGCTCGACGAGGAGGACATGCCCAACCTCACCATCAATGTTACAGAGCTTTCCCATGAATCCGCGGGCATGCTGGTGGCTTTCATGCAGTACCTCGCGGTCTACTCGGCATGGCTGAGAGGTGTCGAACCTTTCACGCAGCCGGACGTGGAAAAGAGCAAAAAGATAGGGTTTGAAGAACGGTTTAGACGGTGACGTGAGTGAAGGTAGTACTTTTATCCAAGAGTTTTGCGGACGGAGAGGGCGTATCAGAGTACTGTAAAGGCATCGCCGAACACCTGGTAGAAAACGGTCACAAGGCTGCTATTGTTGCGTTTGAGGACGGTTCTTACTACAGCATCGACGACCGAGTAGATGTTTACAGAGTTCCGATTGATTTCGAGGGCGACAACATCTATAACTGGTCCATGATGATGAACAACGAGATCAAGAGGAAGGTCCGCGAGCTACAGGAGGAGGAAGACTTCGACCTGATACACGCCAACGACTGGACCACTGTCCCGGGCGGAGTCGCGCTGACCAAGCATACAGAGAAACCTCTTGTGCTCACCATTCACTCGACCGAGAACGAGCGTGGGTTCGAGGGCGACCACGCCGAGATGATTTCCGAGCTCGAATGGCAGGGCGCGTTCGAGGCGGACAAAGTGCTTGTTACCAAAGAGGACACCAAGAACTCTGTGCTGTTCGACCTGGATGTGCCTGAGGAAAAACTGGGGCTTATAGACCCGTACGCCGGAGAATGGCGTCAAAGAGTTTTAAAGAGCTATAGAGAACTACTTGAACAGGAGAAAGAGGTGTTAGCCGATTAAGCCGCTTTTCGTGACCTGGGAATATCCGCCTATCAAGGCAGGGGGCATCGCCGCCCACTGCGAGGACCTGGCCACGACCATGGCAGAGCAGGGTCACGAACCGGTAGTCCTGGCGTTTGGTCCCGAGGAGAAGGTTGAGTACCAGGACGGAGTCGAGATACACCGGGTAAACGCAACCGATAACGCTGCAGACACGCTCTCCTGGGCGATGAGCTTGGGGCACGAGATGGAGAAGAAGGCTATCGAGCTCAACAAGGCCAAACAGTTCGACCTGGTACACGCGCACGACTGGATGGCGGTTCCAGGAGCGACCGGTATCAAGAAGACTCTCGACGTACCGATGATATTCACCGTCCACTCCACCCAGCGCGGCCGGGACGGTC
>CAZEKI010000096.1:0-2828 GCA_964512895.1 uncultured archaeon
ATGAGGATAAAAGCAGCAAAGATGCCGTAGGGGGCAATAACATCTCTAAGATATTCTGGGTCCAAGAATAATCGGATGGCAGTATCCAAATAGCCTGACCAGACAAGATAGATTAGAGCAAAAAGTATCGCGGCCACTACTAAAGCAACTTTTCTATAGTCCAGTTCTTCTTGATCCAACCTGTAAGAACCTCCTCACTGTTTTATTCTCGCGGCCAGTTAAAAAATGGGTTGTCCTGTCTCAAGGGTATATGTCGGAGTTGAAACGTTTTGAACCGGAAAGAAAGATCGGGAAGTCTCAACTCTTTATTTCTCAATAGTTTCTATCGGAACTCCCCCGACAAACTCTCCTTCTTCAACATCTCTATTAACAAGTGATCTTGCTGCTATTGTGGCCTCGTCTCCAATTTCCACGCCTGGCAGTATCATGGTTTCAGTCCCAACGAGAACATCGTCACCTATTTTTACCTCTCCTGTCCTGTATTCATCCTGTGTAGCTTCATGAGTAACTATCCTGACTCCTCCTCCAATTGTTGTTCTGTCTCCTATCGAAATCTTTTCGGGATGGAAGCAATCAAACCAAACACCATAGCAGAGGTAAACATTTTCTCCAAGATCTACTCCCAGCCACTTGACGATTTTGTTCTTGTATTCGAAAGGAATCCTTCTCGCTATCGACATCATGGTTATATTGATATTTGTAGTGAAATCCAAGAACCCATTATGTGGCTTATTACGCAAAGCAGGTTCTTCTCCATCGAAAGTATGTACGTTCAGATCTCTACTCATATCTTGACCTCATAGTTGCTATCTTCTTACCATTTTTTTGCTCGGAAAAACCTGTGCATGATGAGATCATTAGAGCTGTTTCGCCCTAGTGTTTTATTTTGAACCTTAGTTAAAAAATGCATACTGTGCTCTAATTTACTGGGTATAACCCGCATCGATAACAATATTTTTCTGGTCGATATCATTCTTCAACAGGTACTCCGCGACTTCGGCGATATCTTCCGGCTGGAAGAGCGAGTCGCGGGTTTTGTAGTCATCTACAAACTCTTCTATAGCAGATTCACACATGTCTTCGTTGATGTCTGTGTCTACAAGTGCGGGAGAAATACAGTTGACGTTCACGTTTTCAAACTCTTCTGCCGCCACTTCCGAATACTTGATGATTGCGGCGTCTCCAGCGGAGTAGGTGGAGTCCCCTGACAGGTTGGTTCCGGGAAGACCCCAGATAGAGCCCAGCGTTACGATTTCGCCGCCTGCTTCTTCAAGGTATTCTGCGGCCGGCGCTATAAAGTTTCTGACGCCCTTGAAATTGGTCTCCATGACCTTGTCAAAGAACTCTTCTGATTCTTCTTTGATAGGGGTCAGCCAGGCCATTCCGGCGCTGGTGACAAGTATATCCAGACCGCCGTATTCTTCAACTGTTTCCTCCACGACCTCTTCGGATCTATCAGTATCTCTTACATTACATGACTTAAATTCGCAGTTTTCTCTTTCTTCAGCAACTTCTTCTCCGGTAGTTCTGCTGACAACGACTACCTCGGCTCCGTTTTCAAGAAGAACGCCAACTATCGCCTTACCGATACCTTTGCCGCCGCCTGTAACGATGGCGGTCTTTCCTTCGAGATCTCCCTCGAAGCTTTTCTCTTCTATCTCGTGCCAGTAGATATCCCGCTCGTTCTTCATTGAAGAAAAAATGGGTGAAGAAAGTTAAGAGCTTTAGGCCTTCTCTCCTTCGTCTTCGTCAGGATCGGTTTCAGATTCGTCTTCATGTTCTGTGTCGACTTCTTCGTAGTCGGCGTCAACTACGTCTTCTCCCTGTCCGGAGGCTCCACCCATGTTCATGTTCTGGGCTGCTTCCTTGAGATCTTCCTCGCTCATATTGGATGGGTCGAAGCCTCCCATTCCGCCGGGAGCTCCTCCAGCCTGGTCGCCGTAGATTTCCTTGCCGATTTCCTGTAGCTTTTCCTGGAGTTTCTCAATTTCGTCTTCCAGTTTTTCGGTCGCTTCTTCAAGGTCATCCATTTTGTCGGCTTCTTCTTTTGCATTTTCTAAGTCCTCTATGGCGGCTTCAATGTCGCTTATTAGGTCTTCGTCTTCGATCTGGTCTTCGAAGTTTTCGATCTGCTGTTCTGCCTGGCTGACCGCAGAGTCAACCTTGTTCTTGGCCTCGATGAAGTCTCTTCTCTTCTGGTCTTCTTCCTCGTGCTTCTCGGCCTCTTCCTTCATCTCCTCGATTTCGTCTTCGTCAAGCCGGGAGGCGTCGTCAATTGTAATCGAGGCTTCTTCTCCGCTCTCCTGTTCTTCCGCCGAGACCTGTAGAATGCCGTCTGCATCGATTTCAAATGTAACTTCGATCTGTGGCTGTCCTGCAGGAGCCGGAGGAATGTTCTGCAAGTTGAACTGGCCGAGCGACTTGTTGTCCTTTGCCATCTCTCGTTCTCCCTGGACGACGTGGACGGTCACCATCGACTGGTTGTCCTGCGCCGTCGTGAAAACCTTTGATTCTTCAGCAGGGATGGTGGTGTTCTCCTCGATGAGTGTTTCCGTTAAACCGCCTTTAACCTCGACTCCGAGAGAAAGCGGTGCGACATCGAGCAGGAGAATGTCGTCCATCTCTCCGGAGATTGATCCGGCCTGGATCGCGGCGCCTAGAGCGACTGCCTCGTCAGGTGAAACTTCCTTATTTGGCTCCTGTCCTGTGATGGCCTGCACGTGTTCGCGGACCGCGGGCACTCGTGTTGTTCCTCCGACCAGGATGACTTCGTCGATGTCGTTTTTGCTGATGCATGCGTCTTCAATTGCGGTTTCTGTTGGTTCTGT
>CAZEKI010000097.1:0-2684 GCA_964512895.1 uncultured archaeon
CGGTTCTCTTGAGTTTCAGGTCGGTCTCCTCAAGCACACGCGAGACTACGGCTTCGTTCTCTTCGGGGGCGACAGTGCAGGTAGAGTAGACTACAGTTCCACCGGATTTCAGGAGCCTCTCTGCCTTGAGGAGCAGCTGCTTCTGTAGCCGGGCAAGTCCTTCTATCTCCTTTTTATCTGCGGCCTCAAAGTCTCTGCGGGCCCGGTTGCCTTCACCGCTGCACGGTGCATCAACCAGTATGCGGTCGTACTTCTCGCTCTCTGGCAGACTTCGGCCGTCATAGTTTGTTGTGGCAACGCACGCCGAGCCAGTCCTGTAGACGTTGGCGTGGAGGCTCTGAAGGCGTTTGGCGGAGCTATCGTTCGCTATGACACAGCCCTGGTTGCCTATCTTTGACGCTATCTGTGTGGTCTTGCCACCCGGTGCTGCGCACATATCGAGGACTTTCTCACCTTTTTCTGGCTGCAGAATTTCAACGGGTATCGCAGCGCTTTCCTCCTGGACGTAGTACTCGCCCTGCCAGTGGAGCGGGGAGTCTCCGGGTTTTTCGGTTCCGGGAAGCCGATAGATACCTTCACACCACCCGGATTGTTCAAGGTTCTCGAACTCTCGTTCCAGTCTCTCCTCGAAGTCTTCTCCTGCTTTAAGCCGGTTCTTTCTTGCAGCGGGAACTGCTTCCTCCCGGCATTCCTCCTGAAATGCGGTCCAGTCGTCGATTATTTTTTTGTATCGTTCCATGTGCCAGACTTGAAGACAAGGTTTTTCTATCTCCGCGTTAAACCCTCGGTATGGCAGAGATAGTGGATGTGGTGAACCCGGACGACGAGGTCATAAGACAGGCCGCCAGAGAGAAGTGCCATAACGAGAAACTGATACACCGTGGCGTCGCTATCCTGGTATTCAGGAGCGAGGAAATGAGAGAGCTCCTGCTCCAGAGAAGGACATCCAAGGTAGCCATAAAGCCCGATCATATAGGCCTGACCGGCGGTCACGTGCTCGCAGGCGAAAGCTACCGGGAAGCCGCAAAAAGAGAGTATAACGAGGAGCTACACCGCGATTCTGCGAGAGAGATCGAGATGGAGGGGCTGTTTAAGCTGAAGAAGTCGACTGACGGCGACCACGAGTTCGTCAAAGTATTCCGCACGGTTGACAGAGGTCCGTTTGACCTCAACGATAGCGAGGTCGGAGAGGTGTTTTTCAGAGACATAGATGAGGTTCTGAACGAGTTCGGCGAGTCGGCAGAAAAATACACTGATACCGCCAGGCTACTGATAGAGGAGTACGACGACCGTTTCCGCGGCTAGATATCTCCAAGTGTTCTCTGGCCAGTATCTTCTTTGCCGAACGCCTTCCGGAGGTCTTCTTCCAGCTCTGATTCTTTTGTCCTGTCGTAGAGTACTGCTGCAGGATGGAATGTCGGCATGATTTTCTGGCCTTCCCGTGAGAATATGCGGCCGTGTATCGAGGATATGCCTTTCTTCGTGCCGAGCATCTCTCGAGAAGCAAAGTTTCCCAGAGTGATTATGATTTCGGGATTCACGTCCTCGATTTCTTTTTCGAGGAGAGGATGCCAGGCATCTATCTCGTCACGCTTCGGGTCCCTGTTGTCCGGAGGCCTTATCTTGACCAGGTTGGTGATGTATAGCTGGCTTCTCTCGACACCTATCTTATCTAGCACCTTGTCAAGTTCTTCTCCGGCTCTCCCCACAAAGGGTTCGCCTTCCTCGACCTCGTTGGCTCCGGGTGCCTCTCCTACAAGCATGTAGTCGGCGTCGTCTGGACCGGTGGCAGGGACGAAACGGGACTGGTCGTAGAAAGCAGGGTTCAGCTGCTTGAAGAACTCAGAGTATCGCTCCCGGAAACCAGTCATCCTTTCTCGAACTCTCCAAGGACTTTCTTCAGGCCCTCGACGTTGTGTTCTGAAAGCTTTTCCTCGAACTTGTCTCTAGTTAACCAGAAGAAATCAGAGTGCTCTTCCGACAGCTCTGCCTCTCTATCCTGTGCCTCTAGGGGAACCGGATAGAATGTTATCAGCTTCCCGGGTTGTTTATCGCTGAATTTCCAGCTGTCTGGAGAACTATCGGGGCCAGCGTAGGTAGCCCTGAGCCCTGTTTCCTCCATGAGTTCGCGTTCGGTCGCTCTGACAGGGTCTTCCCCCTGCTCTATCTTGCCTCCAGCAGTTTCGAGCGGGTTCTGGCGGTACCTTTCATAGTCTCTGTAGTCGTCCGCCTTTTCCAGCGCGAGGAACTGTCCTGAGTTCCGGACTACTGCCATTGCCACGTCGAACTCCTCCATGCCAGAACTCGGGCCCTGTAGATTGAAGTATTCAACGGACACTTCTGTAAACATGGAGGCCGAAGAAAGCACATGGGGCTTGGAGATCTAGACAGGAAACAGACACTTGTTCTGGCAGCTGCGGTTGGTCTAATTCTTGGACTTGTGGCGGTGCCGCCGCTTCTCCAGAGATACTACGGTATCGACGCAGTCCAGGCAGCCTTCGTGATAATTCTTTTCTATGCCGCCCTAAACTGGTGGATGAAGAGAAAATAGGCGGCCGACCCCGGTATCCGAACCGACTGCCAGACGAAGCAGTTCGAAAGTTCTGAGAAACCTGAAAGTAAAAGTGTATCCCGACCCCCGGATTTGAACCGGGGACAAGTCGCTCTACAGGCGACCGCTCTGC
>CAZEKI010000098.1:0-2574 GCA_964512895.1 uncultured archaeon
TTCTTTTATACGTGAGCGGTTCTAATTTACTGTATGACGTCTGTTATAGAGATTTCTAGTGGTCTTGTCGTTCGCGGGGGAAAGCTTTTGATGATATTCGATGCTGAGGAGGAGACGTGGTCTATACCATCTGTAAAGAACGTCTCTGGCCAGGTATGTGCTGATGCGGCAGTTGGAGCAACCCGGAAGGTTACAGGATGTAAATCCGAGGTAGTAAGGTACCAGAAGAAGCTGAAGTCTACTTTCGATGTAAACGGCCGCGAATTCCTCTGGCAACCGTATATCGTTAATATAGAGGGCGAACCCCGGGAAGGCGAATGGGTGTCTCTGTCCGAAATCGACTCGATGCAACTTGACCACCATCTGGAAAACATAAAGGACAAGCTAGTAGAACTTGAATCAGTTCCCTCAGGGCTCCTGTCCTGACTCAGTTCCACGATGCGAAACGTGGATTAACTTTCCTGCTATCTCCGGCCAGGTCTGAAATCTGTCTTACCTCCTCGTCGCTGAGTTCGAAGTCGAAGATGTCAAAGTTGTCCTCCTGGTGTTCACGTGAGGCAGCCTTCGGTATCGCCGAGACATTGTCCTGCTGTATAAGCCATCTGAGCGATACCTGTGCCTCGGATTTGTCATACCGTTCACCTATCTGTTTCAGCGTCTCGTTTCCTATAACATCTCCTCTGGCTATCGGCGAGTAAGCGGTCAGCATCATGTCTTTTTCGTGGCATTTCTCAAGTATCTCGCTCTGGTCCAGGAAGGGGTGGTACTCCACCTGGTTGGTTAATATCTTCTTCTGGGAAACGTCGATAGCTTCCTCTATCTGCGAGGCTGAGAAGTTGCTTATACCGATGCTCCGGACATTCCTGCCCTCCACTAGTTCAGCCATCGCTCCCAGGGTCTCTTCGAACGGTATCGCATCGTGAGGCCAGTGAATCAGAAGGAGGTCGACATAGTCGGTCTGCAGCTTCTCCAGGCTTTGATGGAACGAGGATATCACGTCGTCGTGCCTGTAGTTAGTCCTCCAGATTTTGGTGGTTAACCAGATATCGTCACGGTCAACACCAGAATTGCTTATGGCAGTACCTACTTGTGCTTCATTGCCATATGCTTGGGCGGTATCGATGTGCCGGTAACCGATTTCCAGCGCGTTTTCGACAGCTTTTCGACACTCAGCTCCCTGCATCTGCCAGGTACCTAGTCCCAGGGCCGGTATACTCTCGCCCTGCACTTTGACGTACTCCATAGTATCCCCAGTCCATGTCTGTCGGCAAAATGTTAAGTCCTTTACCGTATGACTGTGCAGTGGAAAAGGGCAAAACTGTTTCCGGCGACGGTCAGATATCCTGTTTAAAGGCCGCGGCTACCAGAAGCGGGAATACCAGAGTGGCTTCGGCCTCGACGAGCGTGTGGTTGTTCTCGCTGGACTTGATCTTGCCCCAGGAAACCGCTTCTTTCGGAGGTGCGCCTGAAAGAGAGCCATCTCCCTCCATCCCTGTGGAGATGTAGACCGCGTAGTCTGCGCCGCCGCGGAAAAGGTTGCTCATGATGGCCTGGTGCTTGGGGACGCCGGCACCCACGCAGATAAGTCCGGTCTTTTCGGCCTCTATGGCCTCGTTTATCAGCGAATCCCAGTCGTCTAGGGTCTCAATGCCTATGTCGGAGTCCTGCTCCTGGCGGTAGTAGAACAGGAAATCACCTATCTCGGCATCGATTAAAGCGGGACAGAAAACAGGTATATCCTTTCTCGCGGCGTGGTTAAGGAAGGAGTTCTCGTCATCGCAGTCCTTCCCAAGCTCCCGGGTCACGTCGGTCGGCGTTCTTATCTTTTCGTCCTCGAAGAAGTCAGGGAAGAACTCGTTGTTCAGGTAGTCCTCGAGCTTGACGTATGCGTCTGATTCGACGTAGATATTGCCGAGTCTATTGATGCCTTTTTCGCGGAGCTCGGTCTCGTCTGCGTCCCAGTCACCCATCTTGAACGGATGCATCGTCTTGATTACGTCTTCTGTCACTGAGCCGGAGGTCGTTATCATGACATCGACCAGGCCCTCTCTGGCAAGGTATGCGACCGTCTCACGGAGTCCTGAAGAAACTATGTTGGACGTGAAGGTGAGGAATATCTTTGCGTCCTCCTCCCGCATCTTCTTTACCAGGTCGATAGCCTCTTTGAGGTGGGTGGCCTGGAAGCCTGTTGTGCCGTAAGAGTCCAGCATATCTTCCAGCGAGAAATCGCCTCTGAAATCGTATCCCTCTACTTTTTCTCCCTCGTATCCTTCTTCGGTTCCGGGCAGGACGTGCTCCCGCGATTCGTCGGTCATGATACGGTATTAAGACCTAAGATTTATGAGCGCTCCTCGAAGAACCCTGTTCAACGTTTCATTATTAAAAATGATAGGCGAAAAGTCCTACATGCTCTGAAAGCCATGCTGTGCATGGCTTATTGCGTCCTCAGACTCCAAACTCCTTAAGGGAGTTTGTGCGTCACAGGAAACTCTTTGCGAGTTTCCGCGAGCGTAACCTGAGGCCGAGTAGCTCAGCCTGGGAGAGCGCTGCACTGAAGATGCAGTTGTCCCCGGT
>CAZEKI010000099.1:0-589 GCA_964512895.1 uncultured archaeon
GACCCCAGTCCAGTCCCGGCTATCGTCACGTTTGCCGCCGAACGGGCGATCCAGGGCCTCGTGAAGCAGGGTGAAGTGGCAGCGGACCGGGCCGAGCGGGCGGTCGACGAGTTGTTGAAGCGCTCTGAGATGAATCGCCAGGCGATGTCGAAAACCAACCAGGCGCTGGGAATCGTATAGCCATTAATCTTTTCTCGAGAAAACTCTGGCTGTGAAACAGAAAATCCTGATGGTCGGCTGGGGCTTTCCGCCAGACATTGACGGCGGGCTGGATATACACGTCGCCCATCTATTCGAAGAACTGGAGAAGGAAGATAATATTGAGGTAGAGCTTATTCTTCCCAAAGAGAGGTCGCCGGGAAGAGAGAACATAACCGGAGTCGAAGTTGGCGATGGAGATATGGTCCAGCAGGCCCGGAGACTAAGTCAAAAAGTGGTGGAGCTGGCTGAAGATTACGACATTGTCCGACAAACACTCATGTCGGAACTCCAGGACGTGACTAGTCCGACAGGAAACCCGGTTTTTCAGCGAGTGGCCCCGCGCGAAGCCATTTACCAGGGAGGACACGTTACAAAGGCACCCGATATC
>CAZEKI010000099.1:599-2574 GCA_964512895.1 uncultured archaeon
CTGGCTGAAGATTACGACATTGTCCACACCCATGACTGGTTCGGAGCCGAGTCAGGATTCAAGGCGAAGAAGTATTCCGATGTTAACTGGGTTTCCACATTCCATTCCCTAAGTAGTTCGCGACAGCGGGAACCAAGTCCAGATATACAGAAGATGGAGCGTTCTGCAGTCGAAGAAGCCGATAAATTAATCTCTGTGAGCCGGTCGCTGGCAGAGGATATCGAAGACGAATTCGATAGAAAATCCCGGGTCATCTACAACGGTTTCTCTACTCCTTCCTCATCAGGCATCGATGTCAAAGATAGACATGGAATCAATAGAAAAATGATCTTCTACGTCGGAAGACACGCCGAGCAGAAGGGAATAGAACATTTGATCTACGCCTTCGAAAAGCTGGTGGAAGAGGGAGAGGAAGCCACTCTTGTCATAGGTGGCGAAGGCCACACCACTGATTCCCTGAAAGAGTTTGTCGAAATACTTGACCTGGAAGACCAGGTAATCTTCACCGGCTTCATACCTTCTCGAGAACTGGGAGACTACTATAGAGATGCGGAAGTGTTTGTCTCGCCCTCCATCAACGAGCCGTTCGGTCTAACTATTACCGAGGCCTTGGAGTCAAATACACCCGTTGTGGCGACCGGTAGCGGGGCAGAGGAAATAGCGGGCGACTCGATTATTTCCGTGGAAGGCTACTCCGACTCGCTGAAAGAATGTATTGAAGACGCACTGGAAAGAGAGGAAGAACTGGATTTTGAAAACAGGAGCTGGGACGACATGACCGGGGAAACGGTTGAAGTCTACAAAAGTTTAGCCTAGAACTTCTATATCATCTATTTCTCCTCTGTGAACTGTCCTGTAACCTTCTTCAGTTTCGACCAGTCCGGAAGTTGACTCGGCGTAGTACGTGGAGTCGGAACCTTCTCGACCGGGAAGATATATGCGCTCCTCGTCGCCTTTAACCACTACAGCGACTTTTTCATCGGTCTTAACGCTTATTTCTGTTCCATTCTCTACTTCCCGGGTTTCCAGTTCCATAAAGTAAGTTCATTGAGCTGAATTTTTAACGACCGTGGTGGATTTAAACGCGAGTCCAACATCTTTCTCCATGGCCCACGTAACCCTGTCATTCGAAGTCCACCAACCGCACAGACTGAGAGTGGACGGCGTCAACGACGACGCATCCACTCTGTATGGACGCTACTTCGACGACGACATGAACGAGCACTTTTTCAAGGACGTGGCAGAGAACTGCTATTTTCCGGCGACCGAGAGACTCCTGCGCGAGGCGAAAAGATTCGAGGGAAAGGACAGGGACTTCAAGGTCAACTACTCGATTTCAAGCTCCTGGATTGAACAGGCCAAGCAGTATCATCCAGAGTTAATCGACATGCTGAACCAGTTCCCCGACTCTTCCATTGACTTCATCGGGCAGGCACACTACCACTCTCTCGCCGGATTATTCAACGACAAGGAGGAGTTCCGGTGGCAACTGAATAAACATAGAGAAATACTCAACGACACCTTCGGCGTAAAGCCGCAGGTCATGACGAATACAGAACTGATTTACCACAACGAGATCGGTAAGATAGCGGCCGAGGAAGGATATGAAGGCATCTTTACTGAAGGCGTTCCAAGAGTTCTGGGCTGGAGAAGCCCGAACTACAATTACACTCAACCGGACTTTGTTACGGAGGACGGGAACTCAATCATGCTGAGAAACAGGAAACTGACAGACGACGTTGGTTACAGGTTCAGTGCGGAGTGGTGGGACGAGTACCCGCTTACAGCTGAAAAATACGCGGCCTGGCTTTCGGAGGTCGGCGGCGACCACGTCAATCTTTTCATGGACTACGAAACTTTCGGGGAGCATCACTGGGAGGGAACCGGCATCCTCTGGTTCCTTGAAGCGCTTCCAAAAGAAGTACTGAAGCACGACAACCTTTCGTTCCAGAAAGTTAGAACCGCCGCCCAGAAT